>NZ_CP092370.1:2297612-2625842 GCF_028473145.1 Flavobacterium sp. CBA20B-1
CAACCCTTCAAGGACCAGGCACTGTATATGTGCAGTCGTTGCCTTTTAGCAGATTAGCCGATAGAATCATTGCCCATGCTCCAAGCGCTGGTGGTAAATCGCAGGGAGAAGGAAGCATTTTAGGTGGTTTAGGTAGATTGCTAGACGGCGATAATTAATAGAAAAACGAGCTTTTATAGAGCTCGTTTTTTTTTTGATACTTAAAAGGTTCTTGAAAATATGCAGGGTGAATCTACATTTAAAACAAATTAAACAACCACATCAAAAAACGCTGTTAATTCTTCATACGAATACTCTTTGGTGTGAATATCTTTAATGATGTTTCCGCGTTCAAAACAAACAATTCTGTCTGAAATTTCAAAAGTATGATTCAAATCATGGCTTGAAACCAACAAGGTTGTCTGTTGGGTATCGGCAATATTTCGTAAAATCTTTTTTAAACGAATTTGTGTAGTGGGATCCAAATTAGCGAACGGTTCATCTAAAATAATCACTTTTGGATTGCCAATTAATGTTCCAATGATTCCAACTTTCTTTTGATTTCCTTTAGAAAGATCGCGGATGTATTTGTTTTTACCCAAAATTTCATCGTTAAAAAAATCGGCATATGTAACCAAGAAAGCATCGACTTGCTCTTTGGTTTGGTTGCGCAATTCTCCTAAAAAATAAAAATATTCTTCGCAGGTAAGGTATCCAATTAAAAAACTGTCGTCTAAAAACGCAGTGGTAAAAGCTTTCCAATTTTCGTTTTTGTTCACAATTACTTCGTTGTTCTTAATAAAACCTTGCGATGGTTCAATTAAATCGAGCAGTAAACTAAAAAAAGTGGTTTTTCCCGCGCCATTGTTTCCTACCAAACCAAAACTTTGCCCCATGGGAATCTCTAATTCTTCTATATTTAAAACGGTAGTGCCACCGTAGGTTTTTCGTAATTTATCTACTTGTATCATAACTATTTATATGCTTGTATGGTTTTATATTTTTGTGATTTATAAAGATTTTCTATCAAATTAAACATTGTTTTTTTCAACAATACACCAATTAAACCAATGATTATAAAAGCAATAATTGCCATATTAAACGATAGTAAACTGGTTAGTAGCAAATACAACACCATAGGAATTGCAATTGTTGGAATACTTAAAAGCAAAGTTTGAACATTAAAGGCTTTTGAATCGCCAAACGCATTTTTATTACTCGATAAATCGATTTTAGTGCGAACAAATGCGCCGGTAATGAGCGACATATAACAGTTCCAACCAATGTTATAGCAACCCACTGCAACAATAATCAAATAGGTTTGCAACCCAAAAAATAAGTAGAAACTTGCCAAAATAGTGGAGATTAAGGTACCCAAAACCATAATTAACCATTTCGATTCTAAATATTGACGGTAGGGAACATTTTGTGTCATCATTAACGGGAAATAACCACTGTCCCAACTTGGTACATACTGCCCGAAAAGCATCATAAAACCACCCGTAATCATGATGGAAGCCAATATGATGAAAAAGCTACTGCCTTTATACATGTCCATGGTGAAAAACAATAATCCGTATAATAAAAACACGCCACTCATAAGCAATACAGTTCGGGTGCGTTTGTTGCGGGTGAGCAGTTTTATATCGGTTTTTAAGAACGGAGCCAACTTGCCAAATCGGTTTAAAAAATTTAATTCGTAATAAGTGTAAGTTTCTTTTTTAACAACAACGGCGCTATCTAACGATAAATTTTTAAAGTAAAAACGATAACATGCAACGACTAAAACCAATAAATAAACAACCATCACTGCTAACAAAAATGGATAATTGTAAATGGCTTCAAAGAAATATTTGGTGTATGCCGTTACTTCTACATATTTAAAATAATCTAATGCTAAAACAGCTGCAAAAAGCACTAAAAAAGGCAATGCGAATTTGTTTATATGGTTTAAAAGTTGCACCAAAAAGTTGTTTGCCCAAAAGAAAACCGTGAACGATAAAGCAAATAAAATGCTGTTTGTAATACCTATTTCATAATCAAACGCCAACATTAAAAACAACGCAACACCCATACACAGGTTCACAAAGTTAAAGAATGATACAGCCGATTTGGTTAAACAATAACTAACAATCGTTTTTTTGCGAATATTTTGTATCAGCAAGGGTTTTACCAAAGTGGTTGGCATTTTTTGAAAGAAATAACGAATTACCAAATCGCCCAACCACAAGTAAATGGCATATTTAAAAAAGCCCTGAAACGGATCCAATCCTTCTTCTTCGGCTAGTTTAAACAATCCAGCAACCATGCCTGTCATAATTACCAAATAGCAAAGTCCGAAATAACCTTTACCCAATGCCATTAAAACACGTTGTGTAACCGCTCCTTTTCGAATCGTGGCTTTCCATTCCAAGCCAGCAAGTTGTTTAAATGTCATGTTTTTTTATTTAGTAAGTAGTTTTTTTAATGAAATGTTACAAAAAAAGAGTATGCTTTTGAACATACTCTTTTACTTTTTATTTAGATGGATTAATCAATCGCTTTTACAACCGCTTTTTCGGCTTCTTTACGTGTTCCGTCGAAACCGTCGATACCTGAAACAGTGGTGTATTTCAACACATATTTTTTACCTGGATTTATACGGTTATAAACACTTTGACACATTAAAGTAGCTTCGTGAAATCCGCATAAAATCAATTTTAATTTACCCGGATAGGTATTGATGTCGCCAATGGCATAAACACCTTCTATATTGGTTTGATAATCAAGTGCGTTGTTTACTTTAATGGCATTTTTTTCGATTTCTAATCCCCAGTTTGCAATAGGACCCAATTTTGGCGTTAAACCAAACAATGGAATAAAATAATCGGTTTTAATGGTTCTAGAAGCGGTATCACCACCAAAAGATAAAGTTACGGCCTCTACATGTTCGTTTCCGTGAATTTCGGTTACTTCGGCTGGCGTTATCAAATTGATTTTGCCTTGATGTTTTAATTCCTGCACTTTTTCTACAGAATCTAAAGCTCCGCGGAATTCGTTTCGTCTGTGCACCAATGTCACGCTTTTAGCTACTTCGCTTAAAAAGATACTCCAATCTAAAGCAGAATCGCCGCCGCCGCTTATCACAATGTTTTTACCTCTAAATTGCTCCGGATTTTTCACAAAATACTCCACACCTTTATCTTCATAGAAATTCAATCCTTCAATAACCGGTTTGCGTGGTTCAAAACTGCCCAAACCGCCCGCAATTGCTACTGCTTTTGCATGATGTTGTGTGCCTTTGTTGGTGGTAACGATAAAAGTGCCGTCTTCTAGTTTTTCAATATTTTCAGCAACTTCGTTTAAGGTAAAACCAGGCTCAAACTGCTTAATTTGCTCCATTAAATTATCAATTAATTCAGCAGCACCAACCGATGGATAACCGGGAATATCAAAAATTGGTTTTTTAGGATATAATTCTGTTAATTGACCACCTGGTTGCGGTAGTCCGTCTATAATATGACAGCGTAATTTTAATAATCCGGCTTCGAACACAGCAAAAAGTCCTGTGGGTCCGGCACCAATTATCAGTATATCTGTTTCGATCATAAAAGTAAAATTTATATAAAATTAAAGAACTAAAAGCACAAAAAAAGTGATAAATATCATTACTTACCACTATTTTGTTTTTGTATTTTTTTAAACAACGGCGGGAATATTTTCTACCGTTTCAATTTCGGGTGCATATTTTTTAATGGTCGTTTCCACGCCCGCTTTCAAAGTCATTTGATTGATTTTGCAAGAAGTGCAAGCACCTTCTAAGCGCACCTTTACATATTTATCGTCTTCGATAGAAATCAAGCTGATATCGCCACCATCTGATTTTAAAAACGGACGGATTTCTTCTAACGCTTTTTCTACATTCTGTTTTATAGTTTCTGAAGCCATATTTTTTAGATTGATATCGAACAATCGATGGTTAATTTAATTTTTTACAGCAGAACAACCTGCCTTTGTTGTAATTTTAATTGCTTCGGTTGGTGGAAGCGACTCATTTCTTAAAACGGTTTGCGATACCACATTGCGTGCAATTTCTACAAAAGCATCAGCAACGATTGATTGGTTCTGCAATGCCGCCGGACGACCGTAGTCACCTGCTTCGCGTATGCTTTGCACAATAGGCACTTCGCCCAAAAACGGAACTTCTAAATCAGAAGCTAAGTTTTTTGCACCTTCTTGCCCAAAAATGTAATATTTGTTTTCCGGTAATTCTTCCGGTGTAAAATAGGCCATGTTTTCAACAATACCTAAAACGGGAACATTGATGCTTTCTGCCATAAACATAGATACTCCTTTTCGTGCATCTGCCAACGCAACAGCTTGCGGTGTGCTTACTACAACTGCACCGGTAATGGGCAACGATTGCATTAATGACAAGTGAATATCGCCCGTTCCTGGTGGTAAATCTAATAAAAGAAAATCTAATTCGCCCCAATCTGCATCAAAAATCATTTGATTTAATGCTTTAGAAGCCATGGGTCCGCGCCAAATTACTGCTTGGTCAGGACTTGTGAAAAAGCCGATTGATAACAACTCCACACCATAACTTAAAATAGGTTTCATTTTCGATTTTCCGTTCACATCAACCGAAATAGGTTTCGATTTCTCCACATCGAACATTATCGGCATGGATGGACCATAAATATCGGCATCCAAAACACCAACTTTAAAACCCATATTAGCCAAAGTAACTGCTAAATTAGCTGTAATGGTTGATTTTCCTACGCCACCTTTACCCGATGACACCGCAATGATATTGCTGATTCCCGGAATTGATTTTCCCTTGATTTCAGGTTTTTCCGGAGTTTCAACCTTAATATTTACTTTAATTTTGGCCTTATCGTAGATTTTTTCGTGAATAACTTTCATAATATCCACTTCGGCACGTTTCTTAATATGTAAAGCCGGCGTGTGCAATGTTACATCAACCACCACTTCGTCGCCAAAAGTCATTACGTTTTGTACCGCACCGCTTTGTACCATATTTTTACCTTCGCCTGCAACAGAAATCGTTTCTAAAGCAGCTAATATTTCTTTTCTGTCTAACTTCATTTTTTGTATCTTAATGGTTGTTTAAAGACTTGCAAATAAACAACTTATATAGAATTGTTTTAAATTACAAAGATAACACGAATTTATGATACTTTAAAGTTAATGATTTAATAAATTATATTGGCAGTTCGATACTTCGATAAGCTCAGCAACCACAGGCTCACTGACCAATTAGGTGTTAATTAAACAAAAAGTTTCACAAGCAGTAGGGACTATATTTAAAAATAGCTGTAATTTTATAAAAACAAAAATTGAAATTATGGCACAGATTACATTTAAAGGCAACCAAATTCATACCGCAGGAAATTTACCTGAAGTAGGGGCAACGGCACCCGATTTTAAATTAACAAGTACAGATTTATCTGAAAAATCATTGAGTGATTACAAAGGAAAAAATGTGGTTTTAAATATTTTTCCAAGTGTTGATACAGGTGTTTGTGCACAATCGGTTCGCACATTCAATAAAGAAGTTTCGGCTGTTGACAATACAGTTGTTTTATGTATTTCTAAAGATTTACCGTTTGCATTGAACCGTTTTTGCGCAGCTGAAGGATTGCAGAATGTGGAAACATTATCGGATTTTAAAACCAACGATTTCACGAATGCTTACGGCGTACAAATGACCGATGGTCCTTTAAACGGATTAATGAGCAGAGCTGTTGTGGTGATTAACCCAGAAGGAAAAGTGGTTTATAACGAACAAGTTCCTGAAATTACCCAAGAACCTGATTATAACAATGCAATTAATGCGTTGAAGTAATATTTTTTTAACAATTAACATTGCCAAAGCTTAGCGCTTTGGCTTTTTTTAAGCATATATTAATTGAATCTAAGAAACATCAATATATTAAAAAAAATAAATTATCAACTATAAAAAGATAAAATTATATGAAATGGACAGCTTGAATTTTTACCATTCCTCAATTTGTGTAAAAGCATAAGCGTTAGTAGATACGATACATTAAATGCTACACTTCGAGGTGTTTATTTTCAATTACATCCAAAATATCGACTTTACAGCAGGGTTTTATGGTTCTAATAAGTTACCCATGTGATGCAAATTTTAATTAGGCAGTTACAGGTTGTTTACGAAGATGAAACACTTGATTCTCTTTCTAAAAAGTTCTTAATGAGGTAATGCCCCAAGTAGATCAATGGCGTTAAGCCAACAGCTAATAGAAGCTTAAAGGAGTACCCCGTTGCTGCCATATTCACATAATCTTGAAAACTAAGCTTGCCGGTGAGCCAAAAGGCAATTCCGGTTACAATAAAACTATCAAACAACTGCGAAATCACGGTTGACCCGGTGCTGCGAAGCCAAATCATTTTGCTACCTGTTCGCTTTTTAAAAAACACAAACAAAGCTGCATCTATCAGTTGCGAACACACAAAAGCAATAATACTGGCAATAATAATCCACAAACCCTGCCCAAACACTTCTTGAAAAGCACTGAAACTGACTGCAGAAACATTAGAGGTCGGAATTTGTATCGCCAAAAAAACCATACAAAACGTATAGGAAATTAAGCCAGTTGTTAAATATGTAAGTTTTTTTACGCCTTCTTTTCCAAAATATTCGTTGATTAAATCGGTAACCACGAACACGATAGGCCAAGGCAAAATACCTACACTCAGAATAAAAGGACCAACGTTTATTAGTTTGCCACCAATTAATTCGGCAACAATGGCATTTGTTATAAAAACACCTCCTAACAATATAAATACGATTTGTTTTTTAGTGAGTTTCATTAGTGGTTTTTATAGCAAAAACACTCTGTAATATGATCATTTACCATTCCCACCGCTTGCATAAAAGCATAAACGGTGGTAGATCCCATAAATTTAAAACCACGCTTTTTTAAATCTTTTGCAATGGCATCTGATATTTCGGTTTTTGCAACAGCGTCTTTTATGCTTTTCAGTTTATTATCAATCGGTTTACCGTTAACGTATTTCCATAAATAGTCAGAGAACGAACCAAATTCTTGTTGAATTTCCTGAAAAACGCGTGCGTTGTTTATGGTAGCTTCAATTTTACCACGATGACGAATAATTCCTTCGTTTTGCAACAATTCTTCCACTTTTTCCGGATTGTATTTTGCTATTTTTTTATAATTGAATTGATCAAAAGCTGTACGGAAATTTTCACGCTTTTTTAAAATCGTAATCCAACTTAACCCCGCCTGAAAAGATTCTAGTACCAAAAATTCAAACAAAACGTTGTCATCATAAACAGGTTTTCCCCATTCTTCATCATGATATTTAATATACAATTCATCGTTAGAAACCCAATTGCAACGTGTTTTTTCCATTGTTTTTTTATTATATTTATCTTCACAAAGATATTAGGTTTTTATATGCCCTATTATAAACAGCGTACTAAGTTATACACCAAAAAAGTAAATTTAACTTTTTGTTAACTATTTTTAGTTTTTTTTTTTTTTGTAGTTTTACAACAGTTAGCTAACAAAAACATATTTTAAATTATTTTAATTGAATTAATTATGAAAAAAATTAAACATTTAGCACTTTGCATAATTGGTGCAACATTAGTAACAGCTAGTTTATTTTCTTGTAGTAATGAAGATATCAATAGCCAAAATCAAGAGAATACAGAATCAAGTACTAATTTGACTGCCGCAAGGAGTAGTAGCGATCCTGAAGACAGTTCTTTTGAGTATGAACTAGGGCAAAGATATGCTGCATTTGAACTAGGAGAAAGATTAATAATTGTGGACGAAGAAAACAATAATTTTGCATTAAAAGAAGCTACAATAAATGATGCTTTAAAAGTTTACATCTATTTTGACCTTCAAACAAATGAAGTTGCGTCAATAGTTGACATCAACAAAGAAACATTAAAAATGCGTATTGAAGATTTCACAACAAATGAAATACTTTTATATGATGACATAAATTCAATAGAAGGTTTTATAGATCATGGTCACAATCTTTTAGAAATTGGACAGAATTATCAAACTAGCGGAATTCCAATATTTGGGGGCGATAGATTCTGGGGGTGGGCTTGTAGCCTTGAATATACTGATAGCGAAGGTAATTGTGCTATTGATTGTGCCTACAATATATTAGGAACAAGAACCACACCCGATCACAAATTGACAAGACCTTGTTCAGCGAAACCTGATCATTTTAGAAGAAGACCTGAAATGACACCAGAAAATGCGTTTAACCCATAATATAACTTAAAGAGGCTGTCCAAAAAGGATAGCCTCTTTGTTATACTACTAACTTTTCAACATCATCACTAAAGTTAATTTCTTGCTTTTTTTGAAATAAAGACCGCTGATAGCATCTAAATTCGACAAAAATGACAAGTTTAGAACCAAAAATACGGCGTTTGAATACCGTTTTTCTTCCCGCAACTGCTACAGCCACCATTTTTCTAAAATTATGTCCAAGAGCCATCAGTAGAAATTCTAATTCTACTTTCTCTAAGCCTTTGAATGTAAATCTATTAAAATCATTATTGTACTTGAGTTGCCCAAAAACAGCCTCTACTTCTATAGGGCGTCTACTGCGATGTTCCAGCCCTTTCTCGCTCGTTAATAAATTTCTCGCTCTTTCTTTAAGCTCATTCAAACGGTGATTGACTTCTATTCTGCGATTACCTTTTGCATTGAAACATTCCTCTCGAAGCGGACAATTATTACAGTTTTTTGATTGATAATAAGACACTTTCGATTCGTGTCCGTTGCTCGAAATTCGTTTTCCTTTGCCAACATTTTCCATTCGTTGACCCATCGGACAAACGTAAAAATCTTGTTCTTTGTTGTAGAATAAATTCTGAACCAAAAACGGATTATTTTTCATCGTCCGTTTCGTTTCTTTGTGAAAATAATTGTACTTCACGTAGGCTTTAATGCTTTTATTTTCAAGCATTTCGTAATTTTCTTCGCTCCCATAACCTGCATCGGCAACCACTTCTTTGCTTTGTTTTCCATAGAGATTTTCAAAACCATCAAGATGCGATTCCAAAGTCGTGGTATCCCCCGGTTTTTGATGGATGGACACGTGGGTAATAAACTGATTTTCAGTTGGAATCTGCGTATTATAAGCCGGTTTAAGCTGTCCATTTTTCATGTGATCTTCCTTCATCCGCATAAAAGTAGCGTCAGGGTCGGTTTTGCTGTAAGAATTCCTATCGCCTAAAGTTTCTAGGTCTTTTTCGTATTTTTCTAATTTTGGAAGATGCTCATCCTGAAGTTTTTGTAGCTCTTTTGCCTGTTTTTTAGTGGGTTCTTTCAGCTTTTTATTCAAGATCGATAGCTTCTCCCGAAGTTCTTCCGAATTGATGCTTTTAGGTAATTCTTCTTTGTTAATTTCTTGATTATCAGACTGAATAGCACTTTCGATATCTGAAAGAATCGTGTTGATTTTAACTTCTAATTTTTCCTTGTATTTTTCAATCGAACCTCTCCAAACAAAAGTATAACGATTCGATTTGGCTTCGATTTTTGTTCCATCAATGTACTGAATATCAAGACTTACATAGCCCATTTCAACCAGCATTTTCACTACTTCGGCAAATAGTTGTTGAATATGATTTTTTAATATTTTCCCTCGAAAGTCGTTAATGGTTCGGAAATCGGGCGTAGAGTTGCCCGAAATGTACATGAAATAGATGTTTTCGGTGAGTGCTTTAGCTATTTTCCGGCAAGAATAAACGTTTGACAAATAGCTGTAAAACAACACTTTAATCATCATTCTTGGATGATATGCAGAGGTACCACCTCCTTTGTACAACTTAATTATATTGCTAATATCCAACGAGTTAACGACCTCTTCGATTAATCGAACAGGGTGATTATTAGGGATTTTATCAAAAATATTAATCGGAAAAAGTTCAGGACTATTGCCTGTTTGATTTTTAAAAACTACCTTAGCCATTGTTGGTTTTTTGTGCAACTCTAAGATAATTATTTTGGAGAAAAAATACAACAAAAAAAAGCTGTCCGACTTTTCGGACAGCTTCTTCTTATTTTAATAAATTATAAAAATGAATAATTTGAATATTTTTACTCTGGTAAGTTTCTTAATTGCAAGCACTTCTATTTTTGCTCAAAAAAAAATCACACTAATAGATAGCAAAACAAATAACCCAATACCTTTCTATGGTTTAAATTTTAATAATAATCTTTTTTACAGTAATAAAAATGGGATAGTTGATATTTTGGAATATAATGCAACAGACACTTTATTTTTTGAAATGCCAGAATTTGAGTCTAAGAAAGTTTTAGTCAATGATGTTAAAGACACAGTTTATCTTAATTTTATAAATGAAAATTTATTAGACGAAATCACAATAAATATAAACAAAACCCCAATAAAAATAAAAACAACTAGTAACCGGGTAACTGCCACCCCTATTAAACCTGGTCGTGAAATTATAGAAAAAGTTATTTTTAGCGAAAACTATATTGGTAGCCATATAAAAAAAATCACCGCTTCTATTAACAGAGATTTTATAACATATAATAAAAAAAGAGAAACTAAAAATTACGAAATATGCTTACGTATAAATTTTTATGATTACAATTTAAACAAAATAGAAAGTTCAGAGCCAATTACATTTAAACAACAAAAAAGAAATTTATTAGAATTTGAATTAACAAACAAAATAAAAATACCCAAAGAAGAAATTCATATAGGTGTTGAGTTTATTGGTGTTATAGATACTAACGGAAATTTTGAATCCATTGATGATTTTTATTTAAGACCTTTAATTTTTATAAAAGAATCAAATGAAGTTAACAGCAATATTTATATCAGAAATAACACCTCAAAAAAAAGACCTGATTCAATATACAACATTATAAATCATCAGTTTAAACGTTATAAAAACATTAAAAACGTTAAAGGAAACACACATATTTTTAGTTATGAAATTCAATAACAACGACTACCAAAACTAACTTAATAATAATTTTCAATAATTAATTTATCTTAACTTGTGAAAATATGGGATGATTTTTGATAGTAAGATTTCAATCAAACTCTATTACAATCTTATTTTTTCCATTGTTTTTTATTATATTTATCTTTTACAAATATTAATCATTTTATGAGGGTAATAATAACCTTTTTTCTTTGCACTATTTTATTTTCATGTAATGGAGGATATGGAATTGATAATAAAATTCAAACTGAAAATGTACAATATTCAAAAGAAGATATAGTAGGAAAATGGAAGCTTGACAAGTTTTCTTATAAATATTTATCACTAGAGGAAAATGATAGTATTTACATCATTTTTAATAAGGATGGTTCTTTCCAATCAAACAAATCAATAGATTTATTTAATCCTTCAGCTTTATCTAATAATGATAATAAGATCCAAAATGGAAATTGGAAAATTAATATGTTAGAAAACAAATCAGAACTTATTCTCACGTATGAAAATAAAACCACTCTTTCTGACTTGAATGTCTATAAAAAAGGCACTGAATATAAAATATGGTATTTTTTTGGTGACCCAGACACAGGAGAGCGTTTAAGATTTCTCAAGGAAAACGAAAAATAAATCAAAACCCCAAATTGTTAGAATTTGGGGTTTATCTTTTCTATTTCTAATTCGTTTTAAAAGGTGGTGTTCCTTGTGGGAATAGTTGTTGGTTTTGATCTTTAAAAGATCCAAAGTTAAAGGTTAATCCCACTTTAAACATACGGCGTTCGTTTAAGGTTTGGGTGCGCATTTGCAAACCGTTTCCAAATACGTTCACATCAAAACCATCGGTATTCAATACATTGTCAATACCCACATTCAAGGTTAATTTATTATCCATAAATTTCTTGTTTACCGAAATATTCAGGTTTTGTGCCGGTTTGTTCAGTTCATATAAATTCATCACACCTTTAAACATGTTGTAATACGTTACAAAAACCCGTGTGTTGTTGCCCAAATAAAACTGCGAATAGGTAAATATATAAAACGCACCTCTTTGAAATCGATCGGGAATTACCTCATCATACGTGGTTTTAAAATAGCCAGCATTCAAATACGTGAACGACAATTCATCCACATTCAATCCGTTTCGGTCGTTAATCATATTCTTAATGCCTTTGGTAAACATGGCGTAAGGAATGGGCAATCCCATATTGAAACTCTGCGAAAAACCGTTTTCTATATTATTCGATTTCGATTCTAACGTACCATTATCGGCAATTTCGTAAAACACCACGTTTTGATTCGGCATTTTAGACAGGTTGTAATTGAAATAAATATAATCGAAGACGGTTAAGGTAGCATTCATGTTATGGCTTATTTGTGGCTTCAGGTTCGGATTTCCTGCATTTGCTACCAACAAACTGTTCTGCGAAGTCACGTTTGGATTGAACGATTGTGCACCCGGCAAATTCATGCGTTTACTGTATCCCGCGCTTAAATAAACACCAGACATTAAATTATATTTTAAGCTCACCGTTGGAAACAAATTGGTGAAATCTTGCTTTAAATCGAGGGAATCAACCGCGGTTTCTGATTGATACGTTAAGTTTTCTAATCGCACTCCTGCCGAAATCATTAATGAACTAATTTTTCCGGAAACACTTGCATAAGCGGCCTTGTTGGTGTATTTAAAATCATACGGAATATAGGTTCGTGCCTGCTCCCAAATATAAGAACCGTTGTTGCCAGAAACCGAATGTGTGTAGTGCGCGCCTAAAGATAAAGTACCGTTTGCGGCTTTAAAAGGCGTTTCAAAATCGGCTCGGGTTTGGCTGTACACAAAGTTATTATCAGCCAAAATAGTAGAAACATTTTCACCTTCCACAAACAATTGATTGCTGTTTGTATTGTTTTGAAATTCGGTGTTTGAGGTCAATGTGAAATTCGTACCAATAGTATCCAGTTTTTGCGCATAAATAAACTGCAGTTCGTGGATGTTGTTATTGCTTCGGTTGGCAGTTTGTTGCTTGTAGGCAAGCTCAGTATCGCCAAAAGCATTAAACATAGTGCCATATGATTTTGGTTTGCTGTAGGTGTGGTTGTAGTTATATTTCAACGTTAGGTTGGCTAAATCGGTGATTTTGTACTGCCAATTGTTTCGCAAATAATAGTTTTGATACCAGCCATTGTTCCAGTAATTTTCGCGGGCTTTTACAGCAAGTCCGTTACTGTTATAACTAAACTCGTTCAAAGAATTGGTGTTGCCCTCATGGTGGGTATAACCCGTATTCATATTCCAACTGAGTTTGTTCTTTTTGAACATGATTTGTGCCGAAGTATTATTTTTAATACGACTATTCACGATATTCTCTTGCGTGATACTACCACTAATACCTTCAATTTTCGCCGATTTGGTAATGACATTGATAATGGTTCCGTTGAAAGTAGCGCTGTATTTTGCACCAGGGCGATCGATAATTTCGATGCTTTTCACCGTGTTTGCTGGGAGGTTTTTCAGAAAATTGGTTAGCTGATCGCCGCTCATACCTGTTGGTTCGCCATCTAAAAAAATGGTTGCTAGTTTTCCGTTGTGCGCAATTTGTCCGTTGGCTGTAACCAACACTCCGGGTAATTTATTCACTGCATCAAACACACTGCCTGCGTTTAAAACGGTCAAATTTTCTACATCAACCACCGTTTTATCGGCAAACCTGCGAATGTTTTTATTGGTTTGATCAATAACAATTCCGCTCAGTACTTCTTCTTGCTGTTCTGTGAATTCTAAATTTAGAGGTGCATCTGCACTGTATTGGAATGATTTTGTTACTGCCTTAAACTGCGAATGTTCCCAAATAATGGTGTATTGTGTTACATTTTCAGGAATTTCGACCATAAAATAGCCGCTATCGTTTGTAGTAGCATGGTAAACCTTTTCTGTTTTAACGGTAATAAAAGTTTCAGGAATAGGTTCACCTTCAAAAGTAACCAATCCTTCAATCTTTATGTTTTGAGCGTGCAGCAAACCTGCAAAAAGCAAAGTGCAAGCAAGTAAAATGTTTTTCATTATTATTTTTTTAATTAGTAAATGATTGCAGTGTTTTGTTACAATAAAATCATTTATTTAGGCAAATTGGCATTCTTGGCATGTAAAACATTAGAAAACACCCTATAAAATTTGGAAAAAAGCTTTATTTTAGCTATATTGTAAGTATATAAAAAATTTAGAAATGACTTTAAAATTTACAAAAATTACGGCTTTATTAATGGTGATGACTTGTATCTCATCGTGTGCACATCGAATGGTGGGTACTTGGAATGTTTCAAAATTTGAAACCACTACACCTGGCGAACAATCTATTACTCTGAACAATGTTGGAACTATGGAATTTAAAGGAAATGGCGATGGCGAAAAGAAACTGAATTATTCGGTTTTAGGGATCGATCGAAACGATGAATTGCCTTTTAAATGGGAATGGAATGACGACAAATACATTTCGATTAAAAGCGAAGGCTCTGAATTTTCAAAAACATGGATTATTATGGAAAACGAACGCAAGTTTCAAAAATGGAAATCGACCGATGGCACAAACACCATACAAATTTTAGAGTTAAAGAAATAATTGTTTCCATCTTTGCAAGGTAACAATCAGAATACTTGCACAATTTTTTTGACCAATTTTAAAAAAAAAAGTACATGTATTTAACTTTTTGTTAACTTTTTTTAGTTTTACTTTTTTTTTTATTTTTACAATAGTTAGCTAACATTAACATTTTAATTATTAAAAATTTAGAAAATGAAAAAACTTAAATTTTACACATTAGTTATTGTTGGTGCTGTACTAGCTACCACAGGTTTATATTCTTGTAATCAAGATTCAGACGAGTTAGAAAACACCCCCATCACTTCTGAAAGTAATTTAATAAAACGTGTTGGTGACCCTATTGAGCAAATTAATGAACTTGCCAATGAGTTTAATTTAAATGCTGAAATCGTTGATAATGTTAATCCTGATGAAGCAGTTGCCGTATTCTCTTCCTTTGAAGAATATAGAGAATTTATTAGAAATTTACAGGAAGAACACAGTAAAGAAGTTTCCATAGATGTAAAACCGCAGACACCACCTTTGACAAGTTTTGGATGTGCTGATGGTATATATTCTGGTGCTTTTGGAGGGTTTGGAGGAGCAACTCTTCAATTTGATCTTGTAATTAAAGATGGTTCAATATCATCAGTAACAGGTTATCTCACAGGATTTGCCTTGGGATATAGTTTTACACAAGGAGTCGTTTCAATTGATGCGGGTGGGGCAACTGTTACAGGAACAAAAAATTACGTACTTTTCTACGAAGGAATTGCTACAATTTGGTCGATTCCTGTACGTTACCGCTTAAATTTACCTTGTTAAAAACATCAAATTATGGATAATTTTATTTCTTTATGGCAAATTTTTCTATTAATTATCTTAGTGGGGGGTATTTATTTAGTATACCTATTATTCCAATATTTGATTAGAAAAAATAAAAAATAAAACAAAACCCCAAATTCAATTGAATTTGGGGTTTTTGGTATTATTAAAAATGACGAATTATCCTAAAGAAACACGTTTGAAACCTGCGATTTCTACGTTGTATCCTTTTACATAATCACCTACTTTTTTAGAATCGTCTTTAATAAAGTTTTGGTCTAATAACGCTTTTTCTTGATCTAAAGTAGTGTTATCAGAAATAAAACGAGCAATTTTACCTGGTAAAATTTTATCCCAAATTTGCTCTGGTTTACCTTCTGCTTTCAATTCTGCTTTTGCATCCTCTTCAGCTTGTGCCAAAACTGCATCTGTAATTTGTGCATACGAAATGTATTTAGGCACATTTTTCAAAGTTTTACCTAAACGAGCCAATTCTTCATTGTCTTTTTCGATTACTGCAATGCGCGCAGCTGTTTCGTTTGCAACAAATGTTGGATCAAAATCTTTGTAAGATAATGTTTCTGCACCCATAGAAGCAACTTGCATAGAAACGTCTTTTGCCAATGCTTCTGCGTTGTCAATTTTAGAAGATAAAGCAGTTAAAGCAGCGATTTTGTTACCATGAACATACGTTCCCACAAAAGCACCTTCTAAAATTTCGAAACCACCGATTTCGATTTTTTCACCAATCACACCTGTTTGCTCAATTAATTTTTCAGCAACAGTCATTGATTCATTGTATGGAGAAGCCAAAAATTCTTCTTTAGAAGAGAAGTTGATTGCTTTTTCTACCAATTCGTTTGCCAATGCAACGAATGATTCATTTTTACCAACGAAATCTGTTTCACAGTTCAAAGTGATAATTGCACCTTTTGTTTGGTCTGCATTGATAAAAGATACAGCAGCACCTTCGGTAGATTCACGGTCTGAACGGTTTGCAGCAACTTTTTGCCCTTTTTCACGCAAAATTTGGATTGCTTTGTCAAAATCGCCTTCAGCTTCTACCAAAGCTTTTTTACAGTCCATCATTCCGGCACCTGTAGTTTGTCTTAATTTATTTACGTCTGCAGCAGTAATATTTGCCATTTTATTGAGAATTAAATTAATTATTTGATTAAATAGAAAAAGTCGTTATTTGACAGACCCAAAAATAGGAAACCATCAGCATAACGACTTTAAGATACTGTTAAGATTACTCTTGTGCAGTAGTTTGTGCTTCAGTTTTAGCAGCTTCTTCTTTTTCAGATTTTCTTTCAGAATTTCCTTCGATGATAGCGCCAGTTACTAAAGATAATACTTTATCGATTGATTTAGAAGCATCGTCATTTGCTGGAATTACATAATCAACCTCGCGTGGGTCAGAGTTTGTATCAACCATTGCAAAAACTGGAATGTTTAATTTTTGAGCTTCTTTTACTGCGATGTGTTCAGCTTTGATATCAACTACAAATAATGCAGCCGGTAAACGTGTCATATCAGCAATAGAACCTAAGTTCTTTTCTAATTTTGCACGTAAACGGTCAACTTGTAAACGCTCTTTTTTAGAAAGAGTCATAAATGTACCGTCTTTTTTCATACGATCGATAGAAGCCATCTTTTTAACAGCTTTACGGATTGTAACGAAATTAGTCAACATACCACCTGGCCAACGCTCAGTGATGTATGGCATGTTTGCTGCTGCTGCTTTTTCAGCAACGATATCTTTTGCTTGTTTTTTGGTCGCTACGAATAATACTTTACGACCTGATGCTGCTATTTTCTTTAAAGCTTCGTTTGCTTCTTCGATTTTAGCTGCTGTTTTATATAGATTAATAATGTGGATTCCATTACGCTCCATATAGATATAAGGAGCCATGTTTGGATCCCACTTTCTAGTCATGTGTCCAAAGTGAACACCTGCTTCTAGTAATTCTTTAACTTCTACTTTGTTTGCCATTTTTGTAATAGTTTACGTTCTTGTGATTAGCAATGTTCCATCAAGCGGTAAGCGTTATGCCTTTGCTATGAGGCTTCATTTAGATGCTAAACTACCTCTGACCTCAGCCAGCGACAACAAAAACTTAGATTTTTTATTAAATAATAATATAAAATATTAACGTTTAGAGAATTGGAATCTCTTACGAGCTTTCTTCTGACCGAATTTCTTACGCTCCACCATACGTGGGTCACGCGTTAATAGACCTTCTGGTTTTAATATTGCTCTGTTTTCTGCGTCAACTTCACACATTGCACGTGCAATAGCCATACGTACAGCTTCTGCCTGCCCTGTTGTTCCACCACCGTACACGTTTACTTTCACATCAAAGTTTTCTGCATTTTCTGTCATAGAAAGTGGTTGCATTACTTTGTATTGTAAAGTTGCCGTTGGGAAGTAAGTTGCGAAATCTTTTTTGTTCACTGTGATGTTACCAGAACCTTCTGTAACATAAACACGAGCTACTGCGGTTTTTCTTCTACCGATTTTGTGAATAACTGCCATTACTTAATTTCGTTTAAATTAACGGTTTTTGGTTTCTGAGCCTCGTGTTTGTGAGCTGAACCAACATTTACATTTAAATTACGGAATAATTGTGCACCTAATTTATTTTTAGGCAACATTCCTTTTACAGCTTTTTCTACTAATAATGCAGGATTTTTTTGTTGCATTACTTTTGCTGTTAATTCTCTTTGACCACCTGGGTAACCTGTGTGACGAATGTACGTTTTGTCATTCAATTTGTTACCTGTTAAGTTGATCTTCTCTGCGTTGATAACAATTACGTTATCACCACAATCTACGTGAGGTGTATAACTTGGTTTGTACTTACCTCTCAAAATCATTGCAACTTTTGAAGCAAGGCGTCCTAAGTTATGACCTTCAGCGTCTACAACAACCCATTCTTTTTGAACAGTTGCTTTGTTTGCTGATACTGTCTTGTAGCTTAAACTTTCCACAATAAATTATTTTTAATTAAACATTCCATTCCCAATAAAGGGAGTGCAAAATTAAACAATTTATTTTACTATACAAATTTGTTTGTTTTTATTTTATTTACCCTACTCTATAATCCTTTTACAAACACCATAGATTAACCGCACACAGAAAACGCAATAATTGCTTTTAATTTAATAAAAAAAACATGTTTTAATGTTAAAAATTAAAAAATAGTATGTAAAAAATTAAATAACTAAAAATAAACTCTTAAATTTATCGTTCAAACAACAAATTCTAAATATTGTATTTTATGAAAAAAATTACACAATTATCTAGGTTTAAGATACGGTGGTTAACCACTAAAACCTTGATATTATTCATTTTAGGCTTACTTTTTCCAAGTTTCCAAATGATAGCTCAAACTTTTTCTTATACAGGAAATGTTCAGAGCGTTACGCTAGCGGCGGGTACATACGATATTGAAGTATGGGGGGCTAATGGAGGAGGTTCACAAGGTGGTATAGGAGGATATTCAAAAGTTTCTTATACGCACACAGGTGGGACACTATACATTGTAGTGGGTGGAGCCGGTGCTACAGGTGGACTTCCTGCTGATATAAACGGAGGTTACAACGGTGGTGGTGCTAGACCAAACCCAGGAGGTGCAACTCGTGGATCTGGAGGTGGTGCTACACATGTTTCCCGTTCAAGTGGTTTATTAACAGACGCTGCAGTACGTAGCAACATTATAGTAGTTGCTGGAGGTGCTGGAGGTGGTTCAAATTCTGGTACTGGTGTTGGCGGCGGTGGCGGTCTCACTGGAGTTAACAGTAATGGGTCGAATCCAGGACAAGGCGGAACCCAAACTGCAGGTGGCGCCGCAGGAGCTGGAACTTCTGGTTCTCCAGGTACAGCCGGGCAGGGTGGACAATCGCTGGATATGGCAGGAGCTGGTGGCGGTGGCTGGTACGGCGGTGGAGCTGGTGGCGGAAGTGTCGCAGGCAACACTAGTAATGGTGGCGGTGGCGGATCAGGCTATATTAATGGAGCGGGGGTAACTAGTGGTATCACTAGAGATCACACGCAATCTGGTTTTATTGCAAATCCAGATACTTCAGGAAACGGTACTGTTATTATTACATCAACCATCCCTTGTACCGGAACACCAAATGGAGGTACTGCAACTGCTAGCTCAAGAGCTTGTGCAAGTCAACCTTTTACTTTAACACTTAACAGTTATACTTTAGGAGGTGGAATTTCTTTACAATGGGAAAGTTCTCCTGCTGGATTAGGTACTTGGTCGCCAATACCAAACGCAACAGGTAACACACATACAGTAACCAACCAAACAGCTGATACAGATTACCGCTGTGTTGTTACTTGTACAAATAGTAATGGTGTTAGTACATCTAACATTGTAACCGTTGGGCAGCCTTTAGCAGCAGTTAATTTTTACGAAAGTTTTGACGCTGTAGCAACAGGTAGCTTTTCTAACCCAACTGTACCAGAATGTTGGACTTATCTTAACAAAGCATCGTCGGGTTATGGTTATACCACAACTACTGCTGCAAGATCTGGAAAAGGTTTTTATACATATAGACCTAATACAACGGGCGAGATGTTGTTGATTTCACCTCAAACAAACAATCTAGGAAACGGAACGAAACAAGTACGTTTCTGGGCGCGTGTATCATCGACAACTTACGAAACTACACAAAAATTAGGTGTTTACACGATGAGTGACCCTACATCTACAGGAGTTTTATCATTAGTGGAAAACAACATTCCTTTAACAACCACTTGGCAAGAATTTATCGTTCCATTACCTGTAACTACAGACGATTATTTTGCTTTTTCGTTTGATAACCAAAATGGAACCGCATATGTATATCTTGACGATGTGTATTATGAAGATTTATCACCTTGTATTTTCCCTGTCAATTTAGCAGCGAATAACATTACAATCACAGGTGCAACTTTTACTTGGAATCCATCTTTGGCTCCGGGAGTTACCGGTTATGAATGGGAAGTACGTACATCTGGTACACCAGGAACAGCAGGTGCTGTTGCTAGCGGCAGTACTACAGCTCCTTCAACCACAGCCACTACAAATGCCTTATCAGGCGCAACTACCTATTACGTATATGTAAGAGCAGTTTGCGGTGCAAATAAAGGAGTATGGACCACTTTCCCTGTTAAATTCACCACATTGTGTCCAGTTTATACAGCTAATTTCTATGAAAATTTTGATGGTGTTGATACAGGTGGTAGCACAAATCCTACCATTCCAAATTGTTGGACATACCTAAATAAGGCTTCTTCGGGTTACGGTTATACCACAACATCAGCCGGTAGAACAGGTAAAGGTTTTTACACTTACCGCCCTAGCACAAGTAATGAAATGCTATTAATTTCTCCTGAAACGAACAATTTAGGCAATGGTACAAAACAAGTTCGCTTTTGGGCTAGAGTATCCTCTACTTCTTATCAAAGTACCCAGAAACTTGGATTATACACAATGAATAATCCTACTGCTACGGGAACCTTAACTTTGTTAGAGAATAACTTCCCGTTAACAACTACTTGGCAAGAGTTTATTATACCGCTTCCCGCCGGTACCGATGATTATTTTGCTTTTTCATTTGACAGTCAAAACGGTACTGCGTATGTATATGTAGATGATGTGTATTATGAAGATTTGTCTCCATGTATATTTCCTACAAACATCCAAGTGGCAAATATTGCCCAAACATCTGCTACTATTTCATGGAATGCATCATTGGCAGCAGGAGTGACTGGATATGAATATGAAATTCGCACATCAGGTGCTGCTGGTTCAGGCGCTACCGGTTTGGTTCAAACAGGCATCGTAAATGCTCCAGCAACTTCTGTTAATATTTCTGGTTTAAATCATTCTACAAGTTATACGGTATATATACGCAGTAAATGTGGAACTACAGATGGACTTTGGACTTTATTCCCTGTTAAATTCAATACTTTGTGTGGCGTGATTATGGGTTCATTCTTTGAAGGTTTTGAAAATGCGGATATAGGTGGCTCTTCAAATAACACGGTACCGAACTGTTGGACCTATTTAAGAACGGGGTCTAATAGTACCTATCCTTATGGTTATACTGGTACAACGGGTCCAAAAACTGGATCAAAACATTTCTATACCTATCAAGGTTCATCTTATGATGGTGAAGTTACCCTAGTTTCACCAGAAACCGATAATTTAGGTAACGGAACCAAACGCTTACGCTTCTCAGCTCGCTTATACTTTACAGGTAACTACGGTGAAAAATTGAGCATCTATAGTATGAATGGAAACACAGCAAGTGCTACAAAAACATTGATTAAAACCGTTAATGTTTCATCAACAGCTTATCAAGAGTATATTGTTTATTTACCAATTAGTACTACCGATGATTATTTTGCATTTTCTTTTGATAATGAAAGTATGAGTAAATATATCTTTATAGATGATATCTATTACGAAGATGCACCAAGCTGTAGACCAATTGAAGAAAGTACAATTGCAATCTCGAATGTAAGCAAAAACTCATTTGATGTTTCTTGGCAGGATATATACAACCTGAACCAAATGGCTTATGAAGTGGAAGTACGCACAAGTGGCAATCCAGGAACACCAGGAGCAATTTATAGCACAGTAACAGCTGTTGGTGTAACCAATATTACTGTACCTGGATTAGCCCCATCAACAGATTATACAGTTTATGTACGTGCGGTATGTTCGGCAACAGATCAAAGTGATTGGGCAAAAGGACCATCGGTAACTACTTTGTGTAACTACTCGGATTTTGTAACATACACGCCATCGTTGGCATTGTGTGGACCACAAAAAGCGGTGTTAGACGCCACTTTAGTAGATACTACTTTTGAAGCAGCATGGTTTGACAGCGCAACAGATGTAGAACCATTATTTGTGGGATCTAACTTTGTTTCGGAAGACGATGTTACGCAAAACAGAAGTTTCTGGCTACGTAGTCAACAAGTCACTCCTAATAGCTCAGTCCAAATAGGTACAGGTACTTATACGTCTTCTGGCTCATGGGAATTCTTATATAGTTTATATGAAGGATATAAACACCAGTACATTTATACTGCTAAAGAGTTAACTGATAAAGGATTGGTAGCCGGACCTATAACTGCTCTTCAGTTTGATGTAGTATCAACCGGAAACTATAACCCTAGGTCAAATTTTGGTATCGCATTGGGAACTACTCCAAATAGTGTCTCTACCACAAATTTAATTCCAAATAGTAACTTAACACAAGTTTATATCAATGCAGCACAGCCTTTAAACACAGGTATTATGACATTTACCTTTACAACACCTTACAATTGGGATGGGGTAAGTAATATTGTGGTACAGGTTACTTCGGACAATGGTGCTTCATCAAGCCCTTATGGACAGTTGAGAGGTCACTCCACACCAGAAAGCCGTACATCAGTACTTTATGGTAACGGGCATGGTATAAGCGGTATTTTGGCAGCTAATTCACCTAGTACGGGTGGTGCACCCTATTTATATGGAACAACATCAACATACCGTCCAAATACTGTATTTTTAGCAAATATTGGTTGTATATCACCAGCGATAGAAATTCCGGTAACGGTTTCCTTAAAACCGGCATTTGAACTTTCCACAGCGAGCATCACCTCATGTGAGGGCGGAGTATCAGATCCTGTAACCATTACCACCAACTTGGGTAACTACGATACATTTGTATGGACACCAAGTGCAGGAGTAAGCGGTGACGCAGTAAATGGTTGGACTTTCGCTACCAACGTAGAACAAGAATATGTATTATCTGCTACACAATCAAACGGTATTTGTGAACACATTAAAACAGTTCGCGTATATGCAGGTAAAAAACCGGAAGCATTAACCACATTGGCTAGTTCTTACGACATTTGTAAAAACGAAATTCAAGAGTTAGAAGCTTTAGAAAGCATACCTGCTATGGCATCAATAGGTAGTAAATTAACTACCACAGCTGCAACAAGCGAAATATCTGCATTTGTACAAAGTGCAATGTACTCTAAACAACAATATATTTATACAGCTGCAGAATTGATTGCACAAGGTGTAAATACATCAGGATACATTAACAGCTTGTCATTTGAAACTATTAATTCAGGAGCAAGTTTAAGCAACCCAATGTACACGGTGAAAATGATGTTGACACCAAACGCTACGTTTGGTACAACAAACTTTGCTACGGGTAATTTATCAACCGTATATTCGGAAGTGAATCACACACACACCTTCCAAGGTATGCAAACCATACAGTTTGACAGTCCTTTCTATTGGGATGGACAATCAAACATATTGGTAGAAATCACCCAAGAAGGTATGGGTTCAGGCAATAATGCCCAAACCTATTTTACTTCAGTACCAGGTTCTAACGTAGGTATGTATGCAACAAGTGCTACTGATCCAAACCCTACTGCAGGAACACGTACAACCGATCGTTTAGATGTTCAATTTGGTTTAGAACAATCAAGCGTAACGTGGTCGCCAATAAACAATTTATATGTGGATGCGGCAGCAACTGTTCCCTACACAGCAGGTACAAATGCTTTAACGGTTTACACCACATCGGGTGTAGCCATGAATCAAGTGTATAATGCATTGTTAACAGCACCATCGGGTTGTGAAACCACAAAAGCAGTTACCATCAACGTAGCAGACGTGGTAACACCAGTGGTACAAAGCCAAACTTTTTGTCAGGCAACACCGGTAAGTAATGTAGTTGTAACAGGTGGTACAAATGCAACTTTTGAATTTTATAGTTCAGCAACAGCAACAACACCTATCACCAACATTACCCAAACAGGTACGTACTATGTAGAAGCAACCCAAGGTAATTGTAAATCGGTACGTGTGCCATTTACAGCAACGGTAACACCATTGGCACTGCCAACTGCGCAATTCACACAAGTAGTTTGTGGCGGAGGAACAGTATCAGCCTTAATGGCTTCAGGTGTAAGCGGATCACAAATCAGATGGTATAGTTCAGCAACATCTACTACTCCATTGGCATCTACCACTCCGTTGGTTGATAACACCACTTATTATGCTTCGCAAACGTTAGGAGCATGTGAGTCAGGTAGAATAGCTGTATTGGTTGATATTAACGCAGCACCAGCATCATTAACACCACAAACCATTTCAATATGTGGTACGTTAAATTACGGTAACGTTAATTTAAATCAGATACCGGGTGCGGAATTAGTATGGTATCCATCAGCTACTTCTACAACACCAATACCAAACAATGGACAAATAGTAAACGGAACTTATTATGTTTCTCAGAAAGTAAACGGATGTGAATCATTACGTGTTCAGGTTATTGCAACTGCCCAAGGTAGTGTTCCGGCACCAACTGCAACAATCCAGAATATTTGTGGAGCAGGTACAGTGGCGCAATTAAATGCACAAA
Organism: Flavobacterium sp. CBA20B-1; assembly: GCF_028473145.1. Classification (NCBI taxonomy): domain Bacteria; kingdom Pseudomonadati; phylum Bacteroidota; class Flavobacteriia; order Flavobacteriales; family Flavobacteriaceae; genus Flavobacterium; species Flavobacterium sp. CBA20B-1. The sequence goes on from NZ_CP092370.1 coordinate 2,322,438, forward strand.
TTTTACCAAACGCAACAGCAGAGTGGTATAGTAATGCAACAGCGGTAACACCATTGGCAGCCAACACGCCATTAACAAATGGAACTTACTATGTTTCTCAAAGAGTAGGCAACTGCGTATCGGTAAAAGTGCCAGTAGCAGTTCGTTTAATAAGCACAGCTGCTCCGGCAGTAGCTCCAATAACATTATGTGCGGGCTCTACAGTAGGAAGTATCACCTTACCAACACCATCAGGAGTATCATACAGATGGTATGTAAACAGTACTTCAACAGTAGTTTTACCATCAACAGATGTTTTACAATCGGGGTATTACTTTGTGACACGCGTTGAAAACGGATGTGAGTCAGCACGTACACAAGTTCAAATCACCATCAATAGCAGACCAAACAGCCCAACAGGTGCATCGCCTCAAACATTTAACGATACAGACAATGCACAAATAAGCAGTTTGATCATGACCCAACCAAATGTGGTTTGGTATGCAACCTACGATGATGCTATGAAAGGATTGAATCCATTGAACCAAAATATGCCATTGGTTGATCAAACAACTTATTACGCAGTAATTATCGGTTCGAACGGATGTCCAAGTTTACCAACCCCTATAGAAGTTCGTATTTTATTAGGAGTAAACGATTTTGATTTAAGTAAATTAAATTACTATCCAAACCCAGTAAACGATCAATTAACCATCACTTACAGTGAAGTAATCACCAATGTGGAAGTATTTGATTTGAATGGACGATTGGTAATGAAAAATAGTTTTGATAAAGAAACGGTTCAATTAGATTTTAGCAGATTAAGTTCAGGAACTTATATGTTGAATGTTAAAACTAAGGAAAACAGCCAATTTATTAAAATTGTAAAAAAATAGTTTAACTTAATAATACATGTAGAGAAGCCGTTGGAAATGAACGGCTTCTCTTTTTTTTAGAACAACAACCCACGCCATATTAAATTTAAATTATAAAAGATAATTTAGCTCCACACTAAATTCTCCTAAAATAAAATGTAACTATCATCCCATTAACTAAAGCATTCAATATCAAAAAATAATAAACTACATTAATGTCACCTACTACTTGTGAAAACGAAACTCAAAGGTTGTCACTACTCCTATCAGGTTTCAAGAGCGATAAAAATCAATAATTAGACATAAAAAAAAGCAGTTCAATAATTGAACTGCCCTTTTCCATGTAAACTTTGTATTACATATTTGCTTTTGGATCTTCACCGTATTCGTTTGGTCCTTTATCTCCTTCTGTACATGCTAAGATCAAGCTATAAATTGGTATTAAAAGAAACCAACCACTTTTACCCACATCGTGCATTCTTCTCACTCCTACGGCAATACCAGGAAGCAAAACTGCTAATGTATAAATATTTGCCAAATTAGGAACATCTAATAATCCACAAATAAAACCAAATGCAAATGCAAAAATAACATTAAATAAAAAAAACATCCAATATTCTTTTCTTCTTGCTCTACCGTTAAACACGGCGTAATTCTGTAATACTTTTAAGTAATAATTCATAATATTTTTCTAATTTTTATCAAACATAGTTATATTAACACTATTTAACAAAAATATTTTTGATTTATAAGAAAAATAGCATATTAATGCGCATCCAACCAATTGGTTCCTTCACCTATTTCCACTTCCAATGGAACAACTAACTGAAAAGCATTTTCCATTTCTTCTTTAATTATTGGTTTTATTGTCTCTAATTCGGTTTTAGGAACATCGAAAACCAACTCATCGTGTACTTGCAACAACATTTTGGTTTGCAGATTTTCTTTTAGCAATCGGTTATGAATGTTGATCATAGCAATTTTAATGATATCGGCTGCCGATCCTTGAATGGGCGCATTTACCGCATTGCGTTCTGCCCCTCCACGAACCACTGCATTTTGCGAATTGATGTCTTTTAAATACCTGCGACGACCTAAAACCGTTTGTACATAACCATTTTCTCTTGCAAAAGCGATTTGATTATCAATATAATCGCGCAATTTGGGATAAGTTTGGTAATAAGCATCTATCAACTCTTTACTTTCGGCACGACTTAAACTGGTTTGCTGACTTAGTCCAAAAGCCGAAACACCGTAGATAATTCCAAAGTTCACCGTTTTGGCATTGCTTCGTTGCTCACGTGTAACCTCATCTAAAGCTACATTAAAAACTTTTGCAGCGGTTGCCTTATGAATATCTTCTTGCTTTTTAAACGATTCAATCATGTTTGGTTCTTCGCTCAAAGCAGCAATGATGCGCAATTCAATTTGCGAATAATCGGCAGATACCAACACGTGATTTTCATCTCGTGCTACAAATGCCTTGCGAACATTTTGCCCGCGCTGGGTGCGAATGGGTATATTTTGCAAATTGGGATTGTTGGAACTTAAACGCCCAGTAGCTGCAACTGCCTGCATATAATCGGTATGCACACGACCTGTTTTTGGATTGATCTGATGGGGCAAGGCATCAACATATGTGTTTTGTAATTTAACAATTTGTCGCCATTCTAAAATATCCCGAACCACTTCATTGTCTTTTGCTAATTCACTCAAAACCTCTTCTCCTGTGGCATATTGCCCCGTTTTGGTTTTCTTTATCTTGCCACTGCTTATCTTTAATTTTTCAAATAAAACAACACCTAACTGCTTGGGCGATGCCAGATTGAATTCCTCGCCGGCTGTTTCAAATATTTTGGTTTGAAGTGATGCTGCTTCGGCAGATAAATCAACCGACAACTTTTTTAGATAATCCACATCCAATCGAATACCTTCGGATTCCATTTCAGCTAAAACAGATACCAATGGGCTTTCGATTTTATCAAACAATTCACGGGTTTTGGATTGATCCAATCTAGGAGCAAAAACCTCTTTTAATTGATAGGTGATATCGGCATCTTCGGCGGCATATTCTTTAATATCTTCTAAAGACACATCGCGCATTGATTGCTGTCCTTTGCCTTTTTTACCGATTAATTCTTCGATCGATTTAGGTTGATACTGCAGATAGGTTTCGGCCAAAACATCCATATTATGACGCATATCTGGATTTATCAAATAATGCGCAATCATGGTATCAAACAAAAATCCTTTTACTTCAACATTATAATTTTTAAGTACTTTAATATCGTATTTTAAATTTTGACCAATTTTTACAATTTGTTCGTTTTCAAAAAACGGTCGCAGTATTTCGATTAACTCTTGTGCTTCGGCTTGATTTTCAGGAAACGGAAGATAGTAAGCCGATCCTTTAGTATATGCAAACGACATGCCGACCAATTCGGCTAAATTTGCATCTAAATTTGTTGTTTCGGTATCAAAACACACTTCGGTCTGTTCCAACAAGGTTTTTGTAAAGAGCTGCAACGCAAATTTACCTTGTATTATTTGGTAATGATGATCGGTTGTTGCTAAATTTTTGTAATATCCTTCTTGATCAATTTTAATTTCGCTGTCGCCTGTTTCAAATAAAGAAATTTGATCGGATGTTTTTTCGGGTTGCTTGCCAATTGGGGTGGGCTGAACCATTGTTGCATCATCTGCAAAAATTTTATCAAACTGTTCTTTCATTCTGCGAAATTCTAGTTCTTGAAAAATTGCATCGGTTTTCTCTACGTCAGGTTTATCTAGCTTAAAAAATGTTTCATCAAATTCTACCGGACAATCTAAAAAAATACGGGCTAACTTCTTCGAAAGCAAGCCGAGTTCTTTATTTGCTTCGATCTTTTCGCGCATTTTACCCTTTAATTTGTCGGTATTTTCCAACAAATTTTCAATGGAACCAAATTCAGCCAACAATTTCTTAGCTGTTTTTTCGCCAACGCCTGGCAATCCGGGAATATTATCAACTGCATCGCCCATCATTCCCAAGAAATCGATTACTTGCAAAGGGTGTTCCACTTCAAACTTCTCTTGAACTTCCTTCACGCCCCAAATTTCAATTCCATTGCCCATGCGTGCCGGGCGGTACATAAAAATATTGTCCGAAACCAGCTGTGCATAGTCTTTATCGGGCGTTACCATAAAAACCTGAAAACCTTCTTTTTCGGCTTTTTTAGATAAGGTTCCTATTAAATCGTCGGCTTCAATTCCAGGCACTTCAATAATGGGAATGTGCATTGCTTTTAAAATTTCTTGGATGTAAGGCACTGCAATTTTAATGGCTTCGGGGGTTTCATCACGGTTTGCTTTGTATTCCGGAAAGATCTCGCAACGAGCTTGGCTTCCGTCCTTATCAAAAGCAACTGCCAAATAATTGGGGCGTTCGCGCTTTATAACGTCCATCAATGAATTCATAAAACCCATAACTGCCGAGGTATCTAACCCTTTGGAATTGATACGTGGATTTTTTATAAAGGCATAATACCCACGAAATATCAATGCGTAGGCATCTAATAGAAATAATCGTTTTTCACTCATACTATTTGTTTCAACAAAGTCAAAAGTACAAAAAAGAAATAAGTTGATTAAATAATGTATGTTTTTGATAAAAACCTAAAATAGACTTTTAAATAAGTCCCTTGAAATAGAGTTTAATAAAATTACCAATAAAAAAATGAGGGCTCTCCCAATTCCGCAAAAAATAAAAATTAAATAAATTCGTTAAACTTTATTTTAATTGACAAATTATTTTGTTTTTATATATTTTTTTTAATTACATTTATCGCATATTTAGAAAAGTAAAAAATAGTGATTGTTGTTGAATTTTATGCTAAGCTTAAGACTTTATTTGTCTTACAGCTAGTGTGTTATTGCAATTGATTAGATTTTTTACAGAATTTACAAATTTTAATTAATTAAATATGAAAAAAATTATTTTTCTATTAGTTTTCGCTTTAAGTTTATTTGAGCTAAATGCTCAAATATCCTACACGCAAGGTTGGGAAACTACCGGATTAAATTCATGGACTAGTTCTGGGTCTGGTAGCTTTTCTCGTGTTACAACTACTCCCTGTATTGGAACAGCTTCAGCGCGAGCTAACAATTACTATGGTGGCACTTCGTACCTAGTATCACCTGCTTTAACAGGTACAAATGGCGGAGATTTAACCGTAAGTTTTAGTTACAAAGTCACACAGTACAGTTCAAATACTACGGGACAAACTTTAACTGATTTGGGTACTATTAAATTACAATGGGCAACATCTACTTCAGGTCCATGGACAGATGTTTTTCAAGTTGACAACACCAACCACACAGTTTCGGCTTCTTGTGCCGTAAAAACAGCTACTTTTTCGGGCTTACCTGTTTCAGGAAATGTTTATATTAGATTTAATGTTACTTCGGGTACATCCTCAGCCGACAATTACGTTTATATTGATGACGTTGTTGTTTCGCAAGGAGCAGCTCCCTCTTGTTTAACTCCTTCAGGTGTAACTACTAACAATATAACACAAACAGGAGCAACTGTTTATTGGGTGGCTTCTCCTAGTAATCCGTCTGCTAATTATGATATTTACTGGAGCACAAACAATACGGCTCCTACAAGTACTACTGCTGCATCATACACAAATCAAACATCACCTTATAACGCAACAGGTTTAGCACCTAATACTACTTATTTTTGGTGGGTACGTTCAAATTGTGGCGGAAGCGGTTACAGTTCTTGGGTAAGTGGCGGAAGTTTTAAAACTTTGTGTAACCCTTATACAATACCTTACTTTGAAGGTTTTGAATCAAGTTATACAGATGCTGCAACAATTGGTGGATGTTTATTTCAAGAATCCATTAATGGAACACAAGTGTGGACTGCCAATTCTAGTGCAACTGATTACAATAGATCTCCAAGAACAGGTAACTGGAATGCATTCTTAAGATATAGTAATGATGATTGGATTTACATTCCCATAAATTTAACCGGAGGAGTGAGTTATACAGTTGAATTATATGCAAGACAAGATGGAAGCACTTCAACAAACTCTAATATAACTGTTAGCTATGGCACATCGGCCGTTGCTACTGCAATGACAAATACAATTGTTCCAGCTACAGGTATTATTAACGGGAACTACCAATTAATTACAGGTAGTTTTACACCCGCAACAACTGGAACTTACTATGTAGGAATCAAGGGATTCATGAATAGTTCTCCATGGTATATTTCTTTAGATGACATATCAATAGATGCTACACCAACTTGTATAAGCCCTACAGCTCTTGTTTCTTCAAATCCTACTGCTACAGGAGTAACTATGACATGGACTGCCTCAACAAGTAATCCGTCAGGAAATTATGATATTTATTGGAGTACATCAAACACAGCTCCTACAAATACAACAACCCCGTTAGCAACCAATCAAACATCACCATACAACGCAACAGGATTATCGTCTGACACTACATATTTTTGGTGGGTACGTGCTAACTGTGGCGCGGGCGACACTAGTAAATGGGCAAGTGGCGGTAGCTTTAAAACATTATGTAATCCATACACAACACCATATTTCGAAGGATTTGAAACAGGTTATACAGATGCTGCAACAATTGGTGGATGTTTATTTCAGGAATCCATTAATGGAACACAAGTGTGGACTGCCAATTCTAGTGCAACTGATTACAACAGATCTCCAAGAACAGGTAATTGGAATGCATTCTTAAGATATAGTAACGACGATTGGATTTATATTCCTATTAATCTAATAGGCGGAACAGGATATACTGTTGAACTATATGCACGCCAAGATGGGTCAACTGCTACTAATTCTGATATTGCAATCAGTTACGGTACATCTGCATCTGATACGGCAATGACAAATGCAATAGTGCCTCCAACTGGAATCATTGACGGTAATTACCAATTAATCACAGGAAAATTCACACCAGCTACAACAGGCACTTATTATGTTGGAATTAAAGGATTCATGAATGGCTCTCCATGGTATATTTCTTTGGATGATATTCGAATAGATGTTACTCCACCACCAACTGCTACCACAACAGTAGTTAATAACACATGCTATGGCGGTACAACTGGAACAGCTGAAGTTATAACTGTTGATGGTACTCCACCTTATACTTATTCATGGGCTCCATCAGGAGGAACAGGCTTCAAAGCAACTGGGTTAGCAGCAGGAACATACACTGTAACAGTAACTGACGCAAACAACGTTACAGCTACAGCTACAGCAGTAGTTACCGAGCCTGATGCTTTAGTTTCAAACGCAGTTGTAAACAACATTAGTTGTAATGGTTCAAACAATGGAACAATTGATATCACGCCAACAGGCGGAACGGCTCCTTATACCTATCTGTGGACTACAGGAGACACTGGTACTTCTGTAAGTAATTTAGCGCCGGGTACATATTCCTTAACCATTACAGATGCCAACAATTGTACCGCAACAGAAGATTTTGTTATCACAGAACCGACTGTTTTGGTAGCAACAAACGCTGCACAAACCAATGTTACCCTTTTTGGAGGTAATGACGGTTCAGCAACTGTGGCGGCAAGTGGCGGAACAGCACCATATACTTATATGTGGAGCAATGGAGCAACCACAGCAGCAATCACAAACTTAACTGCAGGAACATATACTGCAACAGTAACCGATGCAAATGGTTGTACCGCAACAGAAGATTTTGTAATCACACAACCTATCCCATTGATGGCTCAGTCTGTATCTCAAACCAACGTAAGTTGTAATGGCGGATCAGACGCAAGCGCAAGCATCGTAGCAATAGGCGGAAATGCACCTTACACCTACCAATGGTCACCAAGTGGAGGAACTGCTGCTACCGCAACAGGATTATCGGCAGGTATGTATAGTGTGTTAGTAACCGACCACACAGGAAACACCATCACCGAGAACTTTACCATCACAGAACCTGCTCCGATAGTTGGAACTGTTTCAAAAACCGACATTACATGTAACGGGGCAAACAACGGAACAGCTACAGTAAGCGTAGCAGGGGGAACCGCACCATATACGTACTTATGGTCAAACGGAATGATGAGCAATATGGCAACCAACTTAAATGTGGGTAACTATACGGTAAGCATCACCGATGCCAACGGATGTAAAGCAACCGCAAGTGTTTCTATCGCACAGCCAACGGCATTGGTAATCACTGGAACAGCAACAAACATAAGTTGTTTCGGACAAAACGATGGAGCGATTACCGTTTCAGCAACTGGCGGAACAGCACCTTATAGCTATTCATGGTCAAATGGTCAAAGCGGAACCAGCTTAAGCAGTTTAGCTAAAGGAACTTACATTGTAACTGTTACCGATGCGAACGGATGTTCTAAAACAGAATCATACACTATCGTAGAGCCTGCGTTTGTAACTGCTCCTGTGGCATTTAACCAAAGCTTCTGTATTGGTCAAAATGCAACATTGGCAGATGTTGTAATCACCGGAAGTACTATCAAATGGTACAGTGCATTAACAGGAGGTATGTTGTTGCCTGCAACAACCGTATTAACAAATGGTACTACTTACTATGCTTCACAAACCGTTGGAACATGCGAAAGCAGTACACGTACGGCAGTTCAAATTACTTTGAACCAAGGAACTCCATTAACCACCACACAGTTAAATGTGTGCAGCAACACCCGTGTACAAAACATGACCATAGACGGGTTCAATTACACCCAATTGAAATGGTACAGCAGCCCAACAAGTGCAATACAATTACCGGCAAGCCAATTATTGGCAACGGGAACATATTACATTAGCTCGTTAACAGGAACGTGTGAATCACCACGCCAAGCAGTACAAGTAACGGTAGCGGCAGCAGTACCTGCACCAACGGCAACGGCTCAAACAGTATGTGGCAACAGCACATTGAACGACTTAGTAGTAGGAAAAGATCCTTCTGCAAGCTTAAATTGGTACAGTTCATTACAATCAATGATTCCATTGTCAGGCACTACACAAGTATCAAACGGTACTTACTATGTACAACAAGTTATTGGAAACTGTGAATCGGTACGCGTAGCTGTTCCTGTTCAAGTAGTAAATGTTACCGCACCAACGATGACCTCTATCACTGCTTGTAATGGCACGCAGATTGGCGATTTGAACACACCAACTACAACTTATGTATGGTATGTAAGCAATACAGCTACCACACCATTACCAAATAGTTTTGTGTTAACCTCAGGATCCTATTACATTGCACAAGAAAATGCAGGATGTATATCAACAAGAACCAATGTAGCTGTGAATGTGAGCCCGGTGCCTAACAGCCCAACAGGTCAAACAACACAAACGTTTCCTTACCCGGCAAAAGTATCTGATCTGGTAATGAACCAACCAAATGTGAAATGGTACGCATCTGCAAATGATGCCATAGAAATGATTAATGAGCTTGCTCCAAGCACCTTTTTGATGAGCAATACTACCTATTATGGAATTATTGTAAACCCTAACAATTGTGGAAGTGCGCCTACAGCAGTTACAGTTATACTTTCTGTAAGCACGCAAGAGTTAGATTTAACTCAGTTGAAATACTATCCAAACCCGGTTGATAGCGCGCTGCATATTAGCTACAACGAAGCTATAACCAAGGTAGAAGTGTTTACCCTAACCGGGCAAAAAGTGATGAGCAATGAGTTCAATGCTATTGAAGTAACCACCGATTTATCGCGCCTAAGTTCAGGCACATATTTAGTGAAGGTGGAAACTGCAAAAGCATCACAATTCATTAAAGTGGTAAAACGATAAGTTTATCTAAAACCTAAATAAGAAGCCGTCTCTAGTATTTTGAGACGGCTTTTTTTTGCAAATTTCGTTATGAAACTATATTTTAAATTTCAACTGAATAAACACGAATATGTTAAAGTATTAAAAACGAAAAGCCTATCAAAAAATAAGTTATGTACTTTTGACAAAAAACTAAATCACTCTAATGATTAAAACCATACTTTATCTGCTGCTTATCTTGGTGGTTTTGGGAGAAGTGTACACTTGCATACTCATTTACCGATTCACTGAAAAAAAAATAGCCGTATATGCTTATTTACTTTTACTAGCTGTAATAATAGTGAGCATAATTTCATATTTTAAAAGCTTTGACCGAAGCGCCGGACAAACAGCAGAAAGCATGCATGTTACTGCTTTGCTCTTACTATTTATACTTCCAAAATTATTAATAAGCGTTCCTTTGTTTTTTGAGGATATCATTCGTCTTTTTTATTGGGGCTACACCAAACTTTTCCTTGCCAAAAGCGTAACTCTTTTAAGAAGCGGAACATTGCTAAAGATTATTTTACCTGCATCTCTTTTACTAATGGCTTCTATCATTTATGGAATTGTAGTGGGTAAATACAATTTTCAGGTGCGGAAAGAAACAATTGTTTTTAAAGATTTACCTGAAAGTTTTGATGGATTAAAAGTATTGCAAATTTCCGATTTACATGTGGGCAGTTGGGATAATAAAGACGCTATTGAAAAGGGCATTAAAATGATTAATCAACAAGATTACGATGTGCTGCTTTTCACGGGCGACTTTGTAAACACTTTGGCAAGTGAAGCCGATCCATGGATTCGTATCTTACAAAAAATTAAAACCCCCAAATATGGTAAATTTGCGGTTTTAGGAAATCATGATTATGGCGAATATGTTAAGTGGAATTCCGCGGCAGAAAAAGAAGCCAACTTTGTGCAAATAAAAAACAATATCACAACGAGTGGATTTCAATTGCTGCTCAATGAAAATGTGGTTTTAAAAACCGAAACCGATTCTATTTACCTTTTAGGAGTTGAAAACTGGGGATTAAACTTTAAAAAAGCAGGCGATTTAAAAAAGACATCCTTAAATGTTCCTACCGATGCTTTTAAAATTGTAATGACGCACGACCCTTCACATTGGAATGCCGAAATTGTGAATCATCCGCAAAAATACCAACTCACTTTATCAGGTCATACACACGGAATGCAATTTGGTTTTAAAATTCCGAAAGTTATGGAATGGAGTCCGGCAACGTATGTGTACCCAGAATGGGGCGGTTTGTACAACAAAGGGCATCAATATATATATGTAAACCGTGGATTTGGCTTTCATGCCTATTCCGGACGTGTGGGAATTTGGCCAGAAATTACATTATTAGAATTAAAAAAAAGTAAATAATAAGGCGATAATATCCGAAAAATTATAATTTTGTAGAGATAGAAAAAAAGGTATGTATGTCGAAATTTGGCGATTTAATCAACTCAACTATTCCGGTTTTAATTCAGTTTACAGCCGAACACAACCCCGAATGCGAGCAAATGCAGCAAATTATTGAAGAAGTGGCTTTAGAAATGAGCGATAAACTTACTATTATTAATATAGACACTTTAAAAAATCCGGAATTGGTAGAAGCGCTTCGGATTAAATCGGCACCTACGTTAATGGTTTATAAAAATGGAGTAATGGTTTGGCGACAATCAGGTATCACAGATAAAGATTCATTGGTAATGATTGCCAAAGCGTTTAATTAATAACATTATCATTATAAGTAAAAAAAGGTTTCCGCTTTGGAAACCTTTTTGCTTTTATATAAAACTATTATTTTTAAATATATCTTGATTTATCTGATCAATGTAGTTTAAAACTTCTTCTTTGCCCAATTCACTTTCAGACGATGTTACAAAATACGGCGGTATTTCCTCCCATCCATTTGCGTGTAGTGCTTTTTTGTACGCTGCCGTGTGCTTTTGAATGCTTCCTTTGCTTATCTTATCGGCTTTTGTAAAGATAATTCCAAATGGAACGCCACTTTCACCTAAATAATTAATAAATTCTAAATCGATTTTTTGTGCTTCGTGACGAATATCCACCAAAACAAACGCACTTACCAGTTGTTCGCGTTTTTCAAAATATTGTGTAATGAATTTCTGAAAGATTGCTTTGGTTGATTTAGATACTTTAGCGTATCCGTATCCAGGTAAATCGACCAAAAACCAGTTGCTGTTAATTTTAAAATGATTTATTAATTGTGTTTTTCCCGGACGGCTTGATGTTTTTGCCAAATTTTTATTATTGGTAAGCATATTAATCAGCGAAGATTTCCCAACATTCGATCTTCCTATAAAAGCATATTCTGGAAGAGGTTCTGAAGGGCATTTCTTTACATCCGAATTACTTATGATAAATTCAGCGGTATTAATTTTCATAATTACTTAATATTTCGTTTTTCAAACCACTGGTCTAAAATTTCATTAAACGCATCTGGTTTTTCCATCATCGCAGCGTGTCCGCATTGATCAATCCAGTACAAATCAGAATCGGGAAGTAATTCATGAAACTCTTCGGCCACATCGGGAGGCGTCACAATATCGTTTCTCCCCCAGATAATACAAGTGGGCGTGTGCATTTTTGGCAAATCTTTCGCCATATTATGCCGAATGGCACTTTTTGCAATGGTAAGGGTTTTTATCAACTTCATACGATCGTTCACGGTGTTAAAAACATCATCAACAATCTCTTTGGTTGCTACTGCCGGATCATAAAAAACATCTTCTGCTTTCTTTTTAATAAACTCGTAATCGCCACGTCGCGGGTACGAATCACCCATTGCACTTTCGTACAAGCCCGAGCTTCCTGTAATCACCAATGCTTCTACAAACTCTGGATACATTTTAGTGTAATATAACGCTATATGCCCGCCAAGTGAGTTTCCAAGCAAAATGATTTTTTCGTATTTTTTATGCTTCACAAAATCGTGTACAAACTTTGCAAAAGCTTTTATGTTGGTTTTTAGTATATTTAATGTATAAATAGGCAATTCTGGCAGCACTACTTTATAGCCTTTTTTAGGAAAGTAATCCGATACCCCATCAAAATTACTTAAACCGCCCATTAAACCGTGTAAAATAACAATTGGTGTACCTTCACCAATCTCTATGTATCTAAATTTTCCTTCTTCTTTTATGTTTCGCTCCATATATGCGATTTCAATTTCACAAATATACGATATTAATAAAAAAATACTGTAAAGTTAAAGTAGTTTAATTAACAAATGCTCCTTGATACCATTTTGCTGTTAATGCACCTTCGTTAAATCATTTACATTATTTTATACTAATTAGGTATTTCTTTTGAAAGATACTTATATATTTTGGATGCTTCAATAAAAAATCTTTAAAAAAAACTTTACATCTTATAATCAATAAGTTACCATTTCATGCATGCTTCAGAAAAACTTATCAACAAAGTGGTAAAAAGTGGTAGAAAGTGGTAAAATTTTACTTACTTTTGTTTTGTATTTAATCATTTATAAAAATTTCATGCAACCAATAGTAGGTACATACGAATGTAAAATCGACACCAAAGGAAGGGTGTTGATACCTGCTGCGTTAAAAAAACAATTGGCTGCAATTGGCGAAGGTTTTGTTCTAAAGCGCTCTGTATATGAGAAATGCGTAGAACTTTGGCCCATGACCGAATGGAATGTGATGATGGAAAAATTAAACGAATTGAATCGTTTTGACCGCAAAGCAGATATGTTTGTTCGCAAATTTATGGCTGGTGTAAAAATAGTAGATATCGATGACGCCGGCCGCTTGCAAATGAATAAAGATTTGTTAGAATTTGCAAACATTTCCAAAGAAGTGGTTTTTTCATCGAAAATAAACATCATTGAAATTTGGGATAAAGATTTATACGAAAAAATTGTAAACGACGAAGATTTAGACTTTGGCGATTTGGCAGAAGAGGTAATGGGAACAAGAACAAATTATGGAGCATAACGAATACGAATACCACAATCCGGTACTGTTAAAAGAAACAGTTGATGGTTTAAACATTAAACCCGATGGTATCTACGTGGATGTAACTTTTGGCGGCGGTGGTCATTCAAAAGAAATTATGCGCCATTTGGGTCCCAACGGAAAGCTTTTTGCTTTTGACCAAGACACAGATGCTTTGGCAAACACACTAAATGACGACCGTTTTGTGTTAATCAACGAAAATTTTCGTTTTATAAAACGCTTTTTGCGTGTGTATGGTATTAAGCAAGTCGATGGAATTTTGGGCGATTTTGGTGTATCATCTCATCAATTTGATGTAGCAGAACGCGGATTCTCTACCCGATTCGATGCCGATTTAGACATGCGCATGAACCAAAACAATAGTCTTTCTGCTTTTGAAGTAATTAACAATTACGAAGAAGCTGCATTGAGCAAAATGTTTTTTGATTACGGCGAATTGAGCACTGCTCGTGGGCTGGCAGCTGCAATCGTATCCGCACGAAAAACCGAGCCAATTAAAAATTCGGAACAATTAAAAAAAGTGTTGTCGCGGTTTTTACCGGCTCATAAAAGCAATAAAATCTTGGCACAAATTTATCAAGCAATACGCATTGAAGTAAACCAAGAAATGGATGTTTTAAAAGAATTTTTAGAACAAGCATTAGAATTGCTAAAACCAGGTGGTCGGTTAAGCGTGATATCCTATCATTCATTAGAAGATCGCTTGGTAAAACGCTTCATAAAAAACGGAATGTTTGAAGGCGAACCCGAACGCGATTTTTTTGGCAGATATGAAGTGCCCTTAAAACCGATAGGCAAACTTATTGTTCCATCAGAAGAAGAAATTAAACAAAACAATAGAGCACGAAGTGCCAAATTAAGAATAGCAGAAAAAAATTAAAATGGGTTTAAACAGTATAATAAAAGCAAAATTTTTGGTTGAAGGGCAATCGTTAAAAAATTGGCTTTTTATAATTTATATTGTTTTCTGGACACTGGTACTTATTGCAAACAATCATTTTTACGAACAAAAAATGATGAAAGCGAAAGACCTAACCGAGCAAGTAAAAGAATTGCGTTCGGAATTTGTTGACAAAAGATCCGAATTGATGCAATTGCGAATGGAATCGAACATTTCAAAACAAATGGAAGTGTATCAAATTTTACCTTCATCGGTTCCACCCAAAAAGATAAAAGTTGTGATGGAGAAAGAAAAAAAATGGTATGAAATATGGGACTAGCAAAAAACGAAAATAACAGAATTTTCTTTGTTTTCTTCGGAATGCTTGCCATTGGTATTGCCATTTTTGCAAAAATGAGCATCATTCAGTTCAAAGAAGGCGAACAATGGCGCAGCAAAGCAGATAGCTTAACAATTAAAGACGAAATCATTCCGGCAAATCGCGGAAATATTTATTCGGCAGACGGTAGTTTATTGGCTACCTCTATTCCAAAATACACGATTTATTTTGACCCAATGGCACCTTCGTCTGAAAATTTTGAAAAATACATCGAGCCATTTTCTGATTCTTTAGCAAAAATGATCCCACGAAAATCGGCAAGCGAGTACAAATCTTATTTTAGAAAGGCGCGTTCCAATAAAAAAAGATACATTCATATAGCTACCAAATTAAGTTACACGCAATACATGAAAATGAAATCGTTTCCGCTGTTTAATTTGGGTAAATTCAAAGGCGGAATGATTGTGAACCAAGTACATGTGCGCGAATATCCAATGGGAATGATTGCCAACAGAACCATTGGCTATGAACGTGTAAACGATGACAAAACCATTACCCGAAAAGGGATCGAAGCTGCTTTTACTGATTATTTAACAGGTAAAGAGGGCAAACGAAAGGTTCAAAAAATGTCGAAAAGTTTGTGGAAACCCATTCACGATGAAAACGAAATCGATCCAAAAGATGGGTACGACATCACCACCACAATCGATGTGTATATTCAAGACATTGCCCATCATGCCCTATTAAGTTCTTTGGAATATTACGAAGCCGATCACGGAACAGTGGTGGTTATGGAAACCAATACGGGACAAATAAAAGCTATATCGAATCTGGGAAAAATTGGCGATGGATCGTATAGGGAAACTGTGAATTATGCCGTTTTAGAGCGTCATGACCCGGGTTCTACATTTAAATTGGCATCATATTTAGCATTGCTTGATGACGGAAAAGCCGATACAGCAACGATTTATGATACGCATAATGGTATTGTAACTTTCTCGGGCAGACAAGTACGTGATTCCAATCGCAGAGGTTACGGAAAAATTTCCTTAGGTAGAGCCTTTGAAGTATCGTCAAACACCGTTGTTACACAAGCGGTTTACAAAGCCTATAAAGACAATCCGAAGGATTTCACCGATAAAATGAAAGATTTTGGTTTCAACGCCACATTGGGAATGGATCTTAAAGGCGAACCAAAATCTTATATTCCTGTGCCGGGCGACCGAAATTGGAGTAAAATTGCCTTACCATGGATGGCTTACGGTTACGGAATTTTGGTTACACCCATGCAAACACTCACTCTTTACAACGCTATCGCAAACAATGGCGAAATGGTAAAGCCACAGTTTGTGAAAGAAATTCGTGATGTGAACCAAGTAATTAGAACTTTTGATAAAGAAGTGATTAATCCGCAAATCGTGAAGCCGAAAGTGGTAAAAGAAATGCAGGCGATTATGAAAAATGTGGTTTTAAGAGGAACTGGTAAAGGGCTTCGCTCAGACGATTTTTCAATGGCAGGAAAAACAGGTACTGCACAAATGAATTATGGAAACCGCGGTGGTATGTATTATGCCTCGTCGTTCGTTGGATATTTCCCAGCCGAAAACCCAAAATATTCGTGTATCGTAGTCATTCACCGACCAACAAAACACAGTTATTACGGAGGGGATGTTGCCGGACCGGTTTTTAAACGAATTGCACAAAAGATTTTTACCGATGTGCCTTCGTTAAAAGAAATTAAAAATATAGAAACACCATCGCAAAAAGCAATAAAAAGCTATAAAACCTATTACGCAAACGTGAAACAATCGGGCAATGTTATGCCAAATGTGGTTGGTTTACCAGCGATGGATGCCGTAGCAATTCTTGAAAATTTAGGTTTAAAAGTACAAACTATTGGCTTTGGAAAAGTAACCAAACAATCAGTTGCAAACGGCGAAAAAATAACAAAAAAGCAAACAATTACATTAGAATTAAGTTGAAACAATTAAAAGACATATTATACAAAGTATCGATAGATGCTGTTAGAGGTTCTACAAATGTGGCAATCACTGCTATTGTCTTTGATTCTAGAAAAGTGGTTCCAAACTGTTTGTTTATCGCCCAAAAAGGAACATTAGTAAACGGACACGATTATATCGAAAAAGCTATTGAAAATGGTGCTTCTGCCGTAATTTATGAAGATGACCCTAAAGCTTTTGCAGAAAATATAACCTATATTAAAGTAAGCGATGCTAACAAAGCATTGGCGCAAGTAGCTGCTCATTTTTACGACAATCCATCAGAAAAACTGTCATTGGTTGGTGTTACCGGTACAAACGGCAAAACCACTATTGCCACTTTATTGCATCAATTATTTACAAAAGCAGGCTATAAAGTCGGTTTATTATCAACCGTAAAAATTTTGGTAGGCAACGAGGAATTTCCGGCAACGCATACCACACCCGATTCCATCACTATAAACTGCTACTTAAATCAAATGGTTGAAGCAGGTTGCAGCTATTGTTTTATGGAAGTAAGTTCGCACGGAATTGCACAAGAGCGTACGCATGCATTGGCTTTTAAAGGCGGAATTTTCACTAATTTATCACATGATCATTTAGATTATCACAAAACATTTGCAGAGTATCGTAATGTAAAAAAATCATTTTTCGATTCACTCGCTAACACATCTTTTGCCATCAGTAATGCCGATGACAAAAATGGTGCTTATATGTTGCAAAACTGCTCTGCAAAAAAAATTACATACAGCATTCAAAACGTTGCCGATGTGCATGGCAAAATCATAGAAAGCCAGTTCAACGGTATGTTACTCAACATCAACCAACAAGAAGTTTGGGTACAGTTGATCGGTAAATTCAACGCATCAAACCTATTGGCAATTTACGCAACAGCTTTAGAATTAGGTTTAACAAAAGAAGAAGTTTTGTTGCATTTAAGTACCTTAAAAAGTGTGTCGGGTAGGTTTCAATTTATTGTTTCAAAAACAAAAATCACCGCCATTGTAGATTACGCGCACACGCCAGATGCGTTGGAAAACGTATTAAAAACCATTGCCGAAATCCGCACGTTCAACGAACAATTAATCACAGTAGTTGGTTGTGGCGGAAATCGCGACAGCGCCAAACGACCGGAAATGGGCAGAATTGCAACAGAAAACAGCGATACAGTCATTTTCACGTCAGACAATCCGCGAAATGAGGATCCTTTTGAAATTTTAAAACAAATAGAAGCCGGTGTTGAAGCTCAAAATACCAACAAATATCTCACTATTGAAGACCGCCAACAAGCTATAAAAACAGCTTGCAAAATGGCAAAAGAAGGCGATATCATTTTAATTGCCGGTAAAGGACACGAAGATTATCAAGAAATAAAAGGGGTGAAACACCACTTTAACGATTTAGAGGAAGTTATCAATTTTTTAAACGAATTCAATAAGTAACATGCTATACTACTTATTAAAATATTTAGACACCATGTTCGATTTTCCGGGATCGGCATTGTACCAATTCATCACCTTTCGCTCGGGTGTTGCGTTCATTATTTCCTTATTGGTATCCACTTTGTTCGGAAAAAGAATTATCAATTATTTACGCAGACAGCAAATCGGCGAAACCGTACGCGAATTAGGTTTAGAAGGTCAGAACGAAAAAGCAGGAACGCCAACAATGGGTGGTGTCATTATCATTATGGCAACGTTAATTCCGGTTTTATTGCTGGCAAAACTAGACAATATTTATGTGCTTGTTTTAATCCTCACAACCGTATGGATGGGTGTTATTGGCTTTTTAGACGATTACATAAAGGTTTTTAAGAAAGATAAAGAAGGTTTAAAAGGAAAATTTAAAGTAGTTGGACAAATTGGTTTGGGAATCATCGTTGGTGCAATTTTCTATTTTCACCCAAATGTTACCGTTCGCGACACGCCAAGCATTTTATTGGAAACCGATGTGGTGAGCAAGTTCGACATTAAATCAACTACTACAACTATTCCGTTTTTTAAAGATAATGAGTTTAATTACGGACAATTGATTTCGTGGATGGGCGACGGATACGAGAATTATGTATGGTTGATTTTTATTCCCATTGTAATCTTCATTGTAACTGCCGTTTCAAACGGCGCTAATTTAACCGATGGAATCGATGGTCTTGCTGCAGGAACATCAGCAATTACAGTAGTGGCTTTAGGAATTTTCGCCTTTGTTTCGGGAAATTTCATCTTTGCCAATTACCTGAACATTATGTATATACCCAATTCGGGGGAAATGACGGTTTTCATTGCTGCTTTTGTGGGGGCACTCGTTGGTTTTCTCTGGTACAATGCGTTCCCGGCACAAGTTTTTATGGGCGATACCGGAAGTTTAACCATTGGCGGAATCATCGCTGTTTTGGCAATTGCAGTGCGCAAAGAAATGTTGATTCCAGTTTTATGTGGAATTTTCTTGGCCGAAAACCTGTCGGTAGTTTTGCAAGTAAGTTACTTTAAATACACCAAAAAAAGATACGGCGAAGGCCGACGCATTTTATTAATGTCGCCTTTGCATCACCATTACCAGAAAAAAGGGTATCACGAAAGTAAAATTGTAACTCGTTTTTGGATTGTAGGAATCTTTTTAGCCATTTTCTGTGTGGTTTCATTAAAATTAAGATAATATGCGGTTGGTGATTTTAGGTGCAGGTGAAAGCGGTGTTGGAACAGCACTTTTAGGAAAAAAAGAAGGTTACGAAGTATTTGTTTCTGATTTTGGATCAATCAGTGAAAAGTATCAGCAAATATTGAACGATGAAAATATTGAATGGGAACATCAACAGCATACCGAAAGCAAAATTTTAAATGCCGATGTGGTTGTGAAAAGTCCGGGAATTCCTGATAAAGCATCCATCGTAAAAAAATTGCATGAAAAAGGCATTAAGGTCATTTCCGAAATAGAATTTGTGTATCAATTTGCAAAAAACACATCAATCGCAATTACGGGCAGCAACGGTAAAACCACCACCACCATGCTAACCTATCATTTGTTAAAACAAGAAGGATTGAATGTGGGCTTGGCAGGAAACATTGGCGAAAGCTATGCAAAACAAGTGGCTTTGCATCCCGAGAAAATGTTTGTGTTGGAATTGAGCAGTTTTCAGTTAGATGGAAATATCGATTACAACCCGCATATTGCAGTGATTACAAATATCAGCCCAGATCATTTAGATCGATACGACTATAAATACGAAAATTATATTGCATCAAAATTTCGTATCACAATGAATCAAACCGAAAAAGATTATTTGATTTATGATGCAGACGACGAAGCCATCGATAATTGGTTAAAAAATAATAAAACAAAAGCACAACTGGTTCCTTTTTCGCTTACAAAAAAATTTGAAACAGGTGCCTATTTAGAAGATAACAACATTACAGCAATGATAAACAACGAACAAATAACTGTACCTGCAAACGAAATTGCAATAGAAGGTAAACACAACTTAAAAAATGCTATGGCTGCCACTTTAGTTGCGCAAATGATGCGTGTACGCAAACAAACAATTCGCGAAAGTTTATCTAATTTTCAAAATGCAGAGCATCGTTTAGAAAAAGTTGCAAAAATTAATAAAGTACAATACATCAACGATTCAAAAGCAACCAATGTAAACGCCACATATTTTGCTTTAGAAAGTATGACTGCACCAACCGTTTGGATTGTGGGCGGAGTGGACAAAGGAAATGACTATGACGAGTTAATGACTTTTGTAAACGAAAAAGTGAAAGCTATTATTTGCTTGGGTATCGACAATTCTAAAATTATTGATGCTTTTTCACCGATTGTTGACGTGATTTACGAAGCCGCATCTATGAATGAAGCGGTGCGATTAGCCGCAAATGTTTCTGAAGAAGGCGATACGGTTTTATTGTCACCAGCTTGTGCAAGTTTTGATTTATTTACAAGCTACGAAGACCGTGGCACACAATTTAAGAACGAAGTAAAAAAATTATAATTAAAATGAGAAAGTTATTATCCCAATTTCAAGGCGATAAAGCTATATGGGCGTACGTTGTGCTACTTGCCCTGTTCTCGTTTATGCCGGTTTTTAGCGCAAGTACCAACTTGGTGCATGTTGTTGGAACAGGTTCTATAGTGGGATTGTTGTTTAAACACTTCGGTCACATATTCGTGGGGATTGTAATCATCTTTTTTGTGCATCGCATTCCTTTTGATCGATTAAAATATATTGCACCCGTAGCATGGATTCCCGTTTCGGGTTTGCTATTAATTACCGCAGCACAAGGAATGATGATTGGCGGAGCAAATGCCAGCCGTTGGTTAAAAATTCCGTTGTTAAACATTTCTTTTCAACCTTCCTCATTAGGCTGGATTGCATTAATAGCATATGTTGCTTGGTTTTTATGGCGATTTGCCGATGAAAAATACACGTTTGCCTGGTCGCTTCTTTGGTTGGGCGCTCCGGCATTGTGCATCATTGGGCCCATATTGCCATCGAATTTATCAACCGCTGCTATTATCTTATTCACCATTGGTTTGTTGTTGTTTGTAGGAAAATATCCTATGAGATACATGACCAAAATCATTACAGCAGGTGCCATTGCTTTGGTTCTTGCAATTGGAATGTTCAAGGCATTTCCGGATATGGCTCCATCGCGCTACAAAACTTGGGAAGCACGTTTTAGTAGATTTGGTTCGGAAGATAAAGACGAAGACCGTTATCAGATCGAAAACGCTAAAATTGCCATTGCTCAAGGGCAAATGTTTGGTGTTGGTCCCGGTAAAAGTGTTCAGAAAAACTTTTTGCCGCAATCGTCGTCCGATTTTATTTATGCCATTATTGTAGAAGAATTTGGTTTTTTGGGCGGAATTTCTATATTGATTGTTTACATATTATTACTCTTCCGCTTTTTAGTTGTGAGCAACAAAGCACCCAATTTGTTTGGAAAATACTTAGCCTTTGGATTAGGATTTTCGATCATTTTCCAGGCGTTTATCAACATGGGCGTTGCGGTTGAAATTTTCCCTACAACAGGTCAGCCACTTCCTTTAGTTAGCTCTGGAGGAACATCAATTTGGATGACGTGTGTATCATTAGGGATTATTCTAAGTATATCTCGAAAAGAAGAACAAGTAAAGCAACAATTGGCAGATCAACAACGAAAACAAGACGAATTTAAACGCGTTTTAGAAGAACAACAGGCAGAAGACGAGTTAAAGAATGAAAACGATTCGGACAGCAATCCGATTTATGCAGTTTTAAACAAATAAATTATGAAACCAAATCCAAGATTCATTATTAGCGGCGGCGGTACAGGCGGACACATTTATCCGGCAATTGCTATTGCAAACGAAATTAAGGCACAGATTCCTGCTGCCGAAATTTTATTTGTGGGCGCACAAGATAAAATGGAAATGCAGAAAGTGCCTGCGGCGGGTTATAATATCAAAGGATTATGGATTTCAGGCATTCAAAGAAAAATTACGGTTGACAACGCCCTTTTTCCGGTTAAATTTTTATCAAGCTTACTAAAATCGCGCAAAATCATCAAAGAATTTAAACCCGATGTGGTGATTGGAACCGGCGGTTTTGCAAGTGGTGCAGTCGTTAAAGTGGCGCAGCAAATGAATATTCCAACGGTGATACAAGAACAAAATTCGTATCCGGGAATCACCAATAAAATGCTGGCAGCAAAAGCAAACGCAATTTGTGTGGCTTATGACGGATTATCGACTTATTTTAAATCGAACAAAATTATTAAAACAGGAAATCCCGTTCGTCAGGATCTATTAACGATTGATAGCAAACGAAGCGAAGCACAAGAATTTTACGGATTAAATCCCAACAAAAAAACTGTCGTTATTTTAGGCGGAAGTTTGGGTGCTCGCAGAATAAACCAATTGGTAGAAAAAGAATTAGCATTTTTCAAAGAGCAAAACATTCAGTTAATCTGGCAGTGTGGTAAATTTTACATCAACGATTACAAAAAACACCACAACAACGAAGATGTTTTTGTGTACGATTTTATAGAACGAATGGATTTGTTGTTCGCAGCAGCCGATGTGATTGTTTCGCGCGCCGGAGCATCATCAGTTTCAGAACTGGCAATTGTTGGTAAACCTGTAATTTTTATTCCGTCGCCAAATGTTGCTGAGGATCATCAGACAAAAAATGCCAAAAGCATTACCGATAAAAACGCAGCCGTTTTGTTGAAAGAAACCGATTTAGATAGTCAGTTTCAAGAGCAAATGCTACGCTTGTTAACAAACAATCAGGTTGCCGAAGCATTGTCAAAAAATATTAAAATATTGGCATTACCAAATGCTACAAAAGATATAGTAAAAGAAATTTTTAAGTTGGTTAAGTAAATTATGAAACCAAAAGATATTTTATTGTTTAATAGCATCGACCAAAAAGTCAATATTTCTGTTCATTTTCAGAACGGAACCTTTTGGCTTACGCAAAAAACAATGGCAGAATTGTTTTCAGTGGGTATCCCGGCTATTAGCAAACATTTAAAAAATATCTTTGAAAGTGAAGAATTAAAAGAGCATTCAGTTATTTCCAAAATGGAAACAACTGCCAAAGACGGTAAAGCTTATGAAACCAATTTCTACCGTTTAGAAGCAGTTTTGGCAGTTGGTTACAGAGTAAATTCTATTCAAGCAACCGAGTTTAGAAAATGGGCAACACAAACGTTGAATGAATTTATCATCAAAGGTTTTGTAATGGACGATGAACGGTTGAAGCAAGGTAAAAATTTCGGACAAGATTATTTTGATGAGCTTTTAGAGCGAATTCGCGAAATTCGTTCAAGTGAACGCAGATTTTATCAAAAAATAACCGATTTGTATGCATTAAGCAGCGATTATGATAAAAGTAGTGCACAAACCAAAAGCTTTTTTGCAATGGTTCAAAATAAATTGCATTGGGCAATTACAGGAAAAACAGCTGCCGAAATTATTTATAGCGAAGCCGACGCCACCAAATTGTATATGGGGTTAAAAACGTGGAAAGATGCACCTGAGGGAAAGATTTTGAAAAGTGATGTTTCAGTTGCCAAAAATTATTTGTCGCATGAACACATTACTGAATTAAACAGAATTGTTTCTGCATATTTAGATTTGGCAGAAAATAACGCTCAAAGAGGAATTGCTTTTAACATGCAACAATGGACCAAATTTTTGGACAGCTTTTTAGAGCTTTCCAATTATCCGATTCTAAACGACAAAGGAAAGATAACAATGCTTGAAGCAAAATTAAAAGCAGAAAGCGAATATGATAAATTTCGAGTAGTACAAGATAAATCTTATCAAAGTGATTTTGATAAATTGATTAAGGAAATAAAAAAAAATAATTAGCATTACCAAGTGCTACAAAAGATATAGTAAAAGAAATTTTTAAGTTGGTTAAGTAATGAATTTAAAAGACATACATAATGTATTCTTTATAGGAATCGGCGGTATTGGCATGAGTGCCATTGCCCGATACTTTAAGCGTATAGGTAAAAACGTTGCCGGTTACGACAAAACACCTACGCAGTTAACGCACGAGTTAGAAGCCGAAGGTATTGCCATTCATTACACCGACGATTTAGAAAATATTACAGCAGATTATCAAAATACCAAAGACACATTGGTGGTTTATACTCCGGCTGTTCCAAAGCATCATGCCGAACTTAATTATTTTCAGAATAAGGGTTTTGCGGTTAAAAAACGTGCCGAAGTGTTGGGTATCATCACACAGAACAGCTTTTCGTTAGCGGTTGCAGGTACACACGGAAAAACAACCACATCGAGTATTTTGGCGCACATTTTGGTTGCTGCAAATGCTCCTGTTACCGGCTTTTTGGGCGGAGTTGTGGAAGGATACGATACTAATTTAATTGGTAACGGAACAGATGCTACGGTTGTAGAAGCCGATGAGTTTGATCGCTCTTTTTTACACCTACATCCAAATATTGCTTGTGTAATTTCAGACGATGCCGATCATTTGGATATTTACGGCACCAATGATGCCATTAAATCATCGTTTGTAGAATTTGCATCAAAAATCAGCGATAAAGACAAATTGTTTATCGCACAAGGAATTGAAAACATCAACGGTACAGAAGTTTCGGTAAACGGAACGGCGGTTATCAATGCTTATAATTTACGATTCGAAAACGGTAAACGCGTTTTTGATTTAGATTTTAAGGGCGAAAAAATTACCGATATAAGATTGTTAATGCCTGGCGAACACAATGTTTTGAACGCTTCATTGGCATTTGCAATGGCGAAAACTTATGGTTTAAGCAACGAAGAAATTAAATCGGGCTTAGACAGTTTTAAAGGAATCCGTCGTCGTTTTTCTTTTAAAATCAATACCGAAAAATTAGTGATGATTGACGATTATGCGCATCATCCAACAGAAATAAAAGCAGTAAGCCAAGCCGTTCACGAAATGTATCCAAATAAGAAGATTACAGCCGTGTTTCAGCCCCATTTATTCTCTAGAACTAGAGATTTTATGGATGGTTTTGCAGAAAGTTTATCAACATTCAACAATATAGTTTTGCTTGAAATCTACCCAGCACGCGAGTTGCCGATTGAAAACATCAATTCTGAAGTGTTGATAAATAAGATAAATTCGCCTAATAAAATTTTGTTGCCTAAAGAAGATTTAGTATCTTTTTTAACCGAAAATATACCAGAAGTTCTTTTAATTATCGGTGCTGGCGACATAGGCGAAATGGTAGAAGAAATTAAAAAAGAATTAGAAAAAAATAATTGAAAAAATGATTAAAAAAATCAATTGGTTCGATGTATTTTTGGCGTTTGTAATTGCCGCCTTGTTTGCTTTGGTAGCCTTTGCTAACAACAGAAACAACGCACGCTACATTGAACAGATTGATGTGAAATTGTTAAGTTCTAACAATCACTTTATTACGCAAGAAATGGTGAAAAATACAATAGTTCAAACTTTTCCTCGCGATTCAAAAATAATAAATAGTGAATTGAACTTAAACAGCATAGAAAACAAACTGAACAAACACCCAATGATTGCAAAATCGGAAGTTTTTGTTGATGTAGATGGCAAATTACATGCACAAGTAACCCAAAAAACAGCCATGGCAAGGGTTATAAACGGCAATCAATCATACTATATCGATGAAAACGGAGATAAAATGCCTTTGTCGCAGCAATTCAGCGCACATGTGCCAGTGGTATATGGAACGCTGAACCCAAAAAACAAAGCTGCTTTTGCCAAAATGCTGAATCAAATAAATGAGGACGCATTTCTAAAAACAGCCATCACAGGCATTAAAATAAATAATGACCAATCGCTTATTTTTACGGTACGCGATTACAATTATTTGATAGAATTTGGGCATTTAAAAGAAATTGAAAAAAAGTTTGACAATTACAAAGCTTTTGTACATTACTCAAAAAACGACACCCTTATTGGGCATTACAAAAACGTTAATTTACGATTTACAGAGCAAGTAGTTTGCACGAAATAAAAGGATATGAATAAAGAAAACATTGCAGTAGGATTAGATATTGGAACAACAAAAATTGTTGCAATGGTAGGTAAAAGAAACGAGTATGGAAAACTCGAAATTCTTGGTATTGGTAACGCAAAAAGTTTAGGTGTAAAACGTGGTGTGGTTAACAATATAACGCAAACCATACAATCAATTCAACATGCGGTGGCACAAGCATCAGCAGAATCAGGGTGCAAAATAAACGATGTGGTTTTAGGAATTGCTGGACAACACATTCGCAGTATTCACCACCAAGAATACATCACGCGTGACAAACCCGATACAGTGATTTCAGAATTAGACATCGACAAACTTATTGCACAGGTTCAAAAATTAAACATGCTACCCGGCGAAGAAATCATTCATGTACTTCCACAAGAATTCAAAGTAGATGAGGAAGGCGGCATAAAAGAACCCATTGGTATGTACGGCCGCCGATTAGAAGCAAGTTTCCATGTGGTAGTTGGTCAATCTGCATCGATCCGAAATGCGGGCAGATGTGTAAAAGACTCTGGATTAGAACTCTCTGGTTTAACGTTAGAACCTTTGGCATCATCAGACGCCGTTTTAAGCCAAGAAGAGAAAGAAGCAGGTGTAGCATTGATTGATATTGGTGGAGGAACAACCGATTTAGCCATTTTTAAAGATGGAATCATTCGCCATACAGCGGTAATTCCTTTTGGTGGAAATGTGATTACCGAAGATATTAAAGAAGGTTGTTCGATTATTGAAAAACAAGCCGAACAATTAAAAATACGTTTTGGATCAGCTTGGCCTGGAGAAAACAAAGAAAACGAAATTGTTTCAATACCCGGATTAAGAGGTCAGGAAGCAAAAGAAATTTCATTAAAAAACCTGTCTAAAATCATTCACGCCCGTGTGGTAGAAATCATTGACATGGTTTTCTCTGAAATAAAAGCCTATGGATACGACAATCCACGCAAAAAATTAATCGCAGGAATTGTATTAACAGGTGGCGGATCAGAACTAAAACATATTAAACAATTAGTAGAATACATCACTGGAATAGACACGCGAATTGGCTATCCAAACGAACATATTTCAGGCGAATCGGCTAAATTGGTTTCACGCCCATTATTTGCAACAGCAGTTGGATTGATGATGGAAAGCGACATTAATAATTCCCGAAGCCGTTTGTATGTGCAAGAGCATCCGGGTGTGAAAATTCAGCCAAAAACTGAACCTTTCAACAACACAAACGAAGCAAAAAACACTGGCATACAAATGAATACCATAACCGATAAACCACAGCATTCAGAACAAGAAACAAATTCTGAAGAACAAAATGATGTGGAACAAGGAACATCGGCCTATATTGAAAATCGTTTCCTTGGAAAATTTATAAAGAAGTTTAAAGATTTTATTGATAAAGCAGAATAAAAAGAAAGCACCAAAGTATATGGATCAAGTTTTTGAAAATTTAGCATTCTCTCCAGATTTGCCAAAAAACAAATCGAATGTAATCAAAGTAATTGGAGTTGGTGGTGGTGGTAGCAACGCCATAAACCACATGTATAATCAAGGTATAAACGGAGTTGACTTTGTAGTGTGCAATACCGATGCACAAGCATTGAACAACAGTCCCGTGCCAATTAAAATTCAGTTAGGTTTAACCTTAACAGAAGGTTTAGGTGCAGGTGCAAATCCTGAAGTGGGTCAGCAGTCAGCCTTGGAAAGTATCGAAGAGATTGAGCAAATTTTAGATACCAATACCAAGATGGTATTTATCACCGCCGGAATGGGCGGTGGTACCGGAACAGGAGCAGCACCCGTAATTGCACAATTGGCAAAAGACCGCGACATTTTAACTGTTGGTATTGTAACAATCCCTTTTCAATTCGAAGGAAAAGTACGCCAAGAACAAGCTTTACGAGGAGTGGAAAACCTACGCAAGAACGTAGATTCATTAATCGTAATTAACAATAACAAATTACGCGAAGTTTACGGAAACCTTGGTTTTAAAGCTGGTTTCTCTAAAGCAGATGAAGTTTTAGCTACTGCTTCGCGCGGAATTGCAGAAGTAATTACCCACCACTACACCCAAAATATCGACTTAAAAGATGCAAAAACCGTATTGTCTAATTCGGGTACAGCAATCATGGGGTCGGCAGAAGCAAGTGGTGAAAACCGTGCAAAGGAAGCAATTGTTAGCGCTTTAGATTCTCCGTTATTAAACGATAATAAAATTACTGGAGCTAAAAATGTATTGTTGTTGATTGTTTCTGGTGAAAATGAAATCACGATTGATGAAATTGGAGAAATCAATGACCACATTCAAATGGAAGCTGGTCACAACGCAAATATTATTATGGGTGTTGGTGAAGATCCAAATTTAGGTGATGCCATTTCGGTAACAATCATTGCTACGGGGTTTAATGTGGAACAACAAAAATTGATTGTTAACGCAAACGACGAAAACAAAAATAAAATCATTCACCATTTGGGCGAAGAACAAAAAGCTACGGCAGATTTGTTGGGAAACCAAGCGCCTGTGTTTAACAACACGCCATCGCCAGAGCAACCGTTGCAAAGCAATCCCACATTTTCATCGGCTCCTAAAATCGTTTACAATTTAGACGATGACATGGGAAACCAACAAAATGATATTGAAAAAAAAACAATAGTTCAAACTCAAACCCCTAATTCAGTTGAAAATCACGCTGCAGTTGCCTCACCGAGCAGTGAAATTACTGCACAGCAACCACAGCCGGTTCAACCAGAAGCAGCTCAGAATGTTGTAAAAACAGTAGATATTCGTAATATTGTTGTAAACGAACCAACATTTGTAATTGTGAAACCAAAACAAGTTGTTACCGAAACGCAAGCAATTGCAAATGAACAATTTAGTTTCGATTTAAAGCAACAGCAAGATGCATTTGAATCGAACCAACAAGAATTTTCGTTTGAAATACAAAAACCTGTTGAATCTGCCCCTCAAAATAAGAGCGATGAAAACGAAATCATTCGTTATGATTTAAGTGATTATATGGAAGTGGAAGACCAACTTTTAGGTTCAAAACAAACCGAAGAACCAGTGAAAGAAGAGGATGCATTCTCATTTACTGTTCGCACGGAAGAACCATCTGTAACACCAACGAGAGTGATTGTTGATGAAAATGCATCGCCAATGGAAACCTCTATTAACGATATTTTGCGCGAGCGTGCAGAAGAACGCAAACGCAAAATGAAAGAGTTTAACCATAAATTTAATACAGCTAGCAACCAAATAAACGATTTGGAGAAAGAGCCGGCATACAAAAGAATGGGAGTAGATTTAACTCAAAACCCTGCAAACAATGTTTCTAGAACTTCGGTTTCATCAGACAGAAACAATGATGTGCAATTGCGCTCAAACAATTCGTTTTTGCACGATAATGTTGACTAATTAAATTAGGATTATATTTACCTCAACCTCAAAAAGAGTCGTTCTTTTTGAGGTTTTTTTCATTATATTTGCAGCTATTAAATACAATCAAGATGAGCTTACAAACAAATATAACCGCCGCTTTAAAAGAAGCAATGAAAGCAAAAGACCAAGTAGCTTTAGAATCATTGCGCGCTATAAAATCAGAACTTTTATTAGCTCAAACATCCGGAGCCGATACAGCATTTACAGAAGCCGAGGAAATAAAACTACTTCAAAAATTAGTGAAACAACGCAAAGATGCTGCGGCAATTTTTATCGAACAAAACCGCACCGATTTAGCTGAACCCGAATTGGCACAAGCAGCTATTATAGAGCAATTTTTACCTGCACAGCTATCAGAAAGCGAAGTAGAAGCAGTGGTAAAAAGTATTATAGCAGAAGGCAACTTTATCGGAATGGCAGCAATGGGACAAGTAATGGGCTTGGCAAATGCTAAATTAGCAGGATCAGCCGACGGAAAAACGATATCAACGATCGTTAAAAAGCTATTAACAGCTTAGTTTTGATTACAAGTCTTCGTAGTTCAAAGGATAGAATGTCAGATTCCGGTTCTGATGATGTGGGTTCGAATCCCGCCGAAGACACTTTTTTTCAAAGAAATTCACAAAAAACAAAAAAACTTAATCTAGATTAAGTTTTAAAATGCCAACACTGCCTATCTTTGTGGCTCATAAGTGTTTTTTTTGGTTAATAAGAGAGGGCAAACTAGATTATCTATCTATTGCCCTCTTTTTCTTTTTTAATACTTGTTGATTTTATAAATGGGGAATACATACTAAATGATTTGTGCTTAATATATTTTCACTCTGAAACTCATCCCTATAATCACTTAAAAAACAGCTTACTCCGCATCCAACGCTTGCAACGCAAAACTTCCCAACCAATGACTTCCCATATAATCATCGTTTGATATGTTTGGAAAAGCAGCATTAAAATGCTTTTCGGCGATTGGTCTTAAATGATTTAGTTCAGGTAACACTTTTGCGATTTGAAACAAACAAGTTGCTCTGCTAAAGTTCAAACCGTCTAAATGCACCAAATGTCCGTCGGTTCTATCAGAAACTTTTCCGACTTCTAAATCAAAGTTCTTATCAAATAAAGGATACAAAAAAACTTGAAGCCACTTCTTATACTCTGTCTTCTCTAAAACTTTACTCATTAACCAAGCTTCTTGCAAACAAGGCGATAAAAAATCATGACCGCTTGGTTCATACGCAATTGGGCAGTTTGTATCGTTCGTGTACAATTCTTTTGCTTTTGCCATAATAGCATCCTTTAGCTTATTATTTCCGACAGTTTCGGCATATTCCAAGCTCAACGCCATTCCAAATGCAGTGTTGTCGTGTGTTCCTGTTCTGATTGGGTAATTTAATTTTGGCAGGTATTCCAAATATCTTTCAACAAAAACATTTTCCAACGGTTGCAGTGTTTGATACCATTGTTGTGCTTTTGGGTTGTCTTTCCATGTATATAATTCTTCCTGCAATTTAAAAAACCATGCCCAACCATAGGTTCTTTCGAAATTTTTATTGTGTGGTTGATCGAAAAAAGATTTTTCTATCGCTACATTTTCATTGGTAAATACTTTTGTTAGCAAGCGGTCGATTGTTTTGTCTTGATCTAATTCCGGGAATTGCTTGACTAACTTCACTACCGACCAATAACCATGAGCCGATGAATGCCAATCGAAACAACCATAAAAAATGGGACGCAACTGTTTGGGAGATTTCAATTCTTCTGATGACTTTAAAACCTGTCCCAGTTTATTTGGATATTCCACTTCTAAACAATGCAACGGAAGCGCAATGATTTTTTGTGCTTCGGCTAGTTCTAATTTAAATTTAGAATTTTTGTTTGTTTCTTCTTTATAAGGTGACTTTTTGCAAGAAAATAAAAGAAAAATAACGATGTAAGTTAGATATTGTATTTTCATATTTAATTTAATTTAGATAGATACGATATAGCGCTTTTTATCATTGTTTCATTATTAAAGTAAGCTTTTATTGATTTGTTTGCTTTTCTTCCAAACAGCATTTCATTTTTGAGATTGTAAAGAAAATTATTAAGAAGTGATTTCTTATTTTTCATAAACAACCTTTAACTGCTTGTTTAAAATTTGCATAAATAACTCGCGTGGAATTTCCTCGGCACCCAATTGTGCCAAATAATCATTGTAAACCTGGCAATCTATCAATTGATAATTCTCGGTTTTTAATTTTTGAGTCAATGCAATAAACGCCATTTTGGAAGCATTTGATACTTTAGAAAACATACTTTCTCCACAAAAAATATGTCCTAAATCAATACCATATAAACCGCCAACCAGTTCATTATCCTGCCAAACTTCAACCGATTTTGCATAACCCATTTCGTGTAATTTAATATAGGCTTGCAGCATATCATCTGTGATCCAAGTACCTAATTGACCGCTGCGTTTTATTTGCTGGCAGTTTGTAATTACGTTTTCAAAAGCAGTGTTGAACGTGGTTTTAAAAATATTTCTATTGAGGATGTTTCGAGTTGATTTTGATATTTTTAATTGGTTTAAAAACAATACCATTCGCTCTTCAGGTGCAAACCATGTAATTTCTTCTCCGTCTTCAAACCAAGGGAAAATACCGTTTTTGTAAGCCAAAATTAGTCGTTCGGAGGATAAATCTCCACCAAAAGCCACAATGCCCGATGAATGGGCGGTTTCCACATTTGGGAAATAGAGTTCTTTGGTAAGTTTGTACATTTAATAAGATATTTGAAACCACATAGTCCACATAGCTTTTACCACAGATTCACAGATGTATATTTAATAATTACCTTTAACCCGTTGGATGTAATTCAAAATAATTAAAAATTAATCACATAGACGAATAGAATTATAACTAACTGTTAAAGATAGGGTAGGAAATTTATTATTTTTCATATAGTTTCTATGCGAAAAGTAAAACGCCTATCATAATCTTTTAAGAACATAAGAAAAATCTGTGCATCTGTGGCAATAATTTTCAATGCTTCAAGCTTCTATGTGGTTAAGATTAAAAAAATCCCGGTTATAAATGTAACCAGGATTTAAAATTATTGTTTTTGCATTATTAAAACGGCAAATCGTCTTCTGCTTCTTCGTTTTGATTAAAATTCGGAGCAGGAGGAAAGCCTGAATTATTGTTGTTTGCATAACCACCACCTTGGTTTTCAAAAGGATTTGGCTGCCCTTGTCCTTGCTGTGGTTGCTGGCCGTAACCTTGTTGTGGTGGTGCGTAACCACCGCCTTGAGGTGCGCCATAACCTTGTTGTGGTTGGTTGTAAGCAGGTTGTTGCATTTGCGGACGATCTATCCTCCAGCCACGAAGTGATGTGAAATAACGTGTTTCACCTTGCGGATTTACCCATTCTCTACCTTGTAAATTAATGCCTACACGCACTAGCTCTCCCAATTGAAAAGTGTTCAATAAATCACATTTATCTTGCGTGAATTCAATTAAAATATGTTGCGGATATTGCTCTTCGGTTGTTACAACCAATTCTCTTTTTCTGAATGTTGGACTTACATCTTGTACAGGTCCAATTACTTTAATTCTTCCTAAAACTTCCATTTGTTATATTTTTGCTGCTAAAATTGTTTTCCAAGCCGATGTTACATCATTTTCACTTAAAAATTCTTTAGCTTTTTTATAAATTAATTCGTTGTTTTTCTCGTTGCTCCAATTTTTTATTTGAACATGTTCTTTTAAAAATGCATCAATCTCACTTTCAGTAGGTAAAACCTCTACATTTCCTAAAATTCCCAAATCATTTCCTGCAAATATACCACTTTTTTTGGCATCTTCGGGTATGGCATCAACGCCAATTCCTAAAGTGGTTAGTGGTTTTTCTACTTCGAACATTCCCGGTGTGGCACGTGTGTACCAATTGCCTCCCATGCGGGCAATTAAGTCGATTTTATGTTGATCGATTCCGCCTTTGCCATCTAAAACAGCTTCCGAAATATGAATTTTCACAACTTCGCAAATAATCATGTTTCCGGCACCACCTTGATCACCCAACGCAATAATATCATTTACTTTACATTCTAATTGTACCGGACTTTCGGCTACGCGAAACGGTTTCACCACATCTGAAGGCAGTTTTGTAAAGCCCGACTTTATAAATTCGTCCACCCCGTCGCCATATTCTGTAGAAGATAACGAAAGCTGCTGCACCATATCGTAATTTGCAATGTTTATAACCACTTCTTTAGTAGCTTCACAGTTTAAAAGAGTGTGTTTTACGGTATTGTTTCGAACCCTACGCGCCGGTGAGAAAACCACAATCGGCGGATTAGAGCTAAAAATATTAAAAAAACTAAAAGGCGATAAATTGGGTGTTCCGTCTTCGCTTATCGTACTGGCAAAAGCAATAGGGCGAGGGCCGATAGCACCTTGCAAATATGCTTGAACTTGTACCGGCGTTAAATCGGTGGGATGAATGCTGAACATAACTTAAAATTGGTTTCAACAAATATAAGTATTGCATGGAAAATTTTTGGTTCATTTTTCAAAATATTATTAACAAAATAACGTTTTAAAATAGTATCTTGCTTAGCATATTTCAAATTTTTTGCATGTCTATACTTAAAAGAAGTTTGTACACCCGTTGGTTTCTCTTGATTTTTTCGCTGGGAATTTTAATTTTAATTCTTTGGAATACGTATTTGCTTTTCCAGACATTTAAACATGAAGAACGTGTGAAAATGGAAATTTGGGCAGAAGCTAGTAAAAGTATGATTAACACAGATAAAAATAGTGTTGATTTACCTTTGGCAGTTTTAAGTGGAAATACAACTATTCCTGCAATTCTTACTACAAAAACAGACAGTATTATTAGCCACTATAACTTACCAGAAGAAGTTGAAGATGATTTGAAATTACAACATAAATTTTTAAATGATTTAAAAAAAGAAAACGCTCCTCTTGAAGTAAGATTTTTAGATGAAATTCAATATGTTTATTACGGCAACTCATCATTAATCACCAAATTAAAATATTATCCTTTGGCTTTGGTGGCTATTTTGGTTTTGTTTGGTTTGCTGGTTTACAGTTATTTTCGTACCAGTAGAATATCTTCTGAAAACAAGTTGTGGGCAGGTATGGCAAAAGAAACCGCACACCAAATCGGAACGCCGCTTTCTTCGTTAATGGGATGGATCGAAATCATGAAATTAGAAGAAATAGATGCGAATATTGTAGAGGAGGTGCAGAAAGATGTAAATCGTTTGCAGACAATTGCCGATCGTTTTTCAAAAATTGGATCCGAACCCAATTTGGAATTGTTGAATATTGTGACCGAAACAAAAAAATCATTTGATTATTTGCAATCGCGCAGTTCTAAACAAATCGATTTTGACTTTGAAACCAATACCGATGTGGTAAACTTAATGCTGAACCCCACTTTGCACAGTTGGACAATTGAAAACCTTGTGAAAAACGCTATTGATGCCATTAAAGGTAAAGGAAAAATTAAGGTTGAAATTAAAAATAGCGATGCTTTTATTCATATTTTAGTAACCGATACCGGTAAAGGAATTCCCAAAAGCCAATTCCGAAAAATATTTGAACCGGGTTTTTCTACCAAAAAGCGTGGTTGGGGATTGGGACTTTCGCTCACGCAACGCATTGTTGAAAAATATCACAAAGGAACAATCCGCGTTTTAAAATCTGAAATAGGCAAGGGAACAACTTTTTCTATTCAGTATAAGAAAATTTAGAAAACTTTTACACAGTTAAAGTCAT
This sequence comes from Flavobacterium sp. CBA20B-1, assembly GCF_028473145.1. Classification (NCBI taxonomy): domain Bacteria; kingdom Pseudomonadati; phylum Bacteroidota; class Flavobacteriia; order Flavobacteriales; family Flavobacteriaceae; genus Flavobacterium; species Flavobacterium sp. CBA20B-1. The sequence continues at coordinate 2,358,097 of NZ_CP092370.1, forward strand.
GGTAAGGTTGTCAAAATACGTTCAGAAAGTGCTGCCGGTCTTATTAAAACTGTTTTTCTGTTTTTTAGGATGATTTGTTTTGGTTCAAATTTCATTTTATTCTTCTTGCTCTGATTCATCTGCTTCATTTGCTATTTTTTCAACAGCTTCCATTGTCATTATTTCATAGGTATTGTCGTGAATCATCCACATATTTAGATAATTTTTAGAAACTACTATATGATTTTTCCATGAGGTGTATTTTCCATACAACATTAAAGTACAAACATCGGTTGGTGTTAAAAAATCGCCTGTCTCTGGTAAATGTGAATGCATAGTAGATTCCACTTCTTGTTCATGATCATCAAATTCAATAGGAATAATATTTTGATGAAGGCTTTTTTTACTTATTAGTTCATTCTTTTTATTAAATGTTAAAAGATAATCGTTTCCAAAAATAACCACACCACTTATTGCCGGTCCGGTTAATACATAAACCTTATTTATATCTTTCTCGATTAAAGGAATTAAATTGTATTTAGTGTTATTGTAATGTTTAAATAAAACAGTATCATTTTCTATAACCTTTTGAGCACTTTTTCTTAAAAGATAAATCTCGTTTTCATTGCTTTTGAAGTTTCGTTCTGTTAAATCTATAATCGCCTTATCTAAATCAAATTGATCATTATTAAATGTAACGGTTCCAATCACTTTTGGATTATGGTCGTTTGAATAAAAAGTACAAATATTGTTATTGTTTTCAGCATAGGAAAAATAGCCGCCAATTCGGTCTTTTGTTGGATACTGCGCAATGAACAAATCGGTTCCATGCCATGATGCCATTTCAGAATTGTACAGTTTAATTCCTTCTTTTTTTATTTCATTTATTTGTTCTTCTGCCGATTTTTGGGCATATAGGTTTATGCATGCTAGCAATGTAAGTAAATAAGTGATTTTTTTCATAAAGATTATTTTTAAGGTATCTAAAATACAAAAAAATCCCTTTGAAATTTCAAAGGGATGCATTTTATAAATTCGCTGCTATTTTTTGGGCAGTTTCTTCAAATTCATCTTTTGTTAGTGCCGCTTTTCGCTGAAAACGCATATCGTCCATATCTTGTAACGGAATTAAATGCACATGCACATGAGGAACTTCTAAACCAACAACTGCAACACCTACACGCTTGCAAGGAACAGCTTTTTCAATTGCTTGTGCCACATCATACGAAAATTCCATTAAACGCGTATATAAACCTTTTTCCATTTCAAAAATCTTATTGATTTCTTGCTTGGGCACGCACAGTGTATGTCCTTTTGCATTGGGGTTTATGTCTAAAAAAGCAATAAACTCATCGTTTTCTGCTACTTTGTATGATGGAATTTCTCCGTTGATGATTTTTGTGAAAATACTCATGTTTTGTCGGAATTAATCTCTAGTGATTTCTAAAATTTCAAATTTCAAAGTGCCATTTGGTACGCTGATTTCAGCAATTTCGCCAACCGATTTGCCCAACAACCCTTTTCCAATAGGTGAGGTAACCGAAATTTTCCCGGCTTTTAAATCGGCTTCGCTTTCTGCAACCAATTTATATTTAATCTCCATTCCGTTGGTTTGGTTTTTAATGCGAACAGTAGATAACACCAATACTTTAGAGGTGTCTAACTGCGATTCGTCAATTAAACGAGCGTTTGCCAAAACTTCTTCCATTTTCGCAATTTTTAGTTCTAACAAACCTTGTGCTTCTTTGGCAGCATCGTATTCTGCATTTTCAGACAAATCGCCTTTGTCGCGTGCATCTGCAATTGCCTGTGAGGCTTTTGGACGTTCCACGCTTTTTAAATGCTCAACTTCATCTCTTAATTTCTTTAAGCCTTCTGCGGTGTAATAGGATACGTTACTCATTTTCAATTCAATTTATAAAACAGAAAAAATCCCATACATACGGGATTTTGTTTCTTATGCGTTTATTATGTTAATATTTGTTACATTTTTATATAGGTCAAAGTTAAATAATTAAATTTGTTTTTCAAATGTTTTGTAATGAAAAAATTGTTTACTGTAATAATTGGGGCTGCATTTGCTTTGAGTGCTTGTTCGAAAGATGAATGGGATACCCGAAACCCATATTTACCTGAAATTGCGGTGAATGTACCTATAAATACGGCTTTGCCCACTTATAATAAATTGCAATATCCAGGCAATGCCGTGTATGTGTCGGGTTATGGTATTAATGGTTTTTTTGTGATTAATACCGGAACAGGTATTCGGGCTTTTGAAGCTACTTGCGCGAACCATGCCATTAATGGTTGTTCAAAATTAACGTTGAATGGGGTGGAAGCTACTTGTGGTTGTTCAGATGCTTTGATTTATAATTTATATTTGGGTTTAGCTACAACCGAAGCGCAATATCCACTCAAAGAATATAGGGTGATGCAAAGCGGAACTATTCTGAATGTTTATAATTAAATAAAACGAGCACCATTAAAAGATGCTCGTTTTTGGTTGTTGATTATTAAGGTTGATTAGACTAAAATTTAAGGGTTACACCACCCAGAATGTTGAATTGTGCTTGCGGATAGTATCCTGCGCCTTCTCTGGTTATTATATTGCCAGGATTCGACCAATCGTCATCATAGGTGTAATAATACCCGTTTGAAATATATTTTACGTTAAAAATATTATTTGCCAATAAATTGAAGGAAACCGATTGAAACCATTTTTTTAAAGGCATTTCATACACCACATTGATATCGTTTGTTAGGTACGAATCTAACTTTGATGCATCGGAATCGGTGTTCCCCATATATTGTTCGCCCACAAATTTGGTAAGCCATGTAAGGTTTAATTGCTTAACGGGAGAAAAAGTTAAGGCATTCCCCACGATTACGTTGGGCGAAAACGATATGTTGGTGTTTCCTAAATGTACCAGCGAACCATCTATTTGTGCTTTGTAATCGATGTTTTTATTGGAACTTAAAGTAATATTTGGGTTTATCAACCATTTCGGAGCAAATTGCCACGAACCATCTATTTCAATTCCCAAGCGGTAGCTGTTACCGCTGTTTTCACGCAAAGCTGCACCAACATCGTTCAAAGCACCTGTTAAAACCAATTGATCTTTGTACAACATATAATATCCGTTTACGTTTACCGCCAATTTTTGTGAAGCATATCTCCATCCTAGTTCAAAATCATTCAATTTTTCGGGGCGCGGATTGCCGTTTTCATAATCGCTGCGATTTGGTTCGCGATTTGCTCTCGCATACGAAAAATAAGCACTGCTGGAATCGTTCATTTTATAGGTGATACCTGCTTTTGGGTTAAAGAAATTAAAGGTGTCGTTTACCAAACCTGTTTCGTTTCCGTTGGCTTTATACGCCACATTGCGCAACTGTAAATCTCCGAATAAAATCCATTGTTCGTTAAAGATATAACTGGCTTTTAAAAAACCATTGACATCATTTTTGGTAGAATAATCGCTGTAATATTTTTGTTTAAATTGATTGATTGGCTGGCTGCGCACCCACAAAACTTCTCCAAAATGATCGTTCTCGTATCTGTTTGCCGCACCACCAAAAAGCACTTCCAAATTGTCTTTGTTGTACTGAGCAGAAAAGGTAACCCCGTAGAATTGATTATCCAAGTATTTTCTGCGGATCAAATCAGATGATTCGTTGGTTTCGTCATTTACGGCAATAGGCAATATGTTATAATCGGCAAGATCTTCATCTACCTTATAATTTTCAAAATAACCGAAACCTTTGGTGTAATGAACCGCCACATTGGAATTCCAATTGCTGTTCCATTTTTCGTTCCAATGTAGCTGGTAATGGTCTTGTTTGTAATTATCGGTTTCGTTATCATAAAACTGCATATTGCCTTCATTGTCATAATACATGCCCGAAGTGTTAAATCGGCGACCGTATTTGTCAATATCTTTTTGCTCTAAACCATTCCAAGCTTGATACGTTTTTTCGTTTCCGCCAAAAACCAATGCTTTCAACAATGTACCTTCGTTAATAAAAGTTCCTTGTAAAAAGTACGAGTTCAGTTTAGATGATGCGCGATCAATGTATCCGTCTGAATACAAATTTGACAAACGCCCCGTTAATTCAAAGGTGTTGTTTACCAATCCGGTACTGAATTTCGCCGTATGTTTTCTTGTGTTGAAACTTCCGATTGAGTTAGCAATTTCGCCATTGGCATCATACGAAAACTTATCGGTCAATAAGTTTAAACTTGCTCCAAAAGCACCCGATCCGTTGGTAGATGTTCCCACACCGCGCTGTAATTGCAGATTCTCCACACTTGAAACAAAATCGGGCATGTTTACCCAAAAACTTCCGTGCGATTCGGCATCGTTGTATGGAATACCGTTAATGGTTACGTTGATACGCGTACCATCGCTACCACGAACTCGAATTCCGGTATAGCCCACGCCGTTACCGGCATCGGTAGTTGTAACAACCGACGGCATAAAGTTCATTAAAACAGGAATATCCTGACCCAAATTGCGTTTTGCCAGTTCTTCTTTGCTTAAATTGCTATAAGCGATAGGTGTTTTGTTGGTTGCGCGAACGGCTTGTACCAAAACTTCATCTAAAGTTTCCGATGAAATAGTGTCGTTCTTAGTGTTGGTTTGCGTTTGTGCCTGCATGGAAATTGCCGAAAGACAAAAACCTGCAAACAAAAAATGAGTTTTCATTCGTAAAAATAATTTTACAAATAAAAGGGGCATTTATTTTGTTTCGATTAATAAAAATGTTTTCGTTACGAACAGCAACTTATGCGTGCACTCATAAAGTGTATTGTTCCTTTCCCTTGGCAGCATTACCTGCCCAGGTTCAACGGGTATGATCTCAGCCGTACGGCACCCCTTTGAGACGATGCAAAGATAATTCTTTTTTTGAGAAGAAAGAGAAAAGATTATAGAAAAAAGACGAACTATTAGAAGGCAGCACCTTGTAACCCTTTTTTCTTTTGATTAAAATGTTTTCGTTCTTCTTTTAAAGTAATTTGTTTTTTTTCATCGGTTAATTTTTCATTATTTTAATACTTGCAACAGCAATTTCGTGCTGTACTTGTAAACGCATTAATGTTTGTTTTGGAGCTTTTGAATGATTGTGCATAGATTTTAATTGAGGATTAATTGGAAGAATGATAATAAAAAAAGAACTATCAAAAGATAGTTCCTAATTGAATTCTATTAGCTACTGTGCTCATTATAAGTTTTGAATCATATTTCTTATTTAACTCACTAAATAATGTATTTGATTCTTTTTTTGCCTCTAAATCATATTCCGCAAGTTTAAATGCTTTTAAAATTGCGGCTTTAGCTTCAGACTTTGACGCAAATGTAGTTTTGGAAAAATTTTCATCTAACCACGAGTCAAGGTTATCTAACGATTTAATATCTAACCACCTTTTTGCTTTTGTTTTTGAAGCAATATCTTTTGTTATGATTTGATATTCTCTATAGTTATCAGATGATATATATTTTTTGTAAGCATCTTCATATTTTATGTATAATTCATCTTTTAAAATATCTGTATTTTGTGCAAATGAATTATTTGAAAATGTTATAAAAACAAATACTAAAGAGAGTTTTAAAATTAAATTACTTAATCTCATTTTATTCTTATTTTGTTATACAATCTTTAAAGGCGCTATCGCAATTATCTCTTCCTATTTTTAATGCAACTTCTGCCATAACATAGTTATTATGCGCATCTCTAGATGATATACTGCCGTCCTTTTGTGCCTGTAAAGTTTCTTTCATGCTTTTGGCATATTGACTAGTAACATCATCATTGCAACTTTTATAGTCTTTTTCACAATCTGCATTAGCTGTTCTATTTGAACCAAACCATGTACCGAAATATCCTTCTAATATTGTTAGGTCTGTAGCTAAAACAAGATCTTTAAACTTTACATATGAAGGTGTTCCTTTTAATGTAGCTATTAAGTTTAATAAATTTGTCTTTTTTGAACTAAATTGAGTATAACTTGAGAAATTTGTTAAATGTAAATTATTGTTAACATAACTTTCTAACTTTTCCATTGAATTTATATCACTTAAAGAACCTTTGTAATTTAAAAGCGATGTAAAATCAGATACCGCTTCATCATAAACGATATATTCTTGTGAGTTAATATATTCTTCAAAAATAGAATTGTTTTCATCAGATTTTAATCCAAGAACTGTTTTTGTTTCATTTTTGGAATTAGAGTTTTCTAATTGATTATCAGTCGAGCATGAGATGAACGTTGTTGTTAATAAGCCCAAGATAAAAATTTTTTTCATAAAATTTAAATTAAATATTAATTGTTTTTACAAAAATAAAAAATTATAAAAAAACATGAAATAACATAAATGTGTTAAATTGAATTAAAACCTAAACTTTCTATTCTCTTTTTTATCGGCGTTGTGTTGTTTGTCTTCCAAACGTTTTTTAATTACCGCTTTTGGTATTTTAGTGGCAATGCGTTTTTTGTCTTTCTTCAACGCATTTTCTAATAACATAAATAAGCGTTGAGTACACAATTCTTTGTTTTTAAGCTGACTGCGGGTTTCGCCACATTCCACCAAAATAAAACCTTCTTTGGTAATGCGGTTGGCTAATTTTTCGGTCAACGTTGCTTTTTCATCGGCAGTTAAGCCATTGCTTTGCTCCACAAAAAACTGAATCTGCACTTTAGTAGCCACTTTGTTTACATTTTGTCCGCCGGCACCCGAACTGCGCACGGCTTTGTATTGTATTTCGGTTTGTATAATTTCTTTATTCATAGTTTTTTGTTTTTGCCAAAGATTCACGGATTATATATGTAAATAAAATCAAATTGATTACTCAATTATCTGTGTATCTGTGGGAAAGAAAAATCATTCATTTTCTAAGGCGTAAACTAAAGTATAATTTTCAAATGTTTCAAAATGAAACATAAATTTACAACCAAAATTTAATTCTTTGCAATCAATCAAAGCAGTGCCTTGATTGGTGTTTTTAGTAAAATCTTGAATGTGCATGTCTTGCTTAAAGCTCAAACTGCGTGAATTGCACATTTTGTACAAAGCTTCTTTTGCTCCCCAAATCACGCTTAAATTTTCCTTATAATTCCTATCGATATTCAAGAAACTGCTTTCAGATCCAATAAACTTATCGGCAATTTTAATGATCTTTTCGCGCTGTTTTTCCAGATCAATCCCAACATTTTGAGAGCTGATAATAATCGCAGAAAAATCATACGAATGGGTGATAGAAATATACTTTCCATCTGCCAAACTCGGCTTTCCGTTGGTATCGTAATTCAAATCAAAATCAGTATAACCGGCTTCCATCAATAATTTTCTCACGCTTAAAAAACCTTTGCGGTGTTGTTCAGAAAGCATTCCGTTCAACCTATGCAAATGTTTGTCTTGCAATTGAATAGTAGCATTCAAAGCAGCTTCGGTTTCTGAAATTTTCCAAACAAATATTTGAGTATCAGAGTTGTGAACAATGGTTTTATACAAAGGCATATAATAAGGTTTATGATTTCATTTGCATTGATTTAAAATGAAATGCGTAAATTTGCATGAATTTTGACATACAAATATACAGAATACATGAGTACAAAAACGATACCTTATGTGCCTTTTAAAGTGAAAGATATTTCATTAGCGGCATGGGGAAGAAAAGAAATTGAGTTGGCAGAAGCTGAAATGCCAGGATTAATGGCACTTCGCGAAGAATATAAAAACGAACAACCTTTAAAAGGTGCGCGTATTGCAGGCTGTTTGCACATGACCATACAAACGGCAGTGTTAATTGAAACCTTAAAGGCTTTGGGTGCAGAAGTTACTTGGAGTTCTTGTAACATTTTCTCTACGCAAGATCAGGCGGCAGCGGCAATTGCCGAAGCGGGTATTCAAGTGTATGCGTGGAAAGGTTTAAACGAAGAAGAGTTTGACTGGTGTATTGAGCAAACATTGTTTTTTGGTGAAGACCGCAAACCACTAAATATGATTTTAGACGATGGTGGCGATTTAACCAATATGGTTTTAGACCGCTATCCAGAATTAATCGCAGGAATCAAAGGTTTGTCTGAAGAAACTACAACTGGTGTGCACCGTTTGTACGAGCGTGTTAAAAATGGAACATTGCCCATGCCGGCAATTAACGTGAACGATTCGGTAACCAAATCTAAATTCGATAATAAATACGGATGTAAAGAATCGGCTGTTGATGCTATTCGTCGTGCTACCGATTTAATGTTGGCTGGTAAACGCGTGGTTGTTTGTGGTTATGGCGATGTGGGTAAAGGAACAGCAGCATCATTCCGCGGAGCTGGATCTATTGTTACGGTTACCGAAATTGATCCAATTTGTGCGTTACAAGCAGCTATGGACGGCTATGAAGTGAAGAAATTAGACACCGTGGTTGGCAATGCAGATATCGTGATTACAACTACCGGAAACAAAGACATTGTTGTTGGTCGTCATTTCGAAAAAATGAAAGATAAAACCGTTGTTTGCAACATTGGTCATTTTGATAATGAAATTGATATGGCTTGGTTAAACAGTAATTATGGTGCCACCAAAGTTGAAATTAAACCACAAGTTGATAAATACAATATAAACGGAAACGATATTATTGTTTTAGCCGAAGGTCGTTTGGTAAACTTAGGTTGCGCAACTGGGCATCCTTCGTTTGTAATGAGTAATTCGTTTACAAACCAAACATTGGCACAAATTGAATTATGGAACAATGCAGATAAATACGAAAACAATGTGTATATGCTACCAAAACATTTAGACGAAAAAGTAGCTGCGTTGCACTTAATGAAATTAGGGGTGGAGTTAGAAACCTTATCAACAGAACAAGCAAATTATATTGGTGTTGAGGTTCAAGGACCATTTAAGCCGGAATATTATAGATACTAATATAGTTATCTCATAAAAACGAAAAGCAATTCATTCGAGTTGCTTTTTTTTATATCTTTATCTTTCTAAATGAATTGTTTATGAAGCATATTGTTTTAGTTGTCATGTTTTTTGGATTACATTTAAATGCTCAAAGTTTAGAGTCTTTTGGGTTGAAAGGAAATGTAGAATCAATTCACGAAGAGCTTAAAATGTGTTCCCACAACTACGGTAAAGCACAAACTAAAGATTGCTCATCTTTAACAAGTGAAAAACAGTTTACGAAAGAAGGCTATTTATTGCAACTCAAAAATCTGTTAGAACGCGATAATGTAACAAGAAAAAAAGTAGAAACCCCTACAGGCTGGCTGGAAACGATATATAACGAAGAAAATGATACAACAATAAAAATAGCTGAAAATTATTACGACAAGAATAATTTAATGTACAAGAGAATATCTTTTGATGAATCTGGAGCGATTCTCAATACAACAGAATATTTTCACAATAGCACAGGGATGTTAATGAGAATGGAAAGAAAAACGCTGAACGATGACGGGTTTGCAGAAAAAGCAGTGAGTTTTTTTAATGAGTACGGCACATTTTGTGGTGTAGCAATTTACCTTGACGATGAACTTGATAAAAAATATGAATTTGATATTCAGTATCAATTCGATGAAAAAGGTAATTGGATTCAATCAATTGTTACCACTGAGTTTTCTACGGATATTCATAACAGAACCATTACCTACTACTAAAAAAAGCAACTCCATTGAGTTGCTTTTTTGTTAATCTTCAAATTCGTCCATTAGTTCTTTCAGCTGTTTTAAATATCTTCCGTAGAACTTTTTAATAATCCATTCCGAAAACAAAATCAACAGTACAATTGTTACAATTCCCAAAATCAAAACCGTGTAAATAAAAGCAGGGTCGGTTTGAAAAGTTTCTTTAAAATGATAGAATTTATCTACTAAATCGTACGTTTTATCTTTGCCCGAGGTGATTACAAACAAAGCAATTGCCGTGGGCAATAAAATATAGATAGACGATCGATATGTTTCAATTGCAAAGTGAAATTCATAATACAATCTAATAATACTTTCGCGGCTGCTAAATGTGTTGGGTTGTTTAATCATTTTGCTGATTGTGTAAAATCGGCGGTAATAATACAAGCCAAAAACGATAAATTGGCACACCAAAAAGTAGTAAATAAGGCTTAAAACCCCTTTAATTTGGTACATTTCTATCATTGGAACCACCAAAATAAATACAATACTTACTGCCCAAATAAAAGCCTCTCGTTTAAAGCTTTTAATGATTTTTTCGGCCAACGATTTACTTTTGGTTAAATACTCTGGTTTTATATGTATTTCTTTCTCGGGCTGGTTGTTCCATTTTTTTTGTAACTCATCAAAATTCATATCCGTTCTTTTTTATGATGGTTTGTAATTTTTCCTTGGTTCTGTTTAATTTTACGCGTGCGTTCACTTCGCTAATCCCCAAATTTTCGGCAATGTCTTTATGATTCATTCCTTCTAAAAACAAGAAAATTAAGGCTTTTTCTACTTTGTTGAGTTCTTGCACGGCATCGTAAAAATATTTTAATTGTTCTTCTTTAAAGGCGCTGTCGTCGGCATCTATCCGGTCGTAATTTTCATACAATTCATATTTGTCTTGTTTTTTATCTTCTTTTTTAAAAAAAGTTAGTGCAGTGTTTAAACAAACGCGGTACATCCATGTAGAAAACTGACTGTCGCCTTTAAAGTTTTGGTACGATTTCCACAATTGAAAAGTCATTTCCTGAATCAAGTCTTCTTGGTCTTCGGTGTGGTCAAAATACATCCTCGAAATTTTATATAAAATTCCTTTGTGCTTTTGCATCAAGTCCAAAAAATCTTTTTCGGTAGCTTTCAAGTAGAATAATTTTTACAGAAAGTTAGTATGTTTTATTTTGATTTGTTACAAAACGGGCAAAAAAAAACTCGTTATTTTGGTAACGAGTTTTTTGTGATGATTATTATCCTAAATAAGTTTTTAAGATTTTACTGCGAGAGGTGTGTTTCAATCTGCGGATTGCTTTTTCTTTGATCTGACGAACACGTTCGCGCGTTAAATCAAAAGTTTCACCAATTTCTTCTAACGTCATTGGGTGCTGGTCGCCCAAGCCAAAGTACAAACGAACCACATCAGCTTCGCGTGGCGTTAATGTTTCTAAAGCACGCTCGATTTCTGTTCTTAACGATTCATGAATCAATTCACGGTCTGGATTTGGTGATTCGCCCGAACGCAAAACATCGTACAAGTTAGAATCTTCACCTTCAACCAAAGGCGCATCCATTGATAAGTGACGGCCAGAGTTTTTCATTGACTCTTTCACATCGTTTACCGTCATGTCTAATTCTTTAGCGATTTCTTCTGCCGATGGCGGACGCTCGTTTGATTGTTCTAACAACGCATACATTTTATTGATTTTGTTGATAGATCCAATTTTATTTAAAGGTAAACGTACGATACGAGATTGTTCTGCTAAAGCTGATAAGATGGATTGACGGATCCACCAAACAGCGTATGAAATAAATTTAAACCCACGTGTTTCATCAAAACGTTGTGCGGCTTTAATCAACCCTAGGTTTCCTTCGTTAATTAAATCGGGCAATGTTAAACCTTGGTTTTGGTATTGTTTTGCTACCGATACCACGAAACGTAAATTAGCTTTTGTTAATTTCTCTAAAGCACGCTGATCGCCCGCCTTGATACGTTGTGCTAACTCTACTTCTTCGTCGGCAGTAATTAAATCTACTTTACCAATTTCTTGTAAATATTTGTCTAGCGATGCTGTTTCACGATTGGTTACCTGTTTGGTAATTTTAAGTTGTCTCATGTTTAAATAAACCCTTCCTTAATGTTGTTAACTAGTAGTTATACGCTACATGTTGCAAAAGGTTACAAAAAATATAAATTTTTTTTAAATTGGGTCAACTTTTGCAATTTTTTGAACTTTGGCAAAGGTGTCAAGGACGTTTAAAATACATTTAACAAAAACTAGTTGTTTTATTTAATAACAATCTTCTCTGTTTTGTTGCCTTTATCAGTTTGTATCACAAAAAGATACACGCCGTTATTAAGGTTTGATACATTGATGTGGTCAAAATTTTCTTTTACAGAATGAACCAATTTGCCGGAACTATCTAAAATTTGAACAGCTTGCAGATGGACACCTTCGGTTGTTTTCTGTTCCACTGCCACATAATCAGTTGCTGGATTGGGGTAAATTTTAAAATTTTGGTTTACAAATTTCTCCACACTTAATGCGCAATTGGCATCAAAATAATGATTAACATAACTATCACTAAATACTTGCCAATTGTTGTATGGAAATGTTTTGTTTGTTGCTGCAACAGGGTCATCGACCTCTATACATACGGTGTGTTTTTTTGGAGTAACAAATGGACTGTATGACCAACCTAAATAAATTTCAAGCTTATTACTATTATGATTTTTCAAATTGATTTTTCTTAAACTATATAAATTAATAACATTTAAATATTCTAGTTTTGTATTATCGCTTAAATCTATGTACCACATATGATTGTGCTGCAAAAATTCTAAGTCATCATTTCCAATTCGCAAGAATTTTAAATTTAAATTGTTTGATAAATTAATGGTTTGTATAGAATTACTGGACAGAATTAACGTATCTAATTTCGTTAATGTTGACGTGTTTATAGTGTTAAATTCATGAAAACTACCTTCTAATAACTCTAAATTTGTAAAAGCTTCAATTCCAGTCATATTTTGTATCCGAAAACTTCCTGCTCCTTGAAATAGATTTAATTGGGTAACATTTTGTGCATCTGTGGTTAAAATTTGCCCATTTACCATACCATCACTATCAATATTCAAGTTGATAAGGAGTTGTTCAAAAACCGGATCGGGTATCAATGTAACTTGCGCCTTTATTGCAAAAGGCACAAGTATTAGTAAGGTTAAAATAAACTTTTTCATAGTTATTGTAAAAATATGTTTATTTAATAACAATCTTCTCTGTTTTGTTGCCTTTATTAGTTTGTATCACAAAAAGATACACGCCGTTATTAAGGTTTGATACATTGATGTGGTCAAAATTTTCATTTACAGAATGAACCAATTTGCCCGAACTATCTAAAATTTGAACAGCTTGTAAGGTTACACCATCAGTTGTTTTTTGTTCCACTGCCACATAATCAGTTGCTGGATTGGGGTAAATTTTAAAATTTTGGTTTACAAATTTCTCCACACTTAAAGCGCAATTGGCATCAAAATAATGATTAACATAACTATCACTAAATACTTGCCAATTGTTGTATGGAAATGTTTTGTTTGTTGCTGCAACAGGGTCATCGACCTCTATACATACGGTGTGTTTTTTTGGAGTAACAAATGGACTGTATGACCAACCTAAATAAATTTCAAGCTTATTACTATTATGATTTTTCAAATTGATTTTTCTTAAACTATATAAATTAATAACATTTAAATATTCTAGTTTTGTATTATCGCTTAAATCTATGTACCACATATGATTGTGCTGCAAAAATTCTAAGTCATCATTTCCAATTCGCAAGAATTTTAAATTTAAATTATTTGACAAATTAATGGTTTGTATAGAATTACTGGGCAGAATTAACGTATCTAATTTCGTTAATGTTGACGTGTTTATAGTGTTAAATTCATGAAAACTACCTTCTAATAACTCTAAATTTGTAAAAGCTTCAATTCCCGTCATATTTTGTATTCTAAAACCAGTTCCTCCTTGAAATAAATTTAATTGGGTAACGTTTTGTGCATCTGTGGTTAAAATTTGCCCATTTACCATACCATCACTATCAATATTCAAGTTGATAAGGAGTTGTTCAAAAACCGGATCGGGTATCAATGTAACTTGCGCCTTTATTGCAAAAGGCACAAGTATTAGTAAGGTTAAAATAAACTTTTTCATTATAATATTGTAAAAAGTGTTTATTGAACAATTATTTTTTCTGTTTTGTTGCCTTTATCAGTTTGTATCACAAAAAGATATAGTCCCTTATTAAGGTTTGATACATTGATTTGGTCAAAATTTTCATTTACAGAACGCACCAATTTGCCGGAACTATCTAAAATTTGAACAGCTTGCAGATGGACACCCTCGGTTGTTGTTTGTTCCACTGCCACATAATCAGTTGCTGGATTGGGGTAAATTTTAAAATTTTGGTTTACAAATTTCTCCACACTTAAAGCGCAGTTTTGATTAAAATAATGACTGCCGTTTTGGGTATTTGTTATATTCCATGTATCATAAGGAGCTGTGCCGTTTGTAGCAGCTACAGGGTCATCTACTTCGATACAAACATTATAAGGGTCATTATTTTCATCTCCTAATATAATTTTAAGATTGGGTGCGTTATGGTTTTTTAAATTTATTTTCCATAATGACAATAAACTATAAACACTTAAAAGTTTTAACTTATTGTTATTACTTAAATCTAAAGTAGTCAAATGGTTATATTGAAATATTTCATAATCTCCATTTCCAACAATTAGCGTTTCTAAATCTTTATTACTAGATAGGTCTAAAGAGGATAGCCAATTATTGGAGAAAATAAGGGTTTTTAATTTGGTAAGTGTAGTTAAATTCATAGTATTACCTACTGCATTTCCATAACCTTCAATATATTCTAAATTAATAAATGCTTCAAGCCCCGTTAGATTTTGAATTATTGAACCACCACCCAAGTAAATTTGGGTAGGTGTTTGGGCATCTACAGTTAAAATCTGTCCATTAACCACACCATCACTATCAATTCCTAATTGTAGCAATTTAGATTCAAAAACCGGATCGGGTATCAATGTAACTTGCGCCTTTATTGCAAAAGGCACAAGTATTAGTAAGGTTAAAATAAACTTTTTCATTATGTGTTAATTTGAAAGTTATATTTCAAATATAATAAAAAAACAACACAAAATTATATTTTTTTTAACAATTTATAAGATGAAGAATTTTCTGATTATCTTTAGCAATGTTCCAAACTCTAGAAGAGGTGTTAAATAACGTGTAATAAAAAAAACCGATGAGGTTTGCTCATCGGTTTAAAATACATTTAACAAAAACTAGTTGTTTTCTTCTTTCTTGTCGTTAGAAGGTCTGTTGTTATTGTTTCTGTGCGCTGGTCTGTTTTCTCTGTTGTCAGACTTGCCTTCGCCTTTATGTTCTGGTTTGCCTTCCGGTTTTGGAGGGCGTGGCAACAAGGCTTTGCGCGATACTTTTTCTTTTCTAGTTTTAGGGTCTATACCTAAATACTTCACTTGGAATACATCGCCCATGTTTACCACATCGGTAACGTTTTCAGTGCGTTCCCAGGCTAATTCAGATACGTGTAATAAAACTTCGTTTCCTGGTGCTGCTGTATATTCAACAACTGCTCCGAATTCTAACATTTTAATTACTTTCACTTCATAGGCTTCGCCCACTTGTGGTTTAAAAATAATTGCGTCGATTTTTGCTAGCACTGTTGCAATTCCATCTGGATCGGTTCCAAGAATTTCTACAATTCCTTGCTCGTCCAGTTCGTTAATTACAATGGTTGTTGAGGTAGCTTTTTGTAATTCTTGAATCACTTTTCCGCCCGGACCAATCAATGCGCCAATATAAGCACCAGGAATGGTTCTTGTGATAATTTTTGGTGCATGCGCTTTCACTGTTGCGTTTGGTGCTGCAATGGTTTCTGTAAGTTTATTCAAAATGTGCATACGTCCTTCATGTGCTTGCTGCAATGCTTGCTCCATGATATCGTAACGCAAACCATCGATTTTAATATCCATTTGGCAAGCTGTGATACCATCTTTAGTACCAGTTACTTTAAAATCCATATCACCTAAGTGATCTTCATCGCCCAAAATATCAGATAATACAGCAAAACGATTTCCATCTGTAATCAATCCCATTGCGATGCCCGATACCGGTTTTTCAATTTGAATACCTGCATCCATCAAAGCCAATGTTCCTGCACAAACAGTTGCCATAGACGATGAACCGTTTGATTCTAATACATCAGAAACCAAACGAATGGTATAAGGACAATCTGCTGGAATCATGTTTTTTAATGCGCGTTGCGCCAAGTTTCCGTGACCTACTTCGCGGCGTGACACACCACGCAATGGTTTTGCTTCACCTGTGGAAAATGGAGGGAAGTTGTAGTGCAAGTAGAAACGTTCTTCGCCTTGCTCACTTGGTAAGTCGATAACGTTTGCCTCGCGCGATGTTCCTAATGTTACCGTAGCCAATGCTTGGGTTTCACCGCGTGTAAATACAGATGAACCGTGCGCTGATGGTAAATAATCTACTTCGCTCCAAATGTTACGGATTTCTGTGGTTTTACGACCGTCTAAACGCAGTCCTTGATCTAAAACCAAATTGCGAACTGCTTCTTTTTGGGCTTTAGAGAAATATTTAGAAATTAATTCTTTCTTTTCTTCTAAAGTTTCTTCAGAAAAAGTAGCTAATAATTCTTCTTTTAAAGCAGCAAACTTCTCGCTGCGTTCGTGTTTTGCACTTGCTTCTGCTGCAATTGCATAAAATTTATCGTAGGTAAACGAGTGAATTTCGTTTTTCAGCGTGTCATCGTTTTCCTCAGGCTCGTAGGTTCTGTATGATAAATTCAAAGCCGCGCGCATTCTTTCTTGCGCTTCGATTTGCACTTTAATTGCTTCGTGTGCAAATTTAATTGCTTCGATCATTTCAGCTTCCGAAATTTCTTTCATTTCACCTTCCACCATACAAACAGAATCTTTTGAAGCTCCAATCATCATGTCAAGGTCTGACTCGTCTAATTGTTGTTTGCTTGGGTTAATGATTAATTCGCCGTTTACGCGCCCCACACGCACCTCAGAAATAAGGTTGTAAAAAGGAATGTCTGAAACAGCCAATGCTGCCGAAGCTGCTAAACCTGCCATTGCATCGGGCATCACGTTTTCATCAAACGACATAAGTTGTAGCATGATTTGGGTTTCTGCATGATAATCATCCGGAAACAAAGGTCGTAAACAACGATCCACCAAACGCATGGTTAAAACTTCTTGATCGCTTGGGCGTGCTTCTCTTTTAAAGAATCCGCCTGGGAAACGACCTGCAGCCGAAAATTTTTCACGATAATCTACTGTTAATGGTAAAAAATCAACACCTGGGTTTGCTGTTTTTGCAGAAACTGCCGTAGCTAAAATCATACAGTTTCCTGAACGAACTACAACAGAACCGTCTGCTTGTTTGGCTAATTTGCCAGTTTCGATAGTGATGGTTCTGCCATCGCCTAAATCGATAATTTCTTGGGTTACTTTAGGAATCATAAATTTTTAATTCTTAATTAAACAAAGGGAAAAATGTTGTTGTTGTGTTGTTGTGTGTTTAGAACCCAATGAAAAACCAAGCTTTTATGCTTTTATATAAAATGAAAAAGGTGCGCATGCGCACACCTCTTTGTAAATTGATTATTTTCTGATACCCAATTCTTTGATAATTTCACGATATCTGTTGATATCTTTTTTCTTTAAGTAATCTAAAAGACTTCTTCTTTTACCTACTAAAAGAACTAATGAACGCTCTGTGTTAAAATCGTGACGATTCTTTTTTAAGTGCTCTGTTAAGTGCGAAATTCTGTAAGTGAATAATGCAATTTGTCCTTCTGCAGAACCTGTGTTTGTTGCTGAACCTCCGTGCTTAGCGAAGATTTCTTCTTTAACTTCTTTAGTTAAATACATGCTAATATTGTTTAAATGATTGTTATGTATGTTTGAATTGAAAAATTCTGTGCAAATGTACACCTTTTTTTTAATCTTGCAATTAATATCATTAGCTTTTATACATTTCTGCAATTTCATTGGTAAGCCATTCTAAGAAAGCTTGATCTTCTGCGGTGAATGCCTTTAATGTATTGGAATCGATATCGATCTGACCGATATTAATACCGTTTACAATAATAGGCACCACAATTTCTGATTTCACATGAATGTTGCACGATATGTAATTGTCTTGTGCTTGCACGTCATCAACCAAAAATGTTTGATTACTTTCTGCAACTTGTCCGCAAATGCCTTTTCCAAAGGGAATAGTGGTGTGATCTGTTGGTAGTCCGGCAAAGGGTCCTAAGTGTAATTCTTTTTTATGGGCATCGGCAAAATAAAATCCCACCCAATCAAAATGACTCATTTCGCTGTGCAATTTGTTGCAAATTTCTTGCAAACGATCATTATTACTTTTATGTGATTTTATAATTTCTGTTAAAGAAATCTTTAATTGTTCTTTTTCCATGAATTTTTTTCAGTAAATTTACAAAAAATTAGAACGCATCAAAACCTAAAACATGTTCCAGCGTTATTTGTATAGTTTATTTTTAACTGCAGCCATACTTTTTACAAATGTAGGGTTGGCGGTTAATATTCACTATTGTGGAAATGCTATCGAGAAAATTGAATTAGGGTATGCTTCGTCTATTAAATGTGCCGAAGACACGCACGAAAAAGCATGTTGCAAAGAAAAAAACGAAACGGTAAAAAAAGGTTGTTGTAAAAACGAAACCATTCAACAAAAAACCGATGAAGTTGTTATAAAAGTTGTTGCTTCAAACGATTTTTCAGACTTTATAAAGCCGGTTTTGTATAAATTGCAACCGCTTGTTATTACTGAAAACAAGCTGCCAAAAAAAATAAATGTTACTTTTCGACGCGAAAGTAACGCCCCACCTTTATACAAACTATACAGCCAGTATCTTCTTTACGCATAATTACACATTTTTTACTAAAAGAATGTTTAATTAATTATGCAAACTCATGAAATATACATTATTATTGTTGTGTGCTTTTGGCATGCAACCAGTCTTTGCCCAGGATACTTATAGGGGAAAGGTTTTAGATGTTTACAACAATGCAGTAGAAAATGCAACATTGACAGTAAACGACAGTGTGGTGGCAAACACCAATGAATTCGGAATTTTTGAATTAACATTACAACAACCCAACACCATTTATATTTATGCAGAAGGGTATGAGGTTTTACAAGCTGAAATGAACGATGCTTCACAATTCCAATTCTTAAAAATGCAACCCGAAGCCGCTTTAGGAGAATTAGTGGTAACAGTGAATAGAAGAAACACCGAACGCAATAAAGGCATCACCAACTCGCAAACCATGAACAGCGGCGAATTGCTAAAAGCGGCTTGTTGTAATTTGGCAGAATCTTTTGAGACGAATCCGTCAATCGATGTGAATTTTTCCGATGCCATTTCCGGATCAAAACAAATTAAAATGTTGGGTTTAACCAGTCCGTATATTTTAATCGCCGAAGAAAATATTCCGAGTGTTCGTGGTGCTTCGCAAGCGTATGGTTTATCGTTCACGCCCGGAACTTGGGTTGAAAGTATTCAGGTTACCAAAGGAGCGGGCAGCGTTGTAAATGGTTTTGAAAGCATTTCGGGGCAAATAAACACCGAATTGATCAAACCGGGGAACGATATTCCTTTCTTTTTGAATTTATACGGATCTACCGATGCACGTTTTGAGATGAATGCGCATTTTAACGAAAAAATATCAGATAAATGGAGCTCTTCTTTGTTTGTTCATGGAAACACTCGTGTGAAGAAGAACGATATGAACCATGATGGATTTTTAGACAATCCGTTAGGAAGTCAAATAAATATCATGAATCGTTGGCAGTATCAAAACCTTGAAAATGGGTGGATCGCCTTTATTACGACACGTTACATGAAAGACGAAAAGCAAACCGGCGAGCTAGATTTTGATAGTAAACAACACAAATTATCAACCTTAAAATGGGGATCAGAATTGAATACCGATAAGTTTGATGCCAGTACAAAAGTCGGTTATGTATTCCCCGATCAGCCGTACAAAAGTATGGGTTGGCAAAACTCGTTTAGTTATCATAAACAAAATTCGTATTTTGGTTTAAACCAGTTCGATATCACGCAGCGCAGTATTTATTCAAACTTTTTATATAGTTCTATCATCAGCAATACATTGCATAAATTCTCTACCGGAGCAAGCTTTATGCACGATGATTATTCAGAGTTCGTAGCAAATTATGATACTAGAAATTTCGATAGAACCGATACCAGCTACGGTGCTTTTTTTGAATATACGTATGATAATGCCAATAATTTAGCCTTGATTTTAGGTGGAAGAATCGATAATTCTAACCGATTGGGAACTTTTGTAACTCCGCGCATGCATTTGCGTTATAATCCTTGGGAAAAAACCACCGTTCGTGCATCGGCAGGTCGTGGAAAAAGATTGGCGAATATTTTTGCAGAAAACCAATATTTGTTCGCAAGTTCTCGTCAGTTTAATATTTTGAACGAAGGCGGGAAAGCCTATGGAATGGATCCAGAAATTGCTTGGAATTACGGGATAAGTGTTTCGCAAGATTTTACTTTTTTAGGAAAAAATGCCAATTTAACACTTGATTTTTATCGTACCGATTTCCAAAATCAAATCGTGATTGATATGGATCAATCTGCAAGAACTGTTAATTTCTATAATTTAGAGGGAACATCCTATGCCAATTCGTTTCAAGCCGAATTAAATTACAACATCATCAAACATTTAAATTTAAGAACGGCTTATAAATATTACGATATTCAAACAACATACGGCGACAAAACGTTAGAAAGACCATTGCAGGCTAAACACCGTGTTTTTGCTAATTTAGAATTTTCTACTCATGAACATAACGGTGCCTATTGGAAGTTCGATGCTACTTGGAACTGGTTAGGTGCACAGCGTTTACCTTACACGGGCGATAATTCGGTGGAAAATCAATTACCGAGTTACACCAATCCGTTTTCTACGATTAATGCACAGGTAACAAAAGTTTTTTCAGATAAATTTGAAATCTATGTCGGTGGCGAAAACATTGGCAATTATCAACAACACCGAGTGATTTTAGGAGCAGATGATCCGTTTGGCAATGAATTTGATAGTACTATTGTATATGGTCCTATTTTTGGAAAGATGTTTTATGGCGGATTGCGATTTAAAGTCAAATAGTATTTAAGTCAAAAGTCATAAAGTCGAAAATCTAACGTTTGGTTTGTCATTGTCAAAATGAAATAATCTAAACGGATAAACAATTAAGCAAATTAACAATTTAAAAATAAAGAAAAATGAGAAAATATTTAATGGTACTATTAGCTGTTTTAGGTGTTGCATTTACAGCTACAGCACAAGAAAAGAAAAGTAAAAACGCAAAAGTTGATGTAGAAGTAAAAGGCAACTGCGATATGTGTAAAAAACGCATTGAAAAAGCCGCTTTTAGTGTAAAAGGAGTGAAATCGGCCGAGTGGCATCAAGACGATCAAATGCTTCATTTAATCATCAACGAACACAAAACAAATGCCTTAAAAGTAGAAGAAGCAGTTGCTAAATCTGGCCACGATACTAAAGATGTTAAAGCTACCAAAGATAATTACGATAATTTACACGGTTGTTGTAAATACGAAAGAGAATCGTAAAGTACTATAAAAAAAACCGCTCATTGAGCGGTTTTTTGGTGTTTTATAGAAACGATCTTACATCATTCCCGGCATGCCGCCGCCCATTGGCACTCATCTTTACTTCTGTACTGTAAAATAATTAGATAGAAAAACACAAATAATTTACCGCACGACACGTTTTGTCCATCATGCTGTTTATTTTTGAATAAATTAATTGAATATGGCAAAGCAAGACGTGATTAAAAGACAGTTTTTAATTGTAGAATTTCTACGAAAAAATCCAGCTAGTTTTAAGCAAATAAGCAATTTTTTGCTCAATAAGCAATACGAATTAGATTATGATTTAGCCATAAGTCAACGCACTTTTCAAAGAGATTGCAACGAAATTGAATCGCTTTGGGGAGTGGAAATTGCTTTTAACAAACGCGAAAATCACTACGAAATAATCAACAATGAAAACGATTTGCATTTCGATAGAATTATGGAAGCTTTTGATACCGTGGCGGTTTTGCAAAAGGCAAAAACAATTGGCGGTTATTTACATTTAGAAAAAAGAAAATCAAAAGGAACCGAATACTTCAACGGAATTCTTCACGCCATACAAAATCAATTAGTTGTAACATTTCAGCTAAAAAGTTATTGGCAAGCAGCATCGTTTCGCCGCTGTGTTCCCAAAGCCATTAAAGAATCGCAAAACCGCTATTATTTAATTGCTTACGATTCAGATAAAAACGATTTTAGAAATTTCGGTTTAGACCGTATCAGCGATTTCGTAATTACTTCAGAAAAACAAAAAACTCCGGAAATTAACGTAGAGGCATTTTACCAGCATGCTTTTGGAATTGAATGTTACAACGATCCTGTGGAAATTATATTAGAATTTGCAAACGATCAAAAAAAGTATATACAATCCTTACCGTTACATGCTTCCCAAAAAATTATAAAAGAAAACAACGAAACATTTACGGTAGCACTATTTATGCACCCAACCAATGATTTTGTGATGGAAATTATGCGTTACGGAGCTATTTGCGAAGTGATAGAACCACCCTTTTTAAGAGATCGAATAAAAAAAGAGGTAATGCAATTGCAAGAAAAATATCAATTGTAAATGTGGAAACCCGTAAACATTTGTTGAAAATTATAGTGATTTTTGGAAATAAAATATGGAATCTAAAAAGCGTTATTACATTTATATAAATTATCAAGCATGTTATGAATACCTTCATGCAGAGCCAAAGTTTTGTGAAGCTTTAGCTTACTTGCTAACTTTTGAAAAGATGTACGATTTTAAAGTATTACCTCATACTTCAAGTATAGAAATATCAAATGAAAACATAAAAATATTTATTGTTTTGATGAGATCTTTTCAGTTTGATAAATACGATGAAGTTAAAAATGAAAAGAATGTACATTTTGTTTCTTTTGATAGAGCTATAGATGAACGATATGAATTCTTTATAATGAAGAATAAAATTAAGTTTATCAGCATTGGTATGTTAATGGAAACAGTATCGGCTTTAACCAATAAAGGGTTGGTAAACCAAATGCAAAATTTTAAGGATATAGGGTTTTAAATTAAATTTATAAAAACAATACAAACATGAGAAATATGAATTATTCAAGAGAGTTTAAAGATGCTGTAAGTTTTGCAAACGAGCATAACTTATTTTTAGGATATGGAAATCCTAATGGGAAAATTTTAATGATTGGTAAAGAGCATTATTTTTACCATAACCATAAACAAGATACGAAAGAGTTTTATGAAGAAATATTAAATTCTAGAAATAAGGAAAATAGGAACAATATTCATTCATGGGAAAATAATATTAAGGAAAATTATGAATTTGATTGGAACGTCAGAATAGAAAGTTTTCTAGACAATAGTAATGCAATTACTGCTTGGTGGAACCAAAAGAATAAACAAGATAGAAATGGAAATGGGGGAACTAGTAATACTTACTTACATTATCAAAAAATTTATCAAAATGTTTTTTTAAATGGTAATACTCAAAGTAATATTAACTTTCAAAGAGAAATTTTCACTACAGAACTAAACGATGTGCCTTCTGGAAGAAGCTACAATCTATTAGAATTGAAAAAATTGAGAACAGAATCTATTGAAAAAAGGAAAGATTTATTCCGTAAAGATTTTTTTAGAACTTTTCCTGTAGTGATAATTGCTTCAGGGCATTATCCACGTGATTACAATTTTGATATTGAAGATATTTTTGAAGTAAAGTTCTTTGAAGAAACTAAAATAGTTGGAAAGTCTTGGTATAATTTACATTATAGTTCAGATGGACAAAGGATGCTAGTACATACAAGACAATTAAGTACATCTGTTTCAACAGAGCTTATAACATCATTGAGTAATGAAATAAAAGAATTCCTAAATAGATTATCCAAAAAATAAAAACCATTGAAAACCTTTGCCGCATTAGATTTTGAAACCGCCAATCAGCACCGCAGCAGTGTGTGCAGCATTGGTTTGGTGTTTGTAGAAAACGGAATAATCGTAGATAAATATTACGAGCTCATAAAACCCGTGCCTAATTTTTACAGCTATTGGAACACACAAGTGCACGGATTGGTTTTTAGCGATACCGAACACGCCCAACAATTTTCTGATTTATGGATTGATATTTCCAAACGAATAAAAAACATGCCTTTGGTAGCACACAACAGTATGTTTGATGAAGGTTGTTTAAAAGAAGTTTTGCAGGCTTATCAGTTGCCCATACATCAGAATAAGTTTCTTTGTACTTACAGAGCGGCAAAAAAAATGTTTCCAAATTTACCCAACCATAAACTACCCACAGTTTCAAAATATTTAGGTTTTCATTTGGAAAGCCACCACAATGCATTAGCCGATGCTGAAGCTTGTGCGCATATTGCGATGCGGGTGTTTTGATAGTAATAAAAATTATAAAACATAAAAAAAATGGATATAAAACAAATAGAAAATCTATTAGAAAAAACACAAATTATAAAAAATAAGTATGATGATTTGGCTGAATACACAGGCGAAAACTTCAATGTGTTTAATATTTTAAGGTTAGATGAAAAAGAGTTGATGCATTCTGCTTTTATTGCTAATCTGTTAAACGCAAAAGGGAATCATGGACAGAAAGATGTTTTTTTAAAACTTTTTATTAATGAGATTAAGAGTTTGTTTTCAGAAAGTGTAAGTAAAGAAACCATTTTGGCAGAATTTAATACATCGCAAAGTTTTTCTATAGAAGAAGAACATATTGGAAGAGTTGATTATGAATTAGGTGTAGGCGGTAGGATTGATATTGTTGTAAAAAGTGGTCGGCATCAAATTTTAATAGAAAATAAAATTAGAGCAGGAGATCAAAGTGCTCAATTATTTAGGTACTATAACCATTATAAGGAAAATCCTATAATTTATTTAACGCCTTTTGGATATGAACCTTCAAAAGATTCAAAAGGAATTTTAGAAAATACTAAAGATTTTATTTGTATTTCTTATCAAAACCATATTATAAATTGGATAGAACAATGTATCAAAGAAATGGCAAATAAACCAATAATTAGAGAAACTTTAAATCAATACTTACATTTAGTTAAGCAAATTACAAACCAAACAACAAACGATAAAATGGAAAAGGAACTTACAGAATTAATACTAAGTAACGAAAGAAACTATAATGCTTATAATACGCTTTTGCAAAATCTAAATGATGTAATTAAGAGTTTGATTAATGATTCAGCAAATATCTTTATTGAAGAAGTAATAAAAGTCGTAGCTATTAATAATAAATTAAAGTTTGAAGTAACTTCAGATTTATATACAGGTAATCAGTATTCAGGTATTACTCTTAAAAGTGATGTACTTAAAGATTTGTACATTGATATTGAATTCCAAGATACGTATCTAAATTCAATGTTAGTAGCATGTGCTATTTTAGGAGATAAAAAAACTGAAATCCATAAAGATTTAGGTGAGAAATTTTCAGAAGAATTTCATAATTCAGTTCAAGACAAACATGAAAAATTTATTTCATATTTGTGGAAAAAATCTTCCGACATGAATCTATTGTCAAATGTAAATCTCAAGGAATTAAAATTTAACAAGGAAATCATCCCACAATTAATTGAAGCACTTGATAGTATTATCAAGAGAATGATGAAAGTTATAGAAGCAGAATATAAATAGATTAATATCTTTATCCCGAAACCAAAAATTTCGGGATTTTCTTTTCTAACCGTCACGTTTTGTCCGTCGCTGCCGTTACATTTGAAAAAAATGAAATACAATGGAAAATAATCAATGGTTTTACAGCAACATGCATAAACAGCTGTTGTACATGCAGTTTTGTGAACAACCTGAATTTTGTAAGGCTTTGGCGTATTTACTTACATTTAAAGAACATCAAAATTTAAACGTAAAACCGCATACATTCTCAATAGAACTATCAAATGCCGATATTCAAATTTTTATAATTCATACGGTGTTTTTTCAGCAAAAAGAATATTTAAAATTTAAGGAACTAAAGAATGTGCATTTTGTTTCGTTTGGTAAAGAACTTGCTGAAATGCATGAATTCAGCGAAATGAAAAACGAAATTAAATTTATCAGTAAAGATATGCTAATGTCAACAGTTGAAGCTTTAACAGAAAATAACTTGGTTCGTTCCATTCAAAATTTTAAAGAACTTGATGTTTAACCTGCAAGGTCTATTCGACCTTGTATGTTTGCAAAATAAATTAAAAGAGTAATGAAAAAACTCTACTTAGACGATTTGCGTCCTATTCCCGAAGGATTTATCGGTGTGCGTTCTTATACTGAATTTGTAGATTATATTACCCAAAACGGGTTACCTGATTTTATTTCGTTTGATCACGATTTGGGTTTAGAAGAAAGTGGTTTTGATTGTGCTAAATGGTTGGTGAATTATTGTTTAGACAACAGAAAAAAAATGCCTGATTTTATAGTTCATAGTCAAAATCCAGTTGGTAAACAAAATATTAAAAGTTTACTAAATAACTTCAGAAAAAAACACAATGATTATTGATTATAACCAAAAGCGGTTGGCTGTTTTTGCTGATACGCACGGTAAACATAGAAAACTACCGCTTATAAAAACCGATATTGCTATTCATTTAGGCGATGCTTGTACATTAGGAAACAATTCACAATTCTCTGATTTTTTAGATTGGTTCAGTCAATATCCTGCAAAGTATAAATTGTTTGTAGCAGGAAATCATGAGCTGCAATGGATGTATGAACCAGATGAGTTTTTAAAAATGTTTCCACCAAATATTATCTTTTTAGAAAATAGAAATATATTATTAGAAGGAATAAATTTTGCGTCTGTTGCAGCAAGAATGAATTTATCAAAGTATCCAAGAATAAAGCTTTCTAAAAAAGTAGATTTTTTGCTGACCCACGCGCCTCCAACTGGAATTTTAGATAATGGTTTTGGTTGTGCTGTTTTAAAAAAGTTTGTAACTAAAATAAAACCAGCCTATCATCTTTTTGGTCATGTTCACGAAACAGGTGGAACATATTTAAAAAGAGATGAAACAATATTCATGAATGTTTCTGTATTTAATCAATAAAAAAATCCGAGCAAACACTCGAATTTTTTGTTTTATTCAAATATGATTTTTACATCATTCCCGGCATGCCGCCGCCCATTGGCATTTGGCTTCCACCTTCTTCTTTAATATCTACTAAGGCGCATTCTGTAGTTAAAATCATACCCGCAACCGATGCAGCGTTTTCTAAAGCCACACGGGTTACTTTTTTAGGGTCGATAATTCCCGCCACCAACATATCTACATATTCATCGGTTTTGGCATTGTAACCAAAGTTTCCGGTGCCTTCACCCACTTTTGCTACAATTACAGATCCTTCTAAACCTGCATTTTCAACAATGGTTCTTAAAGGCGATTCAACTGCACGAGAAACAATCTGGATACCTGTTTTTTCATCCGCATTTAAAGCATCAACACTTGATAATGCCGATTTTGCTCTTAGCAATGCTACACCACCACCGGCAACAATTCCTTCTTCAACTGCTGCACGTGTTGCGTGTAAAGCATCGTCTACACGGTCTTTTTTCTCTTTCATTTCTACTTCAGATGCTGCACCAACGTATAGTACTGCAACACCACCCGCTAATTTCGCTAAACGTTCTTGTAACTTTTCACGATCGTAATCGGAAGTTGTCGTTTCCATTTGTGCTTTAATCTGGTTCACACGGTTTTTGATCATTTCAGAATCTCCTGCACCGTTTACAATGGTTGTGTTGTCTTTATCAATCGAAACGCGCTCTGCTGTTCCTAACATTTCCAACGTAGCGTTTTCTAAGGTGTAACCGCTTTCTTCTGCAATTACGGTTCCGCCTGTTAAAATCGCAATGTCTTCTAACATGGCTTTTCTGCGGTCACCAAAACCTGGCGCTTTTACAGCAGCAATTTTTAATGCACCGCGTAATTTGTTCACCACCAAAGTTGATAACGCTTCACCATCAACATCTTCTGCAATGATTAACAACGCTTTTCCTGATTGCGCAACTGGCTCTAAAACCGGTAATAATTCTTTTAAAGAAGATATTTTTTTATCGTACAATAAGATATATGGATTCTCGAATTCTGTTTCCATTTTTTCTGGATTGGTAACGAAATAAGGCGAAAGATATCCTCTGTCAAACTGCATTCCTTCCACAACATCAACATAAGTATCCGTTCCTTTCGCTTCTTCAACAGTAATAACTCCTTCTTTGCCCACTTTACCAAAAGCTTCAGCGATTAATTCACCAATCACTTCATCATTATTAGCAGAAATCGATGCTACTTGCTTGATTTTATCGGTAGTAGAACCCACTTCTTGCGTTTGTTTTGCTAAATCGGCAACAATCGCTTCAACAGCTTTGTCAATTCCGCGTTTTAAATCCATTGGGTTTGCACCGGCAGCAACGTTTTTCAATCCTTCTTTAACAATTGCTTGAGCCAAAACAGTCGCCGTTGTAGTTCCGTCACCAGCCAAATCGTTGGTTTTGCTTGCTACTTCTTTCACCATTTGTGCTCCCATATTTTCTAGGGTGTCTTCAAGCTCTACTTCTTTCGCTACAGAAACTCCGTCTTTTGTTACGTGAGGCGCTCCAAACGATTTAGAAATAATTACGTTACGTCCTTTTGGTCCTAAGGTTACTTTTACTGCATTTGCCAATGCGTCAACACCGCGTTTTAAACCATCGCGTGCTTCAATATCAAATTTTATATCTTTTGCCATTTTTTATCTTTTTTTGTTTAATTGTTTAATGTTTGGTTTTGTTTAAAGTTGTTTTACAAAAACGCGAAACTTTAAGCTTAAATAATCGCTAAAATATCATCTTCACGCATAATCAGATAATCCGTACCTTCAAATTTTAGTTCGGTGCCTGCATATTTTCCATATAAAACAGTATCACCAACTTGTACGGTTAATGGTTCATCTTTTTTGCCATTACCCACAGCAACAACAGTTCCTTTTTGTGGTTTCTCTTTTGCAGTGTCGGGAATAATGATTCCTGATGCAGTTTGAGTCTCAGCTGCAGCCGGTTCAATAATCACGCGGTCTGCTAACGGTTTCATGTTTAATGCCATACTATTTTATTTTTAAATTTTTATGAATGATAATTTTTTGCTTTTGTCTAGACCAAAAGTGTGCCAACTGTAAAAAGTGATATTTTGACAGAAAAAAAAATGCCAGCTTGTCATAAGCTGGCATTTTGTGTATATATTTTCACTTAGTTTGCAGGTTGTGATGGATTGTTTGCAGGCGCTTGATCGCTTGCTGTGTTGGGTGCAGGAGCTGCTTGGTTTTGAGCTGCTCCAGCATTTGGCAACGCTGCCGGTGGTGTTGCAACTGCATTTGGATCTAAAATTTGAGAATCGTTTGAATAACCAGAGTTAAAGCTTAAACTTGATACTAAAATTAAAACCACTAAAGCAACTGCCAATGTCCATGTACTTTTGTCTAAAAATTTGTTGGTGTTTTGAACGCCACCAACCGATGTGGAACCACCTAATGATGAATCTAAACCGCCTCCTTTAGGGTTTTGAATCATGATAACAATGATTAAAAGTAAGGCAACTATGGTGATTAACACTAAAAAAATCGTAAACATATTTATTTGTTTTATATATTATTAAACTCTTGTAATTTTTTTATATCGGAAATTCGATTTGCAAATAAACTACTTTTTTCTGGATATTTCAAAATTAAAATTTCATAAGCTTGTATTGCTTTTTGATATTTTTTTTGTTCCAAGTAAATTCGTGCTAACGTCTCGGTCATGTAATAGGGTTCTTCTTCTTCGTGCCGATCAAGGTTTATGGCTGGTGCAACTGCCGTTTTACTTGGTGTTATTTTTGGATTTGCTTCTATAAAACGATCAATTAAATCCATCTTTTTTTGTTTAATGGGAAGCGTTTCTTCCGTATTTTTTTCTTCTTTTGGTAGTTGTTTTTCACTGTTTTCCGTTTGATCTTTTTCAGAAACAACGTCATTTTCGCGTTCAATGGGTTGCGATGTTGTTAATTTCAGCCATTCAGTAAACGAAAATTTATCGTTTTCAGAGAAATCTAAAGGTGTGCCCACTTCCAAATTTTCTTCCAATTGATGCACCTCTTCGGTGATTGGGTCGGGTTGGGGCAGGGCTGGTTCCTTTTTATCAAGTTTGGCTTCGATTTTCGATTTTGAAATTTGATCGATTTTTTGAATCAATCCCGTTTCTTTGTCTTGATTTTCTATATAAACCAAGGTATTCAATACCCTTTTTTCAATATTTTCATCTAATGTGGGTTCGGGCTTTTTGAATTCGATATAATTTTCATCAACCACATTCAAATCTTCAATCTGTAAGGGTTTGTACGCAATAAATTCTTCCGAAATAATATAATCAAACAACACGTCGCGATCAGTGGTATAAGCAGCTGTTTTTTTTAATTCGCTGTTGTATAAAAAACTGCGTTGTTGGTGCAAGGTTTTTAAATACAAAGCCCTTGCCGATTGCAAATACGGGTATTCACTAACGATTTGTTGCAACGAAGCAGTTTGCTGTTCTGTTAATTCGTACGGATTGTTTAACCATTGTGCGTATTGTTGTGCATTCATAAGCTTACCATTTTGCCAGCGAGGCGTTAAAAACATCTTGCGTAATGCGTTCGTATATTTCTTCTAAAGCAGTGGTTAACTGAGGGCCAATTAATTGATTGTTAGCCGGATAATCATAAAAGTGCGAGAAGGTTTTTTCAAAATCATCTTCCGGATTTTTTCTGTTCGTAAAACGCACATTTATAGCAATGTACAAACGGTTTTGCGCAGCTGTTTGGTCGGCAGTAGCCGTCATTGGCGACACACGGAATTGGGTTATTTCGCCTTCATAAACCAAATCGGCATTGGTGTTGGTCATGTTTAAACTGGTTTGGTTTACCAACAAATCTTGCAATCTAATGGTAAATGTGCGCTCAATTCCTGGTTCAATCAGTTCGGCATTGTTCAAAAAATAATTCACTTGAAACGTTTCTGCATCGATTTTTCCGGTACCTGTAAAATTATACGCACCGCAGCTCGATAAAATCAAACAGAAAAGAAAGGCTGTAAATTTATATAATGTATGTGGTGTTTTCATTCGTTGAATTATTGAATCGTTTGCAATGTTTTTACGACTAAAAATCTACAAGTCATATTGTTTGATTTTTCGGTACAATGTTCTTTCCGAAATTCCCAATTCATCGGCTGCGGCTTTGCGTTTTCCACTGTTGCGTTCCAAAGCTTTTTTTATGAGTTGAATTTCTTTTTCTTCTAATTTCAATGTTTCTTCATCATCAACCGTTTCAGCAATTAAATAATCATGGTCATCTTCTTCATCCATTATTTCAGATGGATTATTGTTTTTGGTCGATGATGCGTGTTCGGCTAACGGAATAGAACGATTGTTTGGTTTTGATAGCCCTTCATCGGCCTGACCATAAATGCGTTGTATTAAAGATTTGTTCGATTCTTGAACTTGTGCCGAATTGGAATTGTTCATTAATTCCAACGTTAGTTTTTTTAAATCGGTTAAATCAGCTTTCATATCAAACAACACTTTATACAAAATCTCGCGTTCGTTGCTAAAATCTCCTTCTGCTTTTTTGGTTTCGATAAGCGATGGTAATTGTGCATTTCGCTGAGGCAGATAAGATTGAATGGTTTTTAAATCGATTTCGCGGTTGGTTTCAATCACCGAAATTTGTTCGGCAATATTGCGCAATTGGCGAATATTACCACTCCAACGGTAATGAATAAGGTATTCGGCGGCATCGGGTGTAAGTTTAATCGGCGGCATTTTGTATTTATGCGCAAAATCCGATGAAAACTTTCTGAACAACAAATGAATGTCGTCGCCCCGTTCACGCAAAGGCGGTAAATTGATTTCTACGGTGCTTAAACGGTAATACAAATCTTCGCGAAATTTGCCTTTATCAATCGCTTCAAACATTTTAACGTTGGTGGCTGCCACAATACGCACATCGGTTTTTTGAACTTTTGAAGAACCCACTTTGATAAATTCGCCGTTTTCTAACACACGAAGCAAGCGAACTTGTGTGGTTAAAGGCAATTCGCCCACTTCATCTAAAAAAATAGTACCGCCATTTGCCACTTCAAAATAACCTTCACGACTGCCCACAGCACCTGTGAACGCACCTTTTTCGTGCCCAAAAAGCTCTGAATCGATTGTGCCTTCAGGTATAGCACCGCAGTTCACAGCAATATATTTTCCGTGTTTGCGATGCGATAGTGCGTGTATAATTTTTGGAATACTTTCTTTACCCACACCGCTTTCACCAGTAACCAAAACAGAAATATCAGTCGGAGCCACTTGAATGGCTTTTTCTAGTGCTCTGTTCAGTTTTATATCGTTACCAATAATTTCGAAACGCTGTTTAATGCTTTGAACGTTTTCCATAGTTTTTTTGTTTTGTTTCAGGTTTCAAGTTTTTTTTGTTTTTATGTTAAGTTCTATTGTATAGTTCTTTACTTAAACTTGTTACCTCTAAAATCTTGATTGTTTAGGTAAGTAATGAAATTTTTAATTTTTCCACTTAACCTCTCATAGTCGTTCCTTAATTGTTCAAAATCTTTCTCATTAATATATTCACAGTCAAAAACTCTATACAGTTGAGATCTTGTTTCTCCTGCTGAACCTTTTGCAATAGAAAGAAATTGTCTGAATTCTAGATTGCCATCTCGTTCAAATCCTTCTGCAATATTATCCATGACGGATCCAGATGAAGATTTAATTTGTTCTTTAAATTTAAAGTCTGTTTTTAGATTTGTTTCGATAGATAATTTATGAATAATTTTGGCTAATCTTCTGGCTTCTTGCCATATTTCTAAATCCTCAAATCTATTTATTGTCGCCATAACCTGAAACTAAAAAAACTTGAAACAAATTAAACTAAACAATTACTGCATTTCCGAATAACCTACTGCTTCGCCAATTAAAGTTGCCGATGTACAGTCTGATACTTTTACCAATACAAAATCGCCTACTTTATAATTCCCTTTTGGGAAAACAACTGTTGTGTTTTGTGAATTTCTTCCAGACCAATGTGCATCGGAACGTTTGGATGTTTTTTCAATTAAAACTTCCACCGTTTCGCCTACAAAACGCTTGGTACGTTCCATTGCAATGCGCTGTTGTAAATCTACAATTTCTTGTAATCGGCGTTTTTTAACCGCTTCTGGCACATCGTCTTCCATTTTTCTGGCAGCCATTGTTCCCGGGCGTTCAGAATATGCAAACATGTATCCAAAATCGTATTTTACATATTCCATTAATGATAAAGTATCCTGATGATCCTCTTCGGTTTCGGTTGGAAAACCTGTAATCATATCTTGCGATAACGAAATTTCCGGAATAATTTTATAGATTCTGTCAATCAAATCCATGTATTCTTCACGCGTATGTTGGCGGTTCATTTCACGCAAAATGCGGGTAGATCCCGATTGTACTGGCAAATGAATGTATTTACAAATATTGTGATGCTTTGCCATTACGTGAATCACATCTTCGTGCATGTCTTGCGGATTCGACGTGGAAAAACGGAAACGCATTTTAGGATAAGCCGTTGCACACATGTCTAGCAATTGTGCGAAATCTACCGCCGTTGCTTTTTGCATCTCGGTTGCTTTGTCGTAATCCTTTTTTAAACCACCACCATACCATAAGTAGGAATCCACGTTTTGCCCCAACAAGGTGATTTCTTTAAAACCACGTTCGTATAGGTCTTTAATTTCTTCCATGATACTTTGCGGTTCGCGACTGCGTTCACGTCCACGGGTAAAAGGAACCACGCAAAACGTACACATATTGTCGCAACCACGCGTAATAGAAACAAAAGCAGTAACTCCATTGCTGTTTAAACGCACAGGTGCAATATCGCCATAGGTTTCGTCTTTAGAAAGAATCACGTTAATAGCGTCGCGTCCTTCTTCAACTTCCTTCAAAAGATTAGGAATGTCTTTGTAAGCATCAGGACCAACCACCATATCCACAATTTTTTCTTCCTCTAAAAACTTGCTTTTTAAACGTTCTGCCATACAGCCCAAAACGCCTACTTTCATAGACGGATTGATCGATTTTACGGCATTGTATTTCTCTAAACGCTTGCGCACTGTTTGCTCTGCCTTGTCGCGGATTGAGCAGGTATTTACCAAAACCAAATCGGCTTCTTCTAAATTTTGTGTGGTGTTATATCCTTCGTTGGCTAAAATCGATGCTACAATTTCGCTGTCAGAAAAATTCATCTGGCAACCATAACTTTCTATAAATAACTTTTTGGTATTATTTTTTTGCGGATCTAAAACCAAGCTTGTTCCTTGTTTTTGTTCTTCAATAACCTTTTCCATATATTCCCAATCGTATTCAAATCAATTTGCAAAGATACAATTAAAATTAAAAGTATGACAAGATGGCAGATGAAATTTAGATATTTTTAATACGTCATTGTGTGTCGTTTTTTAATTGTATATTTACGCTTATGAAAGCCGTTTATCATTACACATGCCATTCGGGCGGGGCAGAGGGTGCCGATTCGTATTTTGAATTTTTTTCAAAGAAATTTCACGTGCGGGTTGTGGCTTATTCCTATCGAACAAAGTTTCACAACTCAGAGAATAAATACGAATTAACTACAGACGAATTCAATGAAGGTGTTGAAAACGTACTGAAAGCAAACGAAGTTTTAAAGCGTTCTAAAATAAATCAATATTTAAAATTTTTGGCTAGAAACTGGTTTCAAGTGAAAAATGCCGATGAGGTTTATGCAGTTACCAATCTAAAATTAATAAACAATCGTTTGCAAGTAAAAGGCGGCACCGCTTGGGCAGTGCAAATGGCTATAAACAGCGGCAAAAAAGTGTTTGTGTATGACCAGCAAGCGGCACAATGGTTGTATTGGGAT
Source organism: Flavobacterium sp. CBA20B-1 (assembly GCF_028473145.1). NCBI lineage: Bacteria > Pseudomonadati > Bacteroidota > Flavobacteriia > Flavobacteriales > Flavobacteriaceae > Flavobacterium > Flavobacterium sp. CBA20B-1. Next base: position 2,392,964 of record NZ_CP092370.1, read on the forward strand.
ACCTATTATTTGAATTTTAAACCGCTTAGAGAACTACCAAAAATAAACGCAAGCAATTTTGCAGGAATAGGCACGCGAAACATCAATCTGTTTGGCATAGAGGCTATTGAAGCTCTTTTTAAAAATACTTTTGATACGAATTATGGCAAGTAAACACAATTTAATTAGCAGATTAACCCGCATTGTAGAACTTTTTCAGCTACATGGCAGCAGTGGTTTGTCTTTTGATGAGTTAAACAATAAACTAAAAAATGCGTTTGTAGATGAAGACCACAGTGTGTCATTGCGAACCTTTCAGCGCGATTTAAAAGACATTGAATCGTCTTTAAAAATTAAAATTATTTTTGATAAAGTAAAAAAGAAGTATCTTTTGGTGCAAGATGAGTTGCAAAACACTTCAAAAAACACACAATTGTTCACTCTGGAAAGTTTAAAAATGTTGCACATTGCCCAAGATGTTTCTGTCAATAATTTTATTTTGATCGATGAACGCAAGGCAACCGGATTAGAAAATTATAATTGCATTAAAGATGCGATTTGCTCAAAAAAACATTTAGAGTTCAATTACCAAAAATTTGATCAATACAAAAGCGACCGTCGAAAATTGATGCCTTTGGCTTTGAAAGAAAGCAAAAAGCGTTGGTATGTGGTGGGATTTGAAATAAAAAACGGTTCCAAAATACCGGCGCTAAAAACGTTTGCACTAGACCGAATGTATGATTGCGAAGCCACCACCGAATTTATTTTAAAAGATACAATAGACGTGCATAAACACTTTGCTCGTTTTATGGGCGTAACCACCAAACCGCTGGAAGGTTTCAGTGAAAAAGTAACGGTGATCCTAGAAACATCCATTGAATATGGAAAATATTTCAGCACGTTGCCCATTCATCCTTCCCAAAAAACCGAAATCGAAAACGGTAAAACCATTATTACCTTGCAGTTAATTCCTACCATGGAGTTGGTGTCTGAAATCCTCTCGCACAATCACCAAATAAAAGTGGTTCAACCCAAAGAATTAATTCATATTATTAAAAAAACACTTTCACAAAATTTGAAACAATACAATTAAAATGGCATCAAAAAAGGCTATTTTAAAAAAATCACATACTTTTGCTTTTCAAATAAAAAAAGAATGGCAAAGAACTTAGTGATTGTAGAGTCGCCTGCAAAGGCAAAAACAATAGAAAAATTTTTAGGGAAAGATTATCAGGTAGAATCAAGCTTTGGGCACATTGCCGATCTGCCTTCTAAAGAGATTGGTGTAGATATTGAGAATAATTTTAAACCAAAATACGAAGTTTCTGCCGATAAAAAAGCTGTAGTAAAAAAATTAAAAGATTTATCAAAAAAAGCCGAAACGGTTTGGTTGGCATCCGATGAAGACCGCGAAGGAGAGGCAATTGCATGGCATTTGGCAGAAGAATTAAAGTTGAAAGAACAAAACACAAAACGTATTGTTTTTCATGAAATTACCAAAACAGCCATTCAAAAAGCCATCGAAAATCCGCGTACCATTGATTACAATTTGGTAAATGCACAACAAGCACGCCGCGTTTTAGACCGTTTGGTGGGTTATGAATTGTCGCCGGTTCTATGGAAAAAAGTGCGCGCAGGTTTATCTGCCGGTCGTGTGCAATCGGTTTCGGTTCGGTTAATTGTAGAGCGCGAACGCGAAATAGAAAGCTTTCAGACCGAGTCATCATTTCATATTGCTGCAGAATTTGTAGCGGCAAATGGGAAATCGTTCAAAGCAAAATTGCCAAAGAACTTTAAAACGCAAAACGAAGCGCAGGCTTTTCTTGAAAAAAATATAAATGCCACATTTAAGGTTTCCGATTTAGAAACCAAACCGGCAAAAAAATCTCCGGCAGCACCGTTCACCACTTCTACATTGCAACAAGAAGCATCGCGCAAGCTGTATTATTCGGTTTCGCAAACCATGATGTTGGCACAGCGCTTGTACGAAAGCGGGTTGATTACTTATATGAGAACCGATAGCGTAAACTTATCACAAGATGCTATAAAAGCTGCCGAAACAGAGATTGTAAACGTGTATGGAAAAGAATTTAGCAAACCTCGAAATTTTTCCACCAAGGCAAAAGGCGCACAAGAAGCCCACGAAGCTATTCGTCCAACAGATATGTCGCGTCATTCGGTAAATATCGACCGCGACCAAGCCCGTTTGTATGAACTCATCTGGAAGCGTACACTTGCTTCGCAAATGAGCGATGCACAGCTAGAACGAACCAATGTAACTATTGTGGCAGATAAGCACAACCAGCATTTTGTTGCCACAGGTGAAGTGTTGCTTTTTGAAGGGTTTTTAAAGGTTTATTTGGAAGGAAACGACGACGAAGACGAAGAGCAAGAAGGGTTGTTGCCTGCCATGAAAGTAAACGAGCCTTTGCAGAATAATTACATCACTGCAACAGAACGTTTCTCAAGACCGCCCGCACGCTATACCGAAGCTGCTTTGGTAAAAAAGTTAGAGGAATTAGGAATTGGTCGCCCGTCAACTTATGCGCCAACGATTTCAACCATTATTGCGAGAAATTATGTGGAAAAAGGAACAGCCGAAGGCACCGAGCGCAACTATCAATTGTTGCGTTTAGAAAGCGGAAATATAAAAACAAGCACACAAATAGAGAAGGTAGGTGCTGATAAAGGAAAATTAATTCCTACTGATATCGGAAATATTGTTACCGATTTCTTGGTAAAGAATTTCGCAACTATTTTAGATTATAATTTCACAGCCCGCGTGGAAGGTAGTTTTGATGAGATTGCCGAAGGAAACTTAGATTGGACCAAAATGATGAATGAATTTTACAATCATTTTCATCCCAATGTGATCGATGTGGAAAAAAATGCCGAGCGCGAATCAGGCGAACGTATTTTAGGAAAAGATCCCAAAACAGGAAAACCCGTATTGGTGCGTTTAGGAAAATTTGGTCCTATGGCGCAAATTGGCGATGCTGAAGACGAAGAAAAACAATTCGCAAGTCTAAGTCCTACGCAAAACATTGGAACAATAACCTTAGAAGAAGCCTTAACCTTGTTCTTGTTGCCCAAAAACTTAGGAACCTATCAAGGCGAAACAGTGGAGGTAAACAACGGACGATTTGGCCCGTATGTGCGCTATGCAGATATGTTTGTTTCATTAGCCAAAGGCGAAGAACCGCTAGATGTGAGCCTGGAACGCGCTATTGAATTGATAAAAGAAAAGCAAAAAGCCGATGCGCCTATTGCTATTTATCAAGGATTGCCTGTTCAAAAAGGAGTGGGGCGTTTTGGACCGTTTATCAAATGGAACAATATGTTTATCAACGTAAACAAAAAATACAATTTTGATGCTCTTTCTCAAGCAGATATTGAAGAATTAATCGCAGACAAGCTTCAAAAAGAAAAAGATAAAGTAATTCACGATTTTAAGGAAGAAGGCATTCGTGTAGAAAAAGCACGTTGGGGCAGATCGGTAATCTTGCAAGGAAAAGTAAAGATTGAATTAAGCAAAGATGTAGATGCAGCTGCTTTAACCTTAGAAGAAATTCAAAAACTGATCGAACAAAAAGCTCCAGCAAAAAAGACGGCTGCCAAAAAAGCGACAGCTAAAAAAGCATCAACAAAGAAAACAACAACAAAAAGCACAAAACGTACAACAAAAAAATAGCAACAGATGATGTACGAAATATTAACGCCTATTTCTAAAGAATTAGAACAACTTATCGATACCTTGCCGCAGCATTCCTTAGGAAAAACAATGGCAATTCATAAGCGAAACGCATTTCCTGATCTTGAAAATGTGCAGTTGGCATTGATTACCGTAAACGAAAACCGAGGCAGTTCAGGAACCACCAATCAAGTGGGTTTTGATACGTTTCGAAAAAATTTCTATCAACTTTTTCCTGGTAATTGGACAAAAAAAATGGTAGATTTGGGAACAATTCATGCCGGTGAAACCATTCAAGATACCTATGCGGCCATTAAAATGCTAGTGACCGATTTGTTAAAGCAACATATTGTACCCATTGTTTTGGGAGGATCGCAAGATTTAACTTATGGGCTTTATCGTGGTTATGATGCCATGGAACAAGATGTGAATTTGGTTTGTATTGATAATAAAATAGATGTGGTGAACGATGTGGAAAATCCGTCGGAAAATTTCATGACCCACATTATAATGGATACACCGGCAAATTTGTACAATTTCAGTGTGCTGGGTTATCAAACCTATTTTAATTCGCAAGAAGAAATCGATTTGATAGATAAAATGTATTTTGAAGCCTATCGATTAGGAGAATTGATTACCGATATTAAAATTGCCGAACCGGTTTTGCGTGATGCAGACATTGTAAGTTTAGATATTCATGCGATAAAATCGGCCGATTTAGGATTTTTTTCAGAATTTTTTCCAAACGGTTTTGATGGGCGAGAAATCTGTGCTTTAGCACGTTACGCGGGATTAAGCGACCGTGTAAGTAGCTTTGGAGTTTTTAATATTGATAATATATCAGAAAAAAGTTTGCTAATTACTCAAATTTTATGGTATTTTGTTGAAGGATTTAATTTTAGAATGAATGAATATCCTTATATTAGCAAATCCAGTTACATGAAATACATTGTTCCATTAGAAGAGCAAGAGTTGATTTTTTTTAAAAGCGATGTTTCAGAACGCTGGTGGATCGAAATTAACAGTTTAGTGGATGCTAATCGCAAAGTGTTATTCCCTTGTAGCTATGATGATTACAAGCAATCTTTGCAAAATATCGTACCCGAAAGATGGTGGCGGGCAAACAAAAAACTGCTAGGATAAGAATGTTTAAAATTAAATTGTTAAATATAAATTAAATTTTTTTTTAAGATTTCGTTGTATATTTAAAAATAATTAAATAGGTTTACGCTTTGAATAATTTTTAAAATAAAACCCCAATTAATATATGAAGAAGTTCATTACACTTTCTGCGGTTGCCTCGCTTTTGTTCAGTTGTGGTTCTGGTGACAGAGGAGAACTACTAGATGGAGTACAAGGGAAACGTTGGATTACCGAAAAGCCACAGGGAATGGCTTTTATTCCAGGTGGATCTTTTACAATGGGTAAAACTCACGAAGATTTACTTGGTGCTGAAGATGCCCCTGCACGCACTGTTACAATTGGTTCAATGTACATGGATGAAACGGAAATTACAAACAACCAATACCGTAAGTTTGTAGAGCACGTTAAAGATTCTATTATCAGAACCCGTTTAGCTATTATGGCAGATGAAATGGGTATGGATGCTACTGCAGGTGGAATTGGAGCGTTTGCATTTCAAGAGGTTCAAGATCCATCATTAAATCAAAATCAAACAGCATACGATCGTTATATGTATGATAACTATTACAGTATGGCAATGGATGATGATGAATATGCTGGTCGTCGTTTAAACAAAAAAGCACGATTAATAACAGACCCTCGCCGCTACCCAGACGAATACTATGTAGAGGTGATGGATTCGTTATACATTCCTGCAGACCAAAACTTAAACGGAATGGTTACCTTCGATGTGAATAAGTTAAACTTTAAATATTCTTGGTGGGACGAAAACGCATACATTAATGATTCTTCGAACGAGGTAAGAAACCGTCAGGCTAAATTCCTTAAAACAGAGATTGTAAATGTATATCCGGATACTACTGCTTGGGTTAAAAACTTCAACTATTCCTACAACGAACCAATGTTTAAAGAGTATTTTTGGCATGAAGCGTATGGTGAATATCCAGTAGTTGGTGTTACACATCATCAAGCAAAAGCATTTGCAGCTTGGAGAACATTATACAAAAAAGCATATACATCAGATAGAAACATGGATCATAACTTATATGAATACCGCGTTCCAAGTGAATCTGAATGGGAATATGCAGCTCGTGGAGGTCTAAAAAGCGCAATGTATCCTTGGGGTGGTCCTTACACCACTGATGAAAAAGCTTGTTTCTTAGCAAACTTTAAACCAGATAGAGGTGATTATGCAATAGATGGTGCATTATACACAGCAGAAGCACGTTCATACAAGCCAAATGGTTATAATCTTTATAATATGGCGGGTAACGTAGCAGAATGGACAGATTCGTCTTATGATGAAGAAAGTTATATTTTACAATCTAGCTTAAAGCCAAAAGGAAGAACAACATCAAACCCAATGAAAGTGGTTCGTGGAGGTTCATGGAGAGATCCAAGTTATTTCCTACAAGTAGCAACTCGCGATCGCGAAAATGCAGATTCAGCACGTTGTTATATCGGTTTTAGAACGGTTGTTTCAGCTCCAGGTCCAGGATTGTTAAACGAGGCAAATACTCCTCAAAGTGGAAGAAACGCAAAATAATTTATACTTAAACATTTAACTAACTAAAATTAAATATTATACAAGATGGCTATACCTAAAAAAGTAATGAATTTCTGCTACGGTATGGGAGCAGCAGTTGTAATCGTAGGTGCATTATTTAAAATCACACATATGGAATTAGGACCTTTAAACGGTAATAATATGTTAACTGTAGGTCTATTAGTAGAAGCATTAATCTTCGCAATTTCAGCTTTTGAACCAGTTGATGAAGATTTAGATTGGGCAAGAGTGTACCCTGAATTAAAAGGCGGAGAGCCTCGTGCAATGCAAGTTGCAGGAAATGTAGGAGTAACTGGTACGGTTTCAACTTCTGCAGTTGGTGGATCTTCATCTTCTCAAAGATCAACAGCTCCTGCTTATGCAGCAGCGTCTGTATCTTCTCAACCAGCGGTTGCACAACCAACAATGGAAAGAAGTTTATTATCTGAAAAATTAGATAATATTTTGAAAGAAGCTAAAATCGATGGAAACTTAATGGAAAGTTTACGCGACAGTATTAAAAACTTTGAATCGGCAGCAAAAGGAATTGCTCCAACTGTTGATGCAGTTGCTTCTTCAAACAGATATGCAGAAGAAATGGCTACGGCGGCTTCTCAATTAGAAACTTTAAACACCATGTATAAAGTACAATTAGAGAGCGCTACTAAAAATGCAGACATCAACAGAGAGGTTGCTGAAAACAACTTGAAATTGAAAGAGCAAATGATGTCATTAACATCTAATTTATCTACATTAAATGCAGTTTATGGTGGAATGTTGTCTGCTATGGGAAAAACAGCTAATTAGTATTAACTCTTAAAAAAATCTAATTAGATATGGCATCTGGAAAACAAACCCCTAGACAAAAGATGATTAACCTGATGTATCTTGTGTTCATCGCTATGATGGCTCTAAATATGTCAAAAGAAGTGTTAACCGCTTTTGGATTAATGAATGAAAAGTTTGAATCAGCAAATGCAAATGCTGAGGATACAAATAAAGTATTACTTGCAGGTTTGGCGATGAAAGCCGAAGATGAGCCTGCACGTTATACCGATCCTTATGAAAAGGCAAAACAAGTTGAAAAGCTTTCTACAGAATTTTATAATTATATAGGTTCTTTAAAAGGCGATGCAACTAAAGGCTTTGAAATTGACTCGGAAACAAAAAAATTGCCTTACGAGCAAATGGACAAAGGTCAAACAATTGACTATGGTTGGTTTGAAGGTGAAGGATTATCTGCAAAAGGTAAAGAAATCATGGGACGTATTGCAAAATACAAATCTGATTTTAAAGCTATTGTAGGAAACGATGTGAAGTATAAATTTCTTGTTGAAGATATAGAGAAGAGATTTAATACAAGTGCTGTTAAGAATAAAGATGGAAAAGATATTCCTTATTTAGATTATCACTTTAAAGGTTATCCAGCAGTTTCTTCTTTGGCTTATTTATCATCAATGCAAAACGATGTGCGCCAATTAGAACATGAAGCATATAACTTATTTCTTGGAAACTCTTTAAAGCAAGCTGCTTCAATGAAGAATTATCAAGCAATGGTTATTCCTGATAAAGCAGTTTATTACCAAGGAGAACCTATCAAGTATAAAGTAGTATTAGGTCGTTATGATACTTCAACTGTTCCAACTTCGGTTGTTGTAAATGGAGCAACTATTCCTCAATCAAGAATTAAAGCAGGTCAGGTAGAAGGAACTTCTACTGCGTCTGGCTTAGGAGAACATAAATTTACAGGTAAATTTACGTTTATGGAAGATGGAGAACCGATTGTAGTAGATATCTTAAACTCTAACTATATGGTGGTTAGCCGTCCAAGTTCTGCAACCATTTCAGCAGATAAAATGAATGTAGTTTACATTGGATTAGACAACCCTATCTCTATTACTGTGGAAGGAATCACATCTGATAAAGTAACTGCTTCTGCTACAAATGGAACTTTGAAGAAAATTGGAAATGGAAAATTTATGTTTACTCCAAGTGCTGGTAAAGAAGCTGTAATTACTGCAACAGGTACTATGCCTGATGGAAAAGCAATTACATCTAAGCAAGTATTTAGAATCAGACCATTGCCACGTCCTCGTGGATTAATTCGTGGAGAACCTGACGCGAAAGGACCTGCAAGCAATCTAGCTCAAGTTTCAATTAGCGCCAAGATGGAGGATTTTGAATTTGAAACGAATTTAAGAGTGACTCAATATACAATTGTATTTCCTGGAATGGGTTCTGAAGTTGTAAATGGTGGGGGGGCTTTGACTCCATCTGCACAAGCTAAAGCAAACCGTTTGCGTCCTGGTGATGTAGTTCGTATTGTTAACATAAAAGCTAAATTAGTTGAAAATCCGAATGTAGTTATTAAAGATCCTACTAATGCTACATTCACAATTCAATAATAAAATTCGAGTTTATGAAAAATATTAAGAATTTATTTTTAACGGCTTGTGCACTAATTGTTTCAGGTGCAACCTTTGCACAGAACAATATTTTAAATGCACAGTCGCCTAATGAGATTGGTGATGAATCAATCGAAGAAATCTATGCAAAGGCTGATGGACCTATACCTTATGAGTATGTGAACGATCGCGATATTATTTTTCAGAAAAAAGTGTGGGAAGTATTGCCTTTAGACCAAAGACAAAATTTGGTTTATTATTTTCCAATGGAAGAAACCATGGATCGCAAACCATTATGGAACATTTTAAAAGATGCCGTAATGAATAAAAAGATCAATGAAGTGTATGAAGACGAGAATTTTAAGTTTAAATTAAATATAAAAGACTTAGAATCTAAATTCATGCGAAAGGATACAACTGAGATTGGTAAAGAGCAATTAATGTTAGAGGGTAAAATTGATGAGCAGTATATGTATACTACTGTAATTAGACCTAGTGATGTTAAAGAATACCGGACAATGGGTATGTGGTATTTAGACCGCAATGCAGGAGAATTAAAATACCGTTTGTTAGGTTTAGCACCAGTTGTAACAGATATTGCTACTAAAGGAGAAGAGTTTGAACAAGCTGTTCCTTTATTCTGGATTTTCTTCCCAGATGCTCGAGATGTCTTATACAATTCGTATGCTTATAATGAGAAAAATCCGGCTATGAAGATTAACTTTGACTACCTATTCAATGCACGTAAATTCTCTAGTACAATTTATAAGGCGGACAATATTTATGGAGACAGAAATATTAGCGACTATGTACAGGGTAATGCCATGATGCAATTATTAGAAGCAGAGCGTATCAAAGAATCGATCCGAGAATTTGAAGATGATTTATGGAATTACTAATTTTGTAATCTAAACTATAAAACTCTTATCATTTGATAAGAGTTTTTTTATTATTATGAAAGTTGATTATTTAATTGTAGGTGCTGGATTAGCTGGTGTTTGTTTTGCGGACTTTTGTTGGCGAAACAATAAATCGTTTGTGGTAATGGACCATGGAAAACGAACTTCCTCTCAAGTTGCTGGTGGTATGTTTAACCCATTGGTTCTAAAAAGGTTTTCTTCAATATGGCAAGCCGATGAACAAATCGCTTTGGCTCATAACTTTTATCCGCAAATGGAAGAATTGTTACATGATTCTTTTTACTATAAAGTACCTATTTACAGAAAATTTGCATCAATCGAAGAGCAAAATAATTGGTTTTTAGCGTGTGATTATCCTTTGACAGCTCCGCATTTGAATGTGCAGCTTAAGAAAGAAAAGATTCCGCATATTGATAGTCCCTTTTTGTTCGGAGAAGTTTATAACACCGGATTTTTAAATGTAGGTCCGTTTATAAATGCCTATCAAAGGTTTCTTAAAACGCATGAACTATTCCTTGAAGAGGAATTTATTTATGAAGATGTATATATGGAATCTGAAAGAATTATTTATAAAAATGTAGAAGCGAAACATTTAATTTTTGCCGAAGGTTTTTCCATGCATAACAATCCATTTTTTAATTTTTTACCTTTAGATGGAACAAAAGGAGAGTTGCTTTATGTAAGAATTCCAAATTTGAAGCTGCAGAACATCGTTAAATCAAACATATTTATCATTCCTTTGGGAGATGATATGTACAAGATTGGTGCTACTTATGATTGGGCTGACAAAACCGATGTTCCAACACAGCAAGCAAAGGAAGAACTTTTGGAAGGATTAGAAAAGTTGATTTCTTGTCCGTATGAAGTGATAGACCATGTGGCAGGAGTTCGCCCCACTGTCAAAGACCGCAGACCTTTGGTGGGCGCTCATTATCAATACAAAAATATTCATATTTTAAACGGTTTGGGTACACGCGGCGTGCTATTAGGGCCGTATCTCGCAGATAAATTGTATCAAAACATAGAAAATAATGTACCTTTGGATCACAATATCAATGTAGCAAGATATTACAAAAAATTACAATTAATAAAATAGCAATATGCTTAATATACACGATTTGTCGGTTGCGTTTAGCGGCGATTTTTTGTTTGAAAATGTAACTTTTCGCTTGGGTGCTGGCGATAGAGTAGGTTTGGTAGGGAAAAACGGAGCAGGAAAATCTACCATGTTAAAAATTCTTTCGGGCGAAGTGGAACCAGATTCCGGAACCATTGCGTTTGACAAAGAAATTAAAATTGGTTTTCTTAAGCAAGATATCGATTTTGTAAAAGGAAGAACTATTTTAGAGGAAGCATATCAGGCTTTCGATGAAATTCAGTATGTGGAGAAAGAATTGGCAAAATGGAATGCCGAATTGGTTAACAGAACCGATTATGAATCAGAAGCATATCACGAAATCATTGAAAAAGTAAGTGATTTAACCCATCGGTTTGATATTTTGGGAGGGTATTTGTATCAAGGAAACACCGAGAAAGTGTTGTTGGGTTTAGGATTTAAACGCGCAGATTTTGACCAATTAACCGATACTTTTTCTGGAGGTTGGCGCATGCGTATTGAATTGGCAAAACTATTGCTTCAAAACAATGATATTTTGCTATTAGATGAACCCACAAACCACTTAGATATTGAATCGATTATATGGTTAGAAAACTTTTTAAAATCATTCTCAGGAGCTGTGGTGTTGGTATCGCACGATAAAATGTTCTTAGACAATGTCACCAACCGAACCATAGAAATTTCATTAGGAAAAATCTATGATTTCAATAAACCCTACACACAATATTTGGTTTTAAGGCAGGAGATGCGAGAAATGCAGTTGGCGGCTCAGAAAAATCAGGCTAAAAAAATAGAAGAAACCGAAAAATTAATCGAGAAATTTCGTTATAAAGCCACTAAAGCTTCCATGGCGCAATCTTTAATTAAAAAATTGGATAAGGTGGAACGGATTGAAGTAGATGAAGACGATAATTCTGTGATGAATATTTCTTTTCCAGTTTCAATCACACCTGGAAAAGTGGTTTTAGAAATGGAAAATGTGCAAAAAGCATTTGATGATAAAATTATTTTTAAAGACATTAACCTTTTTATTGAACGTGGAAGTAAAATTGCTTTTGTAGGGCAAAATGGTCAAGGAAAATCTACCCTGATTAAGGCGATAATGAATGAGTTTGATTACCAGGGAAAAATTAAGATTGGGCATAATGTGCAATTGGGATATTTCGCACAAAATCAGGCAGATTATTTAGATGGCGAGAAAACACTTTTAGATACGATGATTGATGCGGCCACAGATGCAAATCGATCAAAAGTGCGCGATATGTTGGGCTCGTTTTTGTTTCGGGGCGATGATGTGGATAAGAAAGTGAAAGTATTATCGGGAGGAGAAAGAAATCGTTTGGCATTGGCCATGTTGCTTTTAAAACCGATTAATGTGTTGTTGATGGATGAGCCAACGAATCACTTGGATATAAAATCGAAGAATGTATTAAAGGCAGCATTGAAAAATTACGAAGGAACGTTGCTTTTGGTTTCTCACGACCGTGATTTTTTACAAGGAATGACCGATAAGGTTTATGAATTTAAAGATCAAAAAATAAAAGAATATTTAGGTGACATTAATTACTTTCTGGAAGAGCGCAACGCCAGTGATATGCGTGATTTTGAACAAAAGAAAGAACAAACTGCAACGGTAAGCGTTAAAGAAGCTCAAAAAGTTGAAAAATCGCTTTCATACGACGAACAAAAACGTATAAAAACATTAAACAATAAGTTAAGCAAAGCAGAAAGCATCATAACCGAATTAGAAAAGAAAATTGCAAAAGCCGACTTAGAATTGGCCGAGAACTATGAGCAATTAATGAACGATAGCAAATGGTTTGCTGCCTACGAAAAATTGAAAACCGATTTAGAACAAACCATGCAAGAATGGGAACAGGTTCAAGAAGAAATAGATGCTATGTAAAAAAAGGCTGCCTAATATGTCCAGCCTTTTGAATTTATATACCTTTCGGAATTGCGTTAATTAATTTTTGAGTATATGGTTTCTGCGGATGATCAATTAAAGCATCGGCTTCGTTTTGTTCCTCGATTTTTCCTTTGTTCATAACGATAATCTGATCCGAAATATATTTTACAACTGCCAAATCGTGGGAAATAAACAGGTAAGTAAATCCAAAATTATCTTTTAAATCATTTAGTAAATTCAACACTTGGGCTTGCACCGAAATATCCAATGCCGAAACCGATTCGTCGCAAATGATTAATTTCGGATTCACCGCAATGGTTCGTGCTATGCCTATTCGCTGGCGCTGACCTCCGGAAAATTCATGTGGATATCGGTCATAATGTTCAGGCAATAATCCAACTTTTTCCAACAAATCCAATACTTTTTCTTTTCGTTCTTTATCGTTTGCGTACAGTTTATGCACTTTCATAGGTTCTAAAATAGCTTCGCCAACTGTTATTTTTGGATTTAACGACGCAAATGGATCCTGAAAAATAATCTGAATTTCTTTTCGCAGTTCTTTTAATTCGCTTTTAGATAATTTGGTAATATCTTTATCTCTGTAGAAAATCTGTCCTTTTGTGGCTGGATCCAGCTGTAGAATAGCATTTCCTAATGTTGATTTCCCGCAACCGCTTTCACCAACCAAACCTAGTGTTTCGCCTTCGTACATCTTAAAACTTACGTTGTTTACCGCCTTAAAATAATCGTTTGCCTTGAACAAATGTGTTTTTAAAAGATATTCTTTCTCAACGTTTTCAACACGTAACAAAGGTTTTTGATTGTACAATTTATGTAAATGTTCTTTGCGTTCTTCATGCGAAATTGCTGCGGCATTTTCTGTTCCGCTTAAATAATCTTGAATGGTTGGCAAACGTTTTAAGCGCACATTTAGCGATGGGCGAGAGGCAATTAACGCTTTTGTATAAATGTGTTCGGGATTTTTAAAGATCTTTAAAGCCGAATTTTGTTCTACAATTTCGCCTTTGTACATGACTAAAATGCGGTCGCAAATTTCAGAAATTAACGATAAATCGTGCGATATAAACAAAATGCTCATACCAGTTTCTTGCTGCAGATTTTTCAACAACAAAATAATTTCCTGTTGAACCGTAACGTCTAAAGCGGTGGTTGGTTCATCGGCAATTAAAATTTCGGGTTTGCAGGCAATTGCCATGGCAATCATCACGCGCTGTTTTTGTCCGCCCGAAATTTGGTGTGGATATTTATTGTAAATCGTAACGGGATCGGGCAATTTTACCTGATCGAACAATCTTAAAACTTCTACTTTAATTTCTTTTTCAGATAAATTGGTATGCGTTTCTAAAATTTCTGCAACCTGAACTCCGCAACTGATCGACGGATTTAAAGAACTCATTGGTTCTTGAAAAATCATCGATACTTTTTTGCCCCGAATTTTTTGAAATCCTTTTTCGGAATAGTTGGTAATGTTTTCGTTTTTAAAATGAATAGAACCTGTGTTTAAATCGGATATATTTTTAGGAAGCAAACCCATTACAGCCAAGCTTGAAACCGATTTCCCCGAACCTGACTCGCCTACGATTCCGACAATTTCATTAGGAAAAACATCAAATGAAATAGAATGGATTACTTCGTTCCATTTTTTTTCCTGTAAAAAAGAAATACTTAAATTTTCGACTCTTAAAATCGGTTCTTTCATAAAAAAAATACTACCAATAATTATAAAAATTAAAGGTAGTAAAAACAAACTAAACAATTTTTTTAAGCGAATAGTTTTTAGCCATTCCTTGCTAAATCAAGCTACTTTTTGTGTATAATCTTTGGTTACTACAAAATCAATGGGTGTTGAATTGAGTAAATTATCATATACCGGGCAACGTTCTTTGATTTCATCCATCCAAAATTTTAAGGTTGTTAGATCGGCAGTAGTTACAGGTTTCACGCTAAGTTCAATGCGCTGAAAACCATTGCGGTCTTTTGTTTTATCGCTTTGCTTTTTAGTAGTGTTTATAATTCCTTTGATTTCAATTTGAATCGATTTTAAATCCATATCCAGATCATCTGCAACCTGATGTCCCACCATATTGATACACGCTGCAAATCCTGCTAAAAGATATTCAAAATGGGCGTTTGAATTCTTTTTCATATCATTTTGAGTGATTGAAAATTGCAATTCGCTGCTTTTAATGTTTAACTGGCTTTGGTTGGCAAAACTTAATAATGAAATTTGTTCTAGGCTCATGATTACTGGTTTTATAGATTAATATTAAATTATTTGGGCAAAAAAAATCCCCTGCGCTTTGGCAGAGGATTCACGATATTATATTGTAAAATGGTTACAATTTAGTGCATACAAAACCTCTGCGGGAATATTTCCACATCTTACAGTTTTTTGTATGTTTTATAAATTGTTGCATTTTAATTTATCTGTCGATTTTTATTTCGGAACAAAATTCTAAATTTATTTTTTAAAAAGAAAATTATTTTTGAAATTTAACATTTTGATGATTTAAACCGAAAATATTTCGGTTTATTAAAGTTTTACTTCTCTAAAAAACTTATTGAAACTTAAACTGAAACAATTTCAGAATCACTCAAAATAGGTTCGTTACGCATTCTCAAAAAAATTTGTGCTACGGCAACTACATCGCGTTCGCAATATTTTTTAATTCGGTCGATGTTTTTTTCGTTGTAATACACATTGCGCACTTCGCTGCCATCAATATCTTCTTTTGGCGACGGAATGTTTAAAACATGTGTCAATAATTTTAGTGACGTATAATGTTTGTAATCACCAAATTTCCATAATTCCAAGGTATCTAAATGCGGAATTTCCCATGGTTTTCTACCGAAAAGTTGCAGTTTTTCGGGAATGTTTATTCCGTTGATCAACATGCGGCGACACATATAGGGAATATCGAATTCCTTGATATTGTGCCCGCAAAATATAAATGCCGGATTGGAGAAATGTGTTTTTACCAAATCATTAAATTCTTCCAACAATTGTTTTTCTTCACCAATAATCGATTTGGTTCTAAACTGGCGTTCGGCATTTTTAATCGTGAAATATCCTACCGAAATACAGATGATTTTTCCAAATTCTGCCCAAATTCCTGCACGATTGTAAAATTCTTCAGGCGTTAAATCGTCTTTGCGCTGATATTGTGTTTTATCGGCAAATAGTTGTTGTGCTTCTTCTGGTAAATCATTAAAAAATGCAGATTGTGGCACGGTTTCAATATCCAAAAAAAGAATATTTGGCAAAACTATTTTATCAATCATAATGCTTGGTTTAACATTTTATAGGTTTCATCGATATAAACATACAAATCGTTGCTGTGCGCATCGGATGTAGTCTGCAAACCTTTGATATGACCCAAACGAACAATGATGATGTTGTCTTCGGGGATTACAATGGTAAACTGCCCTAAATGACCGCGCATGTAGTAAATGTGCTTGTTTTTGTAGTTTGACAACCACCAGCCGTAACCATATTGCGGACTTTCTTTAAAACGCGGATTGATCGATTCAAAAACAAACCCCATAGGAAGCAGTTGCTCGCCATTCCATTTTCCGTGCTGCATATACAATTTACCAAATTTGGCAAAATCACGCGCATTACTGGCAATACAACAATACGCTTTCTCAATGCCGTTGTTTTTATGGTCGATCTGCCACAGCGCATCATGTTCCATTCCCATAGGCTGCCAGAAATATTTCGACACAAAATCGGCCAAATGCATTTTGGTAGCTTTTTCTAAGACCATTGCCAATAATTGCGTGTCGCCGCTTTGATAGCTGAATTTCTGTCCCGGTTTTTTATCAATCGGTAAACTTAACATCAGCGAACGCAAATCGGTTTTAAAATAAGCCTGTGTTGTTACAGAAGTTGGTCCGTAGTAATTTTCGTCCCATTTTTGTCCTGATGCCATGCTTGCCAAATCGCCAACGGTTACTTCTTTTGCAAATTCGCCTGTTAATTCAGGTAAAAAATCAATTACTTTAGTGTCTAAACTTTGAATCATTCCTAGATCAATCGCTTTGCCTAATGCCGATGTTACGATGCTTTTCGCCATAGAAAACGAGTTGGTTTTACTGTCTTTTTTGCCAATATCGAAATAACTTTCATGAAAAATACTGTCGTTTTTAATGATTAAGAACGATGTAGTTTGCAGGTCTTTATGTGTTTGATTCAGCTTTTCAGTAGCCGGAATTTTATTGTAATTTTTAGAAACGTTCCAAGGTTGTGCCGTTCCTTTTTTAATTTCTCGATTGTTGAAATACGTGTAATCTTCTAAAAAAGCTGTTTTATGACCAGTTAAATAGGTTACACGTATCCCACGAAGCAAATAGCCATAGCCAAAAATGTATAACAAAGCAATAAGCGTTACCAAAATAATAAGTAGCCATTTGAGTGTTTTAAGAATATATTTCATATTTATTTAGTTTGATAATTAAAGATAACAAAATTACTCGTTATACAATTTATTTTTTGCCACAGATTCAAGGATGAATTTAAAAAAGCTCTATAAAGTTTACACCTTATAGAGCTTTAAGCTTATAACTAACAGCTAAAAACGAATAACTGTTTACAAATTCTGAAAGAAATCGTTTCCTTTATCGTCTGTGATAATAAATGCAGGGAAATCTTTAACGGTAATTTTACGAACGGCTTCCATTCCCAATTCAGGAAAATCTACAACTTCTACACGCAAAATATTGTCTTTAGCCAAAATAGCTGCCGGACCACCGATTGAACCTAAATAAAAACCGCCATGTTTTGCACAAGCATCGGTAACTTGCTGTGAGCGGTTTCCTTTTGCCAACATAATCATAGATCCGCCGGCTGCTTGAAATTGATCCACATAACTGTCCATACGTCCCGCAGTTGTTGGTCCGAAAGATCCCGAAGGCATACCTTCAGGAGTTTTTGCAGGACCTGCGTAATAAACTGGGTGGTTTTTAAAATATTCCGGCATTGGTTCGCCGTTATCCAACATTTCCTTGATTTTTGCATGGGCAATATCGCGGGCAACAATAACGGTTCCGTTCAACATCAATCGGGTTTTGATTGGATGTTTGGTCAATTCTGCCAAAATGTTTTCCATTGGCTGATCCAAATCAATATGCACGGGCTCTTCTAAATGCGGAGCCGTTTCTGGTAATAATCTTGCAGGATTGGTTTCTAACTGTTCCACAAAAATACCGTCGGCAGTAATTTTTCCTTTGATATTTCTATCGGCAGAACACGAAACTCCTAAACCAACCGGGCAAGATGCTGCGTGGCGTGGCAAACGAATTACGCGCACGTCGTGTACCAAATATTTACCGCCAAATTGCGCACCCACACCTGATTCCTGACAAATTTGCTGCACGCGTTTTTCCCATTCCAAATCGCGAAACGCTTGTCCCGCCATGTTTCCGGTTGTTGGTAAATGATCGTAATACCCCGCAGACGCTTTTTTAACGGTTGCCAATGTTGCTTCGGCCGAAGTTCCGCCAATCACCAACGCTAAGTGATAAGGAGGGCAAGCCGCCGTTCCTAAATCCATGATTTTTGCCTTTATGAACGCTTCTAACGATTTGTCGTTTAATAACGATTTTGTCTGCTGATATAAAAAAGTTTTATTTGCCGATCCACCGCCTTTTGCAAGAAATAAAAATTCGTACGAATTTCCTTTTTTAGCATAGATATCGATTTGAGCCGGAAGGTTAGATCCCGAGTTTTTCTCTTCGAACATTGAAATAGGAACGATCTGTGAATAACGTAAATTTTTGTTGATATACGTGTTGAAAATCCCTTTTGATAAAGCCTCTGCATCATCGATTCCGGTATAAACATTTTCACCTTTTTTTGCTAGTACAATCGCTGTTCCCGTATCTTGACACGATGGTAACTCGCCACTAACAGCCACTGCAGCATTTTGCAATAAATTGTAAGCCACAAAACGGTCGTTGTCTGTAGCTTCGGGATCATCGATAATAGCGCGTAATTTTTCTAAATGCGATGTACGCAGCATAAAAGAAACATCGGTCATTGCTGTTTCTGCCAATAATTCCAACCCTTTTGGATCCACCGTTAAAATTTCCCGATTGCCTAATTTTTCAACTTTTACATAATCTGAAGAAATTTTTCGGTACGTTGTATCATCTTTTTGTACAGGAAATGAATCCTGATATAGAAAATCAATCATTTTTAGTGTAATGTAATTTATTAGCGTAAATTTAATGAAATCAGTCTAAAATTTAATTGAATTTTATAAAAAAAAGAGAATGGTTGTTTTATCTTCTGTTCGAAATGTAGTTCATTAATGCTGTTTTTTTACTTTTAAATAATAGTAATCGTGTATATTTTGTGCCTTTTTGAATAAAGTAAAAAATCTACTTGAGTATAGCAATTAATTCTTTTTGATATTGTGAATGATTGTTAATACCGATATGACCTTGGTTTTTAAGTAGAAAAATGGTGTCTTTATCTTTTAAAAGAGGCTTCAATTGCAAGGAGTTTTCTGGTGCAATAACATAATCTTTTTCACCATGGAAAATAAAAATAGGACTCTTCACTTTCGATAAATACAGATTATTTTCTAATGGATACTTTAATATAAAAGTTGGAAGAAAGGGAAATCTGGATTTCATTTCGGTTTTTAAATTGAAATAGGGCGCTTGCAAAATCAGTTTTTGCGGATTGTTTTTTGATGCCAGGTAAGATGCAATTCCGGTTCCTATGGAATATCCTACAATAATTATCTGATCTTCTTTAAATTCTTTTTTAAGAAAATCGTAACCTAATTGTGCATCTTCAAATAATTGCTTTTCATTTGAAATATTTCCTTCGCTTTTTCCAAAACCACGGTAATCGGTAATAAAAACATTATAACCTGACTCTAGGTAAACCGACGCAACATTTCCCCAAGTAGATAAATTTCCGGCATTGCCATGAAGAAAATAAACAACTCCTTTTGGATTTTCGGTCTCAAAATAAAGGTTGTTTATTGTGATACCATCGTTTGTTTCAAGATTGATTTCTTTAAACTTCTCAGTGTATGTAAACTTTGTGTCTTTATTGATTTTTAAAGGATAAAAAATGAAATTTTCCTGATTAAGATACATCAACACGCACAATATCAGATAGAGCGACAAAAAGAAGGCAATTATTTTAAAATAGATGAAACGCATAGTATTTTTTTTATCGATTTAAAAATACAAAAAAAGGAAAGACGTTTAAATCTTTCCTTTTGTAATTATTTCTGGCGGAAGTATATTTCAATCGGCACTCCTTCAAAATTATAAATTTCGCGTAATTTGTTTTCCACAAAACGCTTGTATGGATCTTTAATATATTGCGGTAAATTAGCAAAAAACACAAACTGCGGCACAGGCGTTGGCAACTGCATACAATATTTAATTTTAATGTATTTCCCTTTAATTGCCGGTGGTGGATTGTGTTCGATAATCGGCAACATGGTTTCGTTAAATTTCGATGTTGAAATACGTTGTTTGCGGTTTTCATACACTTCTACAGCTGTTTCTAACGCTTTTAGTAAACGTTGTTTTGTTAAAGCTGATACAAAAAGAATAGGCACATCGGTAAATGGTGCTATTTCTTCGCGTATTTTTTTCTCGTAATCGTGTGATGTCATGGTGTCTTTTTCAACCAAATCCCATTTGTTTACCAAGATTACAATTCCCTTACGGTTTTTTTCTGCCAACCAAAAAATACTTTGATCCTGACCTTCAAATCCGCGGGTTGCATCAATCACCAAAATACAAACATCGGCATGCTCAATAGCACGCACAGAGCGCATTACAGAGTAAAACTCTAAATCTTCTTTTACTTTTGCTTTTCTACGGATACCTGCTGTATCAACCAAGTTGAATTCAAAACCAAAACGGTTGTATTTGGTGTCGATTGCATCACGCGTTGTTCCTGCAATATCGGTTACCACAAAACGATCTTCGCCAATCAACGCGTTAATAAAGCTCGATTTTCCTGCATTTGGTCGACCTACCACTGCAAAACGAGGCAATTCGTCTTTTACTTCTTCAACTTCTGGCAATTCCGGTAAAATTTCAACAATTTTATCTAAAACTTCGCCCGTTCCAGAGCCACTCATTCCAGACATAGTCACGTATTCGCCCAAGCCTAAATTGTAAAATTCAAAAGCATCTTGCTCGCGTTTGGCATTGTCCACTTTGTTAACAACCAACAAAACCGGTTTGGTAACCTTGCGCAACAATTTTGCCACTTCGTCAT
Organism: Flavobacterium sp. CBA20B-1; assembly: GCF_028473145.1. Taxonomy (NCBI): domain Bacteria; kingdom Pseudomonadati; phylum Bacteroidota; class Flavobacteriia; order Flavobacteriales; family Flavobacteriaceae; genus Flavobacterium; species Flavobacterium sp. CBA20B-1. Next base: position 2,413,952 of record NZ_CP092370.1, read on the forward strand.
CCATTGGGGTGATTCCTTCCTCCACATCAACCAAAAACACAATAGCATCGGCTTCATCAATCGCCAATTCTACTTGTTTGCGTATTTCTGCTTCAAAAATATCGTCTGATCCTTTAATATATCCACCTGTATCGATTACAGAGAATTCTTTTCCGTTCCATTCACTTTTTCCATAATTGCGATCTCGGGTAACACCACTTACCGAATCTACTATGGCTTCGCGTCTTTGAATAAGACGGTTAAAAAAGGTTGACTTTCCTACATTGGGTCTTCCTACTATTGCTACAATGTTGTTCATATAATGTGCACTTTTAAAAAGTGTGATTTTTTATTTTTGTTGATATCCGAAACGGCGTAATTGAAATTGGTTGTTTCGCCAATCTTTATTCACTTTTACAAACAGTTCGATATGCACTTGCTTGTCGAAAAATTTCTCTAAATCGGCGCGTGCTTCCATTCCCACTTTTTTTAGTGCCGATCCTTTGTGACCAATGATGATGCCTTTTTGGCTGTCGCGTTCCACCATAATCACCGCTTTTATATGAATGATTTTTTCTTCTTCTTTAAACTCTTCTGTTTCGATTTCTACCGAATACGGAATCTCTTTTTGATAGTTTAAAAGAATTTTTTCGCGGATAATTTCGTTCACAAAGAAGCGTTCGGGTTTGTCGGTTAACGCATCTTTCGGATAATAAGGTGGCGAGTCAGGTAACAGCTCTAAAATGCGATTAAAAACCGTATCCACATTAAAATTATTCAACGCCGATATTGGAATTATTTCTGCATTAGGCACTTTTTCTCTCCACAAAGCCACTTGCTCCTCTAAATGTTCTTGATTTGATTTGTCGATTTTATTCAACAGCAACAAAACCGGTACTTTTGCATGAGTGATTTTTTTAAAGAAAGCTTCGTCTTTCAATTCGCGTTCGCCTACTTCCACCATATATAAAAGAATGTCTGCATCTTCAAACGCCGATTTCACAAAATCCATCATCGAACTTTGTAATTCATAAGCAGGCTTGATAATCCCAGGTGTATCTGAAAAAACCATTTGAAAATCGTCGCCATTTACAATTCCGAAGATGCGGTGGCGCGTTGTTTGTGCTTTAGAGGTGATGATTGATAAACGTTCCCCAACAAAAGCATTCATAAGAGTTGATTTACCAACATTTGGATTTCCGATAATATTTATAAAACCAGCTTTGTGCGACATAAATTTCTGTAATAATTTGCAAAGTTAGTCAATATTCGTGAAACACACTAATTTTAAAAATTGTTGTAAAAACTTTGGTAGTTCAAAAAGTTGCCTTATCTTTGCACCACAATAGCGCGGGATAGAGCAGTAGGTAGCTCGTTGGGCTCATAACCCAAAGGTCACTGGTTCGAGTCCAGTTCCCGCTACTAAGACTAAAAGTCCTTTTAAAAAATGTTTAGAATTTCGTTTTTTAATCGTAGTAAAAATTCAATTTAACGCACAGCGCGGGATAGAGCAGTAGGTAGCTCGTTGGGCTCATAACCCAAAGGTCACTGGTTCGAGTCCAGTTCCCGCTACTATAAAGCTTCAGAGAAATCTGGAGCTTTTTATGATTTTGAAGTTGTTAAGGATGGTAATGTTGGGCTCTTATCCGCCTCGGCGGACACAGGTTCGAGTCTCCGCTTTAGCTGACTACTATAAAGCTTCAGAGAAATCTGGAGCTTTTTATGATTTTGAAGTTGTTAAGGGTGGTAATGTTGGGCTCTTATCCGCCTCGGCGGACACAGGTTTGAGTCTCCGCTTTAGCTGACTACTATAAAGCTTCAGAGAAATCTGTGGCTTTTTTTTATTTCAATAAAGTATGGAAGAATTTGTTGTTTATATTTTGTTTTCAAAAAAATATAGGAAGACGTATGTTGGCTTTACGAGTAATTTAATTGAACGTATTAAATCACATAATGTTTTGGGAACGAAAGGTTATACTATTAAATATCGACCTTGGATTGTAGTAGATGTTCAATTTTTTACATCAAAGAAAGAAGCTATGCAAGTTGAAAAATTCTATAAAACGGGTAAAGGACGCGAATTGATTAAGCAATTGACAGCGGAATAGATTGGGCTCTTATCCGCCTGGGCGGACACTGGTTCGAGTCTCCGCTTTAGCTGACTACTATAAAGCTTCAGAGAAATCTGGAGCTTTTTATGATTTTGAAGTTGTTAAGGATGGTAATGTTGGGCTCTTATCCGCCTCGGCGGACACTGGTCTGGTTTCAGTTTCACTATTAAGGGGCTGTCTGAAAAGGCAAATAATGAAGTTGTCATTCCGACGAAGGAAGAATCTCATATAATCAGTACTTTAGATTTTTCGACTTCACTCCGTTTCGCTCAAAATGACACTTTTTGGACACCTTCTTTTTATTTCAATAATTATGAATGATTTATTATTTACATGAATATTCATTCTCAATTGCGTCGGGCTTTAGCCCGATGTTTTAAAATTTGATATAGAAGGCTTCAGCCAAAATTCTCCTATTATAAGAAATTATAATAACAAAAAAGCAGCTCCAATGAACTGCTTTAAATATTTTGAATAGGTTTTACCAACTTCCGCCAGCACCACCACCAGAGAATCCGCCGCCGCCGAATCCGCCGCCAAATCCTCCACCGAAACCACCGCCGCCAGATGAACCTCCAAATCCACCACCGCCTCCACGACCTAAACTACTTAAAATAATAATATCCATTAAGTCGGGTCCGCTGCGACGTCCGCGATTGTTTCCTTTTCCACCGCCCGATTTACTGGCAATAATTATTATAATAACAATAAGGATGATAAAAAAAACAGGAAACCCGCTGCCACTTTTTTTGTTTTCTTGACGCACTCCTTTGTAAGTTCCGGAAAAAAGATCCATCAGCTTGGTGGTTCCAATATCTAATCCGGCATAATAATCACCTTTTTTAAATTCGGGAATAATAAAATTTCGAATAATTTCGCCGTTGATTCCGGCTGTTAAAAGATGTTCTAATCCGTACCCCGGAGCAATCCATAATTTTTTTTCTTTTTCTGCTAATAGAATGAAAACACCGTTGTCTTTATCTTTTTGACCAATTCCCCATTTGTGTGCCCATTTCGGAGCTAATTCACCTTCGTATTCACCTTGTAAACTTGGAATAATGGCTACTACAATTTGGGTAGATGTGGTATCGGCATATTTTATTAGTTTTTGTTCTAATTGTTGTTTTTCGTTTGGTGATAATAAATTAGCGTAGTCATACACACTGGTTTGTTCGCTTGCCAGGCTTGGTTTTGTGGGTATATTAAATTGTGCCAGAACCAATAAAGGGAAAAGCAAAACAAATAGTGTGGTTATTTTTTTTAAAGTACTCATTAACCTCTTGAAATTTCGTTAGGTAATTCGTTTACGTCATCTGCACCCTGATACGGGAAAAAATATTTCAGTTGCTTACCTGTATGCAGAATACCTGCAATTAAACCTTGTTTGTATTGATTGGCTTTGAAATGGTCAATGACTTTTTTCTTTGTTGCTTCCCAAAAATCGTATGGAACCACCGCATCAATTCCATCATCGCCAATAATGGCAAAATGCCGGTCTTTAACGCCTATATAAAACAAAACGCCGTTGCGGGCGCTTGTTTTATGCATTTCTAATTGTTTAAAAACTTCTTGGGCACGTTCTAATACAGGCAAATCAGAATGCTCTTCTATGTGCACACGTATTTCACCCGATGTTTCTTTTTCGGCCGTTACAATGGCAGCTACGATTTCCTGTTCTTCAGAAAGGCTTAAAAAATCTTCGGTTATCGACATCTTATTTAAAATCAAAATTTACTTCCGGAGCATTTTCTGCACCTTCTGAGGCTTTAAAATATCCTTTTTCGCTAAATCCTAAAATACCTGCTAACAAGTTATTTGGAAATACTTTTATATGGTTATTGTATGGTTTTACTGCTTCATTAAAACGGGTACGTGCAGTTAAAATCTGATTTTCTGTACTTACCAATTCATCTTGTAATTTAATAAAGTTTTGGTTTGCCTTTAAATCAGGATATCTTTCTACAGATACCAATAAACGCGATAACGCACTGTTTACACCGCTTTGTGCCTGGCTGAATGCCGCTAATTGTTCAGGTGTAACGTTTGAAGCGTCAACCGTAGTTTGCGTTGCTTTTGAACGCGCATTGATTACTGCTTCTAGTGTCGATTTTTCAAAATCGGCAGCTCCTTTTACGGTATTTACAAGATTTTCTATCAAAGAGTTTCTTCTTTCATAAGCAGTTTCAACATTTCCCCAACTTTCTTTAATATTCTCGTTTAAAGTTACTGCGGTGTTGTTTACTCCTTTTACCCATGAATAAATTCCAATTGCTACTACTGCAATGATTATTAGAGGAAGCCATTTTTTCATAATTTTCTAAATTAAAGTTCGTTTTTAATATTAATTAATTGTTTTTTAATAAGTTGCAATTTTTCGATAATTTCAACGGTGTTTAAGGGTGCTTTTTTGCTGTTTTTTAAAAAATCTTTTGCCCCATCAAGTGTAAACCCTTTTTCTTTTACTAAATGATAAATGGTTTTCAAGTTTTTTAAATCTTCGGGCGTAAACATTCTGTTGCCTTTTGCGTTTTTTTTCGGCTTCAAAACATCAAATTCCTTTTCCCAAAAACGAATCAGCGAAGCGTTTACACGAAATGCTTGTGCAATTTCGCCTATGCTGTAATATCTTTTTTCAGGTAACTCAATCTGCATTATCGTTTCATTTTGCTGCATGCTAATATACAATTTTTTGAATTTATTCTGCAAGTAGTTTAATAATATCTTACAATTGCTGTAATTCTACCAAAAATCATTAATTTTGCCCGTTAATTCACTTTTTTAAAGTGTTAGTTTTGAACGATTCATAATTTAGATATATCGAATGAAATCACAAGATATCAGAAAAAAATTTCTTGATTTTTTTGAAAGCAAAGGACATTTAATTGTTCCGTCGGCACCAATTGTTTTAAAAGACGATCCAACCCTTATGTTTAACAATTCGGGTATGGCACAGTTTAAAGAATATTTTTTGGGCAATGCCGTTCCAAAAAGCAACCGAATTGCCGATACACAAAAATGTTTACGTGTTTCGGGCAAGCATAACGATTTGGAAGATGTAGGTTTTGATACCTATCACCACACCATGTTCGAAATGTTGGGCAATTGGTCTTTTGGCGATTATTTCAAGAAAGAAGCTATTGCTTGGGCTTGGGAATTTTTAACCGAAGTTTTAAAGATTGATAAAGACCGCTTGTATGTTTCTGTTTTTGAAGGAAACGATGCTGAAAATGTACCTTTTGACCAAGAAGCTTGGGATTTATGGAAACAATATGTTGCCGAAGACCGAATTATTCTTGGAAACAAAAAGGATAATTTCTGGGAAATGGGTGATCAAGGACCATGTGGACCGTGTTCTGAAATTCATGTAGATTTACGTACCGATGCTGAAAGAAATGAAGTTTCTGGACGATCTTTAGTAAATGCCGATCATCCGCAGGTAGTTGAAATCTGGAACAACGTATTTATGGAATTTAACCGTAAAGCCGATGGATCGTTAGAAAAATTGCCTGCAAAACATGTTGATACCGGAATGGGTTTTGAGCGTTTGTGTATGGCAATGCAAAATGTTACATCAAACTATGATACCGATGTTTTTACGCCACTTATCGAAAAAGTTACAGAAATTACTGGAGCTAAATATTTGCCTAACACTGTCACTCCGAGCGAAGTCGAGGAGAAAACCAATATTGCCATTCGCGTAATTGTAGATCACGTGCGTGCGGTGGCTTTCGCTATTGCCGATGGGCAGTTGCCGTCAAACAACGGAGCAGGTTACGTAATCCGCAGAATTTTACGCAGAGCCATTCGTTACGGATTTACGTTTTTAGATACAAAAGAACCATTTATTTATCAGTTGGTTGATGTATTGTCAGCCCAAATGGGACAGTTCTTTCCGGAAATCGTATCGCAAAAAGATTTGGTTAAAAACGTAATCAAAGAAGAAGAAGCCTCTTTCTTAAGAACGTTGGATCAAGGTTTGCATTTGTTGGATTCTGTGATCGAAAAAACAGAAGGGAAAATTGTTGAAGGAGCAAAAGCGTTTGAATTGTATGATACTTTTGGATTTCCGATTGATTTAACAGCATTGATTTTACGTGAAAAAGGATATGAATTAGACGAAGCTGGTTTTGAAGCTGCGATGAAAGCACAGAAAGATCGTTCGCGTGCAGCATCTGAAATTTCTAAAGACGACTGGAATGTTTTAGTCGACGGGAATGTAGAAACATTTGAAGGATACGACAAAACGGAAAACGAAGTAAAAATCACACGTATTCGTAAAGTGGAATCTAAAAAAGACGGTACATTGTATCAAATTGTTTTAGATCATACACCGTTTTATGCCGAAGGTGGAGGTCAGGTTGGCGATAAAGGTGTTTTAGTTTCGGCTAATGAATCAATTGAAATCATCGATACTAAAAAAGAAAACAACCTTATTTTACATTTTTCAAAGCAAATTCCCGAAAATTTAGAAGGAACTTTCGTAGCAAAAGTAAATACAGATTTGCGCACAAAATCGTCTAAAAATCACTCGGCAACGCATTTGCTGCATCAGGCATTACGCACCATTTTGGGTACACATGTAGAACAAAAAGGATCTTTAGTAGCGCCAAATTACTTACGTTTCGATTTTTCGCACTTCGCAAAAGTTACCGATGAGGAGTTACAGCAAATTGAAGCCTTTGTAAACGCACGTATTCAAGAGCAGTTGCCTTTAATCGAACGTAGAGAAATTCCGTTTAAACAAGCAATAGAAGAAGGCGTCATGGCATTGTTTGGCGAAAAATATGGCGATACGGTTCGTGCGATTAAGTTTGGTGATTCTATGGAATTATGTGGTGGGATTCACGTGCAAAATACAGCTGATATTTGGGCGTTTAAAATTGTATCTGAAAGTGCCGTTGCAGCAGGAATTCGTCGTATCGAAGCAATAACAGGCGATGCTGTTCAAGACTTCTACAACAACCAAGAAGCTACTTTAAAAGAGCTAAAAGAAGCATTGAAAAATCCACAGGATACCATGAAAGCGGTTCTTTCGTTGCAAGATGAAAATGCTAAATTGAAAAAGCAAGTAGAACAGTTGCTGAAAGAAAAAACAAAAAGTTTAAAAGGCGATTTGCTGAACGAAGTTCAAGAAATAAACGGCGTACAATTTTTAGCAAAACAAGTAGATTTAGATGCAAACGGAGCCAAAGATCTGGCTTACGAAATTGGCGCAACAGGAACTAATTTCTTTATCTTGTTTGGAACCGTTACAAACGACAAACCTATGTTGACTGCCTATGTTTCTAAAGAAATTACAGAAACCAAAGGCTTAAATGCCGGACAAATTGTTCGTGAACTAGGTAAATACATCCAAGGCGGCGGCGGCGGACAAGCATTTTTTGCTACAGCCGGCGGTAAAAATCCTGCAGGTATTGCAGAAGCGGTTGCAAATGCTGTGAATTTTGTGAAGTAATAAATTTTATGAAGCAATTATGCTTCCTCATGAAATAAGTAAAACCGTTGTATGTTTATTATACAACGGTTTTTTTTTTCAATTCTACAAAACCCTACTAACCGTTAAACCATCGCGTATTGGCAATAAAACGGTTTCAACCCGTGGGTCTTCATTCACTATTTTGTTGTATTCTAAAAGTACTTGGGTAGATCTATCATTCTTTTTAACAGTTTCTAAAACCTTGCCGCTCCACAACACATTATCACTTAAAATAATTCCTCCTTTATTCATTTTGGGTACCACCAAATTCCAGTAATTAATATAGTTTTCCTTATCGGCATCAATAAAAACCAAATCAAATTTTTTATCTAAAGTAAGAATAATGTCCATAGCGTTTCCAATGTGCTGAACAATTTGATTTTTAAATTCTGAAGCCTTAAAGTATTTTTGCTGCATGGCCTCCAACTCTTCATTAATATCGATAGTATCAATTGTACCATCTGTTTTCAAACCTTCCGCTAAGCATAAAGTCGCATAACCCGTATAAGTGCCCACTTCTAAAATATGTTTCGGGTTCAGTATTTTTGAAAGCATACTCAACACACGGCCTTGAAAATGGCCACTCAACATGCGCGGTTGCAACACTTTTTGATGGGTTTCTTTGTTTAATTGCTGTAAAAGTTCGGGTTCAACAGCCGAGTGTTTTGCTATATATTGTTCTAATTCTTCGGAAATAAAATGCATAATGATAATTTTTTAAGTAAAGATAGCCAAACAAATTCAAAGCTTTTAAACTACACCCAAATTATTGTAACTTTGCCAAATGAATACAGTTAAAAAAGATATACGCAGTTTAACCAAAGAGCAAATACGCGACTTTTTTGTGGCACAGGGCGATAAAGCTTTTCGTGGCAATCAAGTGTACGAATGGTTGTGGAGCAAGGGCGCGCATAGTTTTGATGATATGACCAACATATCAAAAGAAACCCGTGCTTTGCTAGAACAGTACTTTGTGATAAACCACATTAAAGTAGATACCATGCAACACAGCAACGACGGTACTATAAAAAATGCGGTGCGATTGCACGATGGTTTAATCGTAGAATCTGTTTTAATTCCTACCGAAACCCGCACTACAGCCTGCGTTTCAAGCCAGGTTGGTTGCAGTTTAGACTGTAATTTCTGTGCCACGGCACGTTTAAAACGCATGCGTAATTTAGCACCCGATGAAATTTACGACCAAGTGGTGGCAATTGATCAAGAAAGCAGATTGTATCACAACCGTCCCTTATCAAATATCGTATTCATGGGCATGGGCGAACCACTGATGAACTATCCAAACGTTATGAAAGCGATCGAAAAAATCACATCAAGCGAAGGCTTAGGAATGTCGCCCAAACGCATAACTGTATCCACATCGGGCGTTTCAAAAATGATAAAAAAAATGGCCGACGATGAGGTGAAAGTCAAGCTGGCTGTATCGCTGCACTCCGCAATCGAAGAAACCCGAAACCAAATCATGCCCTTCACCAAAAGTTTTCCGTTGCCCGAATTGCGCGAAGCCTTGGAATATTGGTACCGCAAAACCAAAAGTAAAATCACTTACGAATATGTGGTCTGGAAAGGTATAAACGATGATAAAAAAGCCATTGACGCCTTGGTGAAATTCTGCAAATACGTGCCCTGCAAAGTTAATATTATCGAGTACAATCCAATCGATGATGGTGCATTTCAACAAGCCGATCCAACGGTTATCGATGCATACATAAAAGCTCTCGAAAACGCCGGAATTGTAGCAAAAGTACGCAGATCGCGCGGAAAAGACATTGATGCTGCCTGCGGACAATTGGCTAACAAATCATAATTCACTTTAATTTTGTCACTCTAAATCAAATTCAGAGTTTCATCATAAGTTCATGTTTCGTTATTTTTATTGGAAGCTATTTCCGGCTTTCCGCTATATCTTTTATCGGCGCTTCGAGTGCCTCAGCCACCGATAAAAGGATGCCGCTGCAATCCGGGCTAGAAAAAATCTATATTTGAAGAAAAATAATTATAATACTTTTAAAGACCATTTTAGATCTAAATCAACTATTAATAGGAATTGGTATTTTTATATTTGCTGTAAAAGCAATTCTAATAATGGTTAAGAATAAAACTACTAAAGTAGATTTAGCTACTGTTTTCGGTGATAAGTTGTTTGGGTTTCTTATGATTGTTATGATAATTATTGGAATTTCATATTTTTTGCTTAAAGATACTTATATAGTTGATGCTACAACTGAGCTTAAAAAATCAATCGCTAAAAACGATTCTTTATTTTTTTTCTAACGATATTATATATTTAGATACAAATAAAATTTATCCATGTGATATGGGTGGTAAATATTTAGACAATTCTATTTACACTTATGTTTTGTAAAAAAAAAACTCCAACAAAGTTTAAAACTTTATCAGAGTTTATATGTTAAACCAAAACGTCTTGGATGTCTTTGTTCTTATCAAACATTGCTTTTGCAAACGGACATAAAGGCAAAATCTTAATGTTGTTTTCGCGTGCGTATTCAACTGCTGCAAAAACCATTTCTTTACCAACTCCTTTTCCTTTGAATTCCGGATTTACCTCGGTATGGTCTATAATAAATTTATCATCCCCAGCCTTACTATAAGTCATTTCACCGGCTTTTACATCGTTTTCTGTTGCAATAAAAACACCTTTATTTTCTTCTTTTCTGTGATTGATTTCCATAATAATTTTTGTGTTAGATTAGTTCATTAAAATTATAAAATACTTTGGCAAAAATTGTTAAGCTATATTAAGATTGATTTTTATTCTTTTGAACAAGTTGAAATGTTATAAATAGAATAAGCAACCAAACCGGAATTAAAATTACCGAAACATGCATACCGGTCATACTCATTATCACTAAAATCCCTAACAAAAACGCCATACATATATAATTAGAAACCGGATATAAAAACGATGGGAATTTGGTTTTTATCAAAACGCTGTCTTTAAACTTACGGAATTTTAAATGTGTAAACGAAATCATAATCCAGTTAATGATTAAACATGAAACCACCAAGGACATAAGTATTTTAAAGGCTTCATCTGGCATCAACTTATTAATAATGATACACAAACCTGCAAAACAGCTCGAAACAATAATAGCGCGGGTGGGAACCGAACTTTTATTTAAGTGCATTACAAATTTTGGTGCATTCCCTTGTTCTGCCAAGCCATATAACATGCGGCTGTTGCTGTAAACCGATGAATTATAAACCGATAATGCAGCTGTTAATACAATTAAATTAAGTACATTGGCAATTAAATTTGTACCTGAAATATCGGTTCCGAATAGATTGAAATGCAAACCTTTTAAATTATCAAAAACGGTAACAAACGGGCTTGTTTCTGTGGTGATGGTTGCCCACGGAGAAAGCGAAAACAAAATAATTAAAGCACCTACATAGAAAATTAAAATACGATAAATTACTTGATTGGTTGCTTTTGGAATGTTTTTCTCGGGATTTGCGGCTTCGGCAGCTGTAATTCCAATTAGTTCCAATCCGCCGAATGAAAACATGATAATCGCCATCACCGAGAGCAAACCTTGGTATCCGTCACTGGTTTTTTCGAGCCAACCTTTTGGAAAAAATCCTCCGTTGTTTGTAAGGTTTGATATACTTGCCTGTTCGCCACCCGTTCCCGAAATTAATAAGTATGTTCCAAAAGCAATCATGGCCAAAATTGCCACTACTTTAATAATAGAAAACCAAAACTCGGCTTCGCCAAACATTTTAACAGAGCCTAAATTCAAGGCGGTTATCGTTACAAAGAAAAATAAACTGGAAACCCACAAGGGAATATCAGGCCACCAAAATTGTACATATTTGCCAATGGCTGTTAATTCTGCCATGGAAACCAAAATGTACAAAATCCAATAGTTCCAACCGGAAGAATAACCTGCAAAAGATCCCCAATATTTATAAGCAAAATGCGAAAAAGAGCCCGAAACAGGTTCTTCTACCACCATTTCGCCCAACTGACGCATGATGAAAAAAGCAATAATTCCTGCAAAGGCATATCCTAAAATAACCGATGGTCCGGCCAAAACAGCAGCGGGTCCAATTCCTAAGAATAAGCCCGTTCCAATGGCTCCACCCAAGGCAATTAACTGAATATGGCGGTTAGACAATCCTCTTTTCAAAGAATTGCTTGTAGTTGTTTGTTCCAAAGTTGAAAGTTTTAGTTTGTTTTAACTGCTAAAATAAACGTTTATTTTAAAAAATCAATAAAAAAAGGCTGCACTTGGCAACCTTAATTTTTTACGATAAAAACCCATTTGGCATGTTCTACAAAACCGCCTGTGTCTGTAATGTGTTTAAAATAGTGTATAGAACCTTTGTTTTGTTGCAACGCATTGCGAATCACTTCTAAATTTTGAATTTGTGCCCATTTTTCTTCAGCTTTTCCTTCGGGCGATGGTGCGTTTGTCAGTTCCACAGCATCATTTGGAAAAGCAAAGAAATCTTCGGTCAGCACGCTCTGAAAATCTTGTGGCGGTTTTAATGGGTTGGGAACAATTATTTCACCATTGCCCATGAAAACTTGGGTGGCGTGATAAATCAACTGATTTGCTTCCACATAATGCACTTTAATATATCCAACATCAACCGGGGGAACATTTTCAACCGTTAAATTATAGGTTGAAAATTCCTGATTATAATGATAAATCTTTCCGCCTTCAAAATTATTGGTTATAGCATCAACAATTAATACGGCAACATACGATCCTCGCGGTTCAGGAGTTGGAAGATCATCATTCAATCTTGTGCAACAAGCGCTGAACGAAAATGCTGCAACCAACAACAATACTATTTTTTTTACTTTCCATATTTTTTTAAAATCCCATAAAACAACATACTTAAGCCAACGCCAACCGCTGCACCCAATGTTTTAGAATGTCCTGTAACCTTCGTAACGGCAATACCTGCCGCCGCACCTGTGGTTACCAAAGCAGCTACATCTTCGTAATTTAGTTGCTGCATTTCTTGTTTCATTACATTTTTCATAGTTTTCTCTTTTTTATATTAAATGTACAAAATTTAATTATTGGTCAATTTTTTTTAACAAATTGATTCCTTTTGAACAATTACTCTGATTTTAGGTTTTATCTTTGAAGAAACTTTGAATAAAATGATACAAAACATACAAGTAATTGCCTTTGACGCCGACGATACACTGTTTATTAACGAACCTTATTTTGACGAAGCCGAAGAAAAATTTTGTGCTTTAATGAGTGATTATCTCTCAAAACAAAGTTTGGCGCAGGCGCTGTTCAAAACACAAATTGGCAATTTACCATTGTATGGCTATGGAATTAAAGGATACGTTTTATCGATGGTGCAAACGGCTTACGAGGTTTCAAACCACACAGTATCGACCAAAGTAATGCAAAAAATCATTGAAATTGGAAAAGAATTATTGGCAAAACCGGTTGTTCTGTTAGAAGGCATTGAAGAAACCTTGCAACAATTACACGGAAAATACAAATTGGTGGTGGCAACGAAAGGCGATTTAAAAGACCAACACCGCAAGTTGCATTTATCGGGTTTGGGAGCATATTTTCATCATATCGAAGTGATGGTTGAAAAAGAAGAATTGGATTACGAAAAACTTTTGAAACGTTTGGAAATTGAACCTGAAAACTTTTTAATGATTGGAAACTCGTTAAAATCTGATGTGCTGCCGGTTTTAAACATTGGCGGAACTGCCGTGCACGTACCTTTTCACACCACTTGGGCACACGAACGCATTGACCACGAAATTGTGCACAATAATTTTTACAGCGTTGAAAAAGCAAGCGAAATTATTACGTTATTGAACATATGAAAACAGAAATTGATTTAGATACTTGGAAACGAAAAAGTCATTTTGAATTTTTCTCGGCAATGGATGAACCCTTTTACGGACTTACTGTGGAAATCGATGTTACCAAAGCCTACGAAAAAGCGAAAGCATTAAACACGTCGTTTTTTATTTATTATTTGTATGCTGCATTGAAAACCATGAATCAATTGCCGGCTTTTAAACTGCGGATTGACAATGGAAAGGTTTTTCAGTATAATCGGATTGATGCTTCGTCAACGGTTTTAAAAAAAAACGAAACCTTTGGCTTTTCGCATATTATTTATCAAGAAGATTTAGAGCTTTTTCAAAAATCGGTAAAAAACGAAATAGCTCGAGTTCAACAAACCGACACCTTGCTTACGAAAGACGATTACGGCGAAAATATCATTCATTTTTCTGCTATTCCTTGGGTAAATTTTACCTCGTTAACGCATGCCCGTGGCTTTCAATACCCTGATAGTGCACCAAAAGTTTCTATTGGTAAAATGATGGACAAAAATGGTAGAAAATTTTTCAATGTTGCCTTATTTGCACATCACGGCTTGGTTGACGGTATTGATATGGGGCGCTTTTTTGATTTGTTTCAGGATATTTTGAATGAGTAGAATTTGCTGAAAAGTAAAAGTTATAGTAATTATTTTTCAACGCATTTTTCCTTAATTTCATTATAAGCACCTTGTGCATTGGTTATATAATATTCATCAAAATTTGAGTTTATAATTTTTTCGCAAAATTTTAAAGCTTTATCACAATTGTTTAATTTATAATTTAAAAAAGCTCTTTGCATATAGTATAGAAATTCCTCTTGTTCCGTTTTTTTCAAATTCTCTGCTTTTTGCATAGTCATATCGGCATCTTCATAATTCTTCAATCGTTCATAAAGTGTGGCAAGATTAAACAAATTGTTAATGAAATCTGGATTGATTTTAATAGCTTTCTCTAACTTATTTTCAGACAGTTCATATCGTTTCAAATCCATATAAACAATACCTAAACTACCCAATACAAGTTCATTTTCCTTCTCAGATTTCTCAAGTTCTAATAATTTTTTTAATGCCTCATTATAATTCCCTTGAATATGTAAACTTTCACTTTCCTTAAATATTTTATAATTATCAGATGTCTTAAAATACTTTTCAGGTGTATCCTGATAAATAATATTTCTTTTTGAAGTGTTTTTTTTTATATCAATAATTTGGGATTCTTTCTTATCGCCACTACATGAAAACATTATAAACATTATTGATATACACATAATATTATGAAAAGTCAAACTTTGCTGTATTTCTTTAAATAAATTCATAGTTTTTTTATTTTAGTGTCGCAATTTACAAAAAACAAAAATGTTTCCCATAGCGTATCATCCTATTTACAAACATCCGGTTCCAGAAAACCATCGATTTCCTATGGAAAAATACGAGCTACTACCACAACAACTGCTTTTGGAAGGAATTGTGAGCGAGGAACATTTTTTTCAACCCACTGAAATAGACACCAACACCGTTTGTTTGGTTCACGGTAGCGATTATGTGAACCGATATATGAATTTACAACTCACCGCAAAAGAAATTAGAAAAACGGGCTTTGTGCACAACGCCCAACTGGTGCGCCGGGAACGAATCATTGCACAAGGCACTTTAACCGGCGCTTTAAAAGCGATAGAAAACAGCGGTATTGCCTTTAATATTGCCGGAGGCACCCACCACGCTTTTTCTAATTATGGCGAAGGTTTTTGTATGCTGAACGACCAAGCAATTGCAGCTGCCTATTTGCTAAAACACCATTTGGTATCTAAAGTACTAATTGTTGATTTAGATGTGCATCAAGGCAATGGAACAGCGGAAATTTTCAGAAACAACCCAAACGTTTTCACTTTTTCTATGCATGGAAAAGCCAATTATCCGTTTAAAAAAGAACAATCGAGTTTAGACATTGCACTAGAAAACAACATTACCGATGCGGTATATATCCAGCTTTTAACACAGCATTTAGAGCCCATAATTGCTGCTGAAAACCCCGACTTTATTTTTTACCAAGCAGGTGTGGATATTTTAACAACAGACAAATTGGGTAAATTGAATTGTACAATTAATGGTTGCAAACAACGCGACATATTGGTATTTTCATTGGCTAAAAAATACCATATTCCCATTCAGTGCAGCATGGGTGGAGGTTATTCACCCGACCTGCGAACTATATTGCAGGCCCATGTAAACACCTTTAAAGCAACCCGCGACTTATTGATTTAGAATAAAACCACAGATGCAAAGATTACACATCTGTGCATCTGTGGAAATGCTATTAAACCCTACGGATTTTGATTTTAGAAAAACAACACTTCGCTGATTACAATCTCGGTAATACTGCGCTTGATGCCATCTTTATCTTCGTATGTACGATAGGTTAATTTACCCTCCACGGCAATTTCTTTACCTTTTTCAACATATTTTTGAATCAGTTCAGCGGTTTTGCCCCATGCAACGATGTTGTGCCATTGGATGGTTTCTATTTTTTCTTTTTTATCGTTGTAGTAAAAGTCGCTAGTTGCTAACGATAAAGTAACTTTTGTAGCATTGTCAAAAGTTTTTGCTTCCGGTGTGTTACCTACTCTTCCTACAAGACGAACACTGTTTCTTAATGTACTCATGGCGTATAAAATTTTAATGTTAAATAATTATTTGGTACAAAGTTGCGACAGCTTGCAAATTTTATTCGGTTGTTAAACATTTGTAGTCGATTGTAAATGTTTGTTGTCGTTTATATTATTAATAAACAATCGTTTATGTTTTTATTCTTTATTTTTTGTTAATTAATAAACTTTCGTATATATTTGTGATGTAGCGAAATCCGCTTACGCTCCTTTCGCTACATCGGGGCGACGCCTGCACCGCACGATGCGCTTGTCGCTTCGCGAACTTCGCACATCATGCGGTTTTGCTAAATCCTTTCCCCGAGCAAGCTCGGAAAAAGAACTTCGCAAAGCCGCCGCCCCGTTGTGCCCAATTAAAAAATCCGTCACATTACATAATTTTGTTTAAATGATTGTATCTTTGATAGTATCAAATGATAGTATCACAAATGAAACCACCTTACGAAATAACATCTTCTATTTTAAAATTAATAACCTCTATCTCTGAGAAAATGGGAGAAGTAAATGCTAATTTATTAAACAGACCTTCACCTAAATTGAGGAAACAGAATAGAATCAAGACTATTCATTCTTCGTTAAAAATAGAAGGAAACACACTTACAAAAGAACAAATTACAGCGCTTGTAGACAACAAAAGAGTTATTGGCCCAAAAAAAGATGTCCTTGAGGTTTTGAATGCTATCAAAATCTATGAAAATTTAGAAAAATATAATCCCTCTAATGAACAGTCATTTTTAAAAGCTCATAAAAACTTAATGGAAGGTCTTATTGAAAATTCAGGAAAATATAGAAAACAAAGTGTCGGAATCGTAAAAGGTTCAAAAGTTGAACATTTAGCACCTCCATTTGGCAATGTTCCTTATTTAATGAAGGAACTTTTTGAATACCTGAAAAAGTCAGACGAAATTGAGTTAATTAAAAGTTGTGTTTTTCATTACGAAATGGAATTTATACATCCGTTTGTAGATGGAAACGGAAGAATGGGGAGGTTATGGCAAACTTTGATTTTAATGGAGAAATATCCGGTATTTGAGTTTTTACCGTTTGAAACTTTAATTAGTAGTGACCAAGAAAAATATTACAAGGCTCTTGCAGAAAGTGATAAGTCAGGAAATTCAACAAAATTTATTGAGTATATGTTAAAAGTAATTGATAATTCAATAAGTGAATTATTAGATTTCAATAATCGGACATTAAACGAAAAAGACAGATTAGAATATTATGTTTCATTAAATAAAACCGAATTTACAAGAAAAGATTATATGGATGTTTTTAAAGATATTTCTTCTGCAACAGCTAGTAGAGATTTAAAAAAGGGAGCTGAACTAGGCTTTTTTGAAAAAATAGGAGAAAAAAATAAGACAATCTATCGTTTAAAATAACTGGGCACAACAATGTATAACCGCAATAGCGGGTTAAGTGATAAAGTTATAGTTACTACTTCCATTTTCGCTACTTGCAATTTAATTTCCTTTTTGTAAATTTAGCAAATAAAATAGCAAGTAGCTTATGTTTGTGCTAAGTTGAAAGTTTCGACTTCCCTACTCCGCTACTGCGTTTATACGTAACCGTTAGCGGTCAGCTAAAAAAACGAAATCGTAAAAAATAAACGAGAAAGAAATGAAAATACATTCGACAAATTATTTTGACACTTTTATCGAAGTTGCGGAAGACACAAAAGCGGAAAGGGGAACAAAACCGCCAACAAAGGACAAAAAAACCGTAGCGGAAATGCAATACGAAATGATTGCAAAAAATCCCTACAAATTTACTTCTGATGACGTTTTCTTTCAAGTGTTTTCCGACCGAAAAGACTTGACTAAAGCTGAATATAAACAAGCACGAGAACAATTTTTCTCAAAAGGGCAGCCTTGCTTTCGAGCTTCACCCTTGACAAAAACATATGGTTTTGGTATTCATAGTGACAGTGATGGGAAAATAGCACTTTTCGGAATGGAAACGGAAGAGTATCGAAAATTTATAGAGGATTCAAAAATTAAGAAAGTTAAAGCAATGAAATCACGCAGATAATGGAAGTACTTGTAGAAATTAGTTGGTTGGCTATTGCAATAGGAACAATATTTTATTGTGCATTTTGCGGTATATGGCACAGACAATTTGCTTTTGGTAAAAGTTGGGAAGATGCAATGGGTTTTGAAAGACCCGAAAATTGGAAAGAGACCAATATTTATTACATCGCACCATTATTCGCTTGCTTCGTTACGACAGTTGTGATTGCCATTTTGCTAAAACTGACAAATACAAGTTCGTATAATGGAGCATTAAAACTTGGGCTTTTAATTGGATTTGGAATTGCAATGGCTGTCGTTTTTACAACCTCTGTAATTCCGACAATGAAAAAACCATTGACATTTGGAGCAATAACAGGCACAGCCCAAGCTTTGGGGATAACTTTAACGACCTTGATAATTTACGCAATAACGAATTGAAAATAAAAAGCCGAACCGCTAACAATGTATATAAAAAATAGGCGAAACAGTAGAAAAATAAAGGGTTTTGGCTCGTATCAAACTTTGTGCTTAACGGAAAGTTTCGGACTTCGAAATCGCCTACTTTTCATATACTAACCGTTGCCCACTATGCTGGAAAAAACCAAATGAATGAACTAATTGACTTTTTAAAACCTTTCGTCCTTTACCTATTCTTTGGGTTCATTGGCTTATTGATATTATACGTTAGGACTTTTATTCAGGAAAGCGCAAAAATTAATGCTCTTAAACGGAAAAACAAAGAACTTGTTGAAGAAACCGAATCCATTAAAAAAGACCATCAATTAGACATTAGCAAAAGGAGATATCAATACGAGAGTAAAAAAGAACAATATCTTGGATTTTTTAAGCTTTTAGACAATTTTACAAACGAAGCGACTTTAAAAAATCAATCTGAATTAATGCCAATTTTAGATGAATTCAATAAAAACTATCTAAATGCAGCCACTCAAGGAAATAAAAAGAAAGAAAATTTAGCTGTAACAGTAATGTCCAAGAAAATACAAAAAATGACTTTCGATTCCTATGCTGAACTAACAAAATTAAAGCAAGAAACAAATACAATTCGCCTAATTGCAAGCGATGAAATTTTAGACAAACTCAATCTCTTGGAATTATCATATGACAAATTAATGGAACAGTCTGACAAAATGATGTCTGACCTACCAAAATTAATGTTGACTGGAAATCAAGTAAGAATTGAATTACAACAAAAGGAACTTGAATTAAAGGGTAAAGTAACTCAAAGCATTAAAGACGATATTATCAAATTAATGAGAAAAGAACTAAATGAAATATAAAGCACAGTGGGCAACAATGTATAACCGCAATAGCGGGATAAGTGTTAAAATTATAGTTACTACATCCTTTGTCGCTACTTGCAAATTAATTTCCTTTTTGTAAATTTAGCAAATGAATATGCAAGTAGCTTATGTTTGTGTAAAGTTGAAAGTTTCGACTTCACTACTCCGCTACTGCGTTTATACGTAACCGATGTAGCGAAATCCGCTTACGCTCCTTTCGCTACATCGGGGCGGCGCCTGCACCGCACGATGCGCTTGTCGCTTCGCGAACTTCGCACATCATGCGGTTTTGCAAAATCCTTTCCCCGAGCAAGCTCGGAAAAAGAACTTCGCAAAGCCGCCGCCCCGTTGGTGGCAATTTTACCGAACCGACCGCTAACAAAAAAAGCATTAAAATTTACTCATTTTATTTTGTAATTGTTCCATTATTCGTTAACTTTGTCAAATGGAAATAATTAGAGAAATTGTTTTTTATAAAGACTATTTTGACGACTTTTTTGAACCATTGACCGACAAAGTAAAGGACAAAATTGACGAAGTTCTTTTTATGATGACAATTATTGAACGTGTTCCAACCAAGTTTTTTAAAAGTATCGAAGGTGTAAAAGGACTTTTTGAAATTCGAGTAGAATATGAAAGTAATATTTACAGAATTTTTTGCTGTTTTGACAAAGGAAATTTAGTAGTTCTTTTCAATGGATTTCAAAAGAAAACGCAAAAAACACCGAAGAAAGAGATAATTAGAGCAGAAAAAATAATGCAGGAATATTTTAATGAACAAAAAGAAAATAAAAATGGAAACAAAAAATAAAAATATCAAGACTTTTGCTCAACATCTTGACAAAAGATATGGGTTAACTGGAACTAAAGAAAGAACTGACTTTGAAATTAAAGCCAAATCTTTTGCCATTGGAGAATTAATAAAAGAAGAACGAAAATTGGCTCAAATGACACAAGAGCAACTTGCTGAGAAAATTGGGGCAAAAAAAAGCTTTATATCGAGAATTGAAAATGGACACAGCGATATTCAACTTTCGACACTTTATAAACTTATTGAAATTGGACTTGGACGAAAAATCAACTTTACAATTCAATAAAAAACTGCCACCAATAACTAAGCTTTCGTCTTGCCCGGAGGGCATGAGATGAATTGAAAATCACTGAACACCAAAACAAATAATAAACAAGTGAAGTAAAGCCCGTTGAACCCTTCGATAAACTCAGGGCAGGCTCACCGGAGTAGCTTTATGTATTATGGAGTTTTCGAAGTGTAGCTTTAAAATATACCAGCAGTAATTTTGCCATTACTGCTTTTTTTGTGTTTGAACTTGTACTGTTTCAACCTTTTTCACTTTCTTTTTTTAACGATGAAACACAAGTTCCCTTACCCGTAAAAGTTAATTCACAGAAGCAAGTGTATTTTCGATAAGATATACTTTTGGCGGCCCTCTTTGCCCAAAAACATGCAACGTAACCAGATTTCCAATTTTACAACAAAAACATTTTCTATGTTGTGTTTTGATTTCGATTTCGGGTCTTACAACATTTAAATGCTCTTGTAATTGTTGGAGTTTTCCGCGTTTCCAACTACTACTTAAAATGCCATAATGCCTAATCCGAACAAAGCGTTTGGGTAAAATATGCAAACTAAATCTGCGAACAAACTCTTCATTTTTTAAGGTGAGTTGCTTGGTTTTACTACCGTCTTTATAATCTTTGTATGCAATGGTAACTTCGTGATTGGTTACGTTTTTAATCCGATGATTGCTAATAGCTACTTTGTGTGTGTATCTACCTAAATATTCAATCACTTGTTTTGGTCCACCAAAAGGACGTTTGGCATAAACCACCCAATTCTTTTCGAATAATTGATTGTACAACGCTTGATTTCCTAAACTTTCTTTACGCATGGAGGCCACAAATTTTGCTCGAAAAACCTTACTCAATGCTTTTACACAAAACAAGTATTTATCGGTTTTTATCTTGCGTTTCCATTTACCGTTTGCATCAATTCCACCTCCAGGAATAATGCAATGAATATGCGGATGCAAACTCAGATTTTGTCCCCAAGTATGCAAAATTCCAATCATTCCTAAATGCATATTTTCAGTTTTTCCGAACTGAGAAAGCGTTGCCCAAACCGAATCAAACAAGATTTTATACATCAATTGTGGCTGATGAATCGTTAATCCATTAAGCGAATCTGGAAGGGTAAAAACCACATGATAATACGAACAAGGCAATAAATCTTGTTCGCGCGCCTGAATCCATTCTTCACGTTTATGACCTTGACATTTCGGACAATGTCTGTTTCGGCAACTGTTGTAGCTAATGCTGATGTTTCCGCAAGTATCACAAGCATCTACATGTCCGCCCAAAGCAGCAGTTCTGCATAAAGTCAATGCTCGAAGTGTTTTTTCTTGATGAACCGTAAAGTTTTGGTTAGACAAATCGACTTTTTTGAGCACATCGGCTACTTCCCATTGCGGCTGCATAGCGCAAAAACGGTATCAATTGGACTGTGTACTTTTTGGTTTTCGAGCTGACAAACATGTAAGTATTCCATCGTAGTTTCAATACGTTCATGTCCCATCAATTTCTGAACTTGCAGAATATTTACACCATCTTCGAGCAAATGCGTAGCGTAGCTGTGACGCAATGTATGGGTGTGCACATCTTTTAAAATTCCGGCCTTTTTACAAACCGATTTTATGACCCATTGAACCCCACGCTGACTATAACGCGAATCAAAACCTTTGGCATCTTTGGTGTTTCCGGTAAATAAAAAGGTGGTAGGATGTTCGACCGAAATATACTTTTTAATCCCTCGAATAATATGATCAGAAAGTGGAACATAACGATCTTTCTTCCCTTTACTTTGAACAATATGTAGTAATTTTCTATCGAAATCGAGATGTTTGAGTTCGATGTTTCTCACTTCCATACAGCGCAATCCACAGCTATAAATCAAACCAATTAAAATGCGATGTTTGAGCAAATCGGCATGTTGAAGCAGTTTCCAAATCTCATGACGACTTAAAATAACAGGAAGTTTTTTTTCTTTAGGAATTGCCGGTAAATGAAGATAATCATACGGAAGATTTTCGGTCTTTAGTAGAAATCGAAGTCCGTAAACAGTGTGTTTAAAATACGATTGTGAAGGAGATTTAGAGCGTTGTTGGAGTTCAAAGAGGTAATCTTTAACCTGTTCAGGATCTAATTCGGTTGGTAAACAGCCAAAATGTAAGGCCATTGCAGCAACATGGCGAGAATAATTTTCGAAAGTGCGTTTACTTCGTCCTAAAATAGAAATATTACGCTCAAAACGTTGCAGAAGTTCAGAAAAACCATTAATTTCACTACAAGCGCGATTCAAATATTTGTTCGCTCTTAATTCCTCCGGAGATTTTTTTTAGTTACCATAACCCGTAGTGCATTATATAAAAAGTTGCTCAAGATACAAAAAAGTAGTATATTGTATTGACTGACAATCAAATACAATCATGAGCAACTTAGAAGCAAGTTACAAATTAATTTTGAAGGAATTGCGGAAAATTTCGGAAAAAGAGAATTTATATTTTAAACCAATAAAGCCTAAACTATCTGATATTGAATTAATTAGTTTAATAATCTTGTCAGAATTTAAATCGATTGATTCTGAACATCAGCTATTTAGAGAAATTAAGGGTTTTGAAATTGAATCTAAAATTGAGCGAAGTGTTTACAACAGAAGAAAAAGAAAATTATTTCCATTTATCGAAGAAATCAGAATGAAAATGGTAAAAAAATTTAATGAGTTTGAAAACTATTTTGTGGTCGATAGTATGCCCTTGGAAGTGTGCAAAATAACACGTTCTTCCAGAAGTAAAATATGTAAGGAGGTCGATTATGCCATTCCCAACAAGGGATTTTGTGCTTCACAAAATTTACATTTTTATGGCTATAAATTACACGCTGTTTGCTCAATTTCTGGTGTTTTTCAAAGTTTTGATTTATCTCCTGCCTCTGTCCACGATATTCATTATTTGCAGGATATAAGAAAGCAAATGTCTGATTGTGTTTTACTTGGAGATAAAGGTTATCTTTCACAAACCATTCAACTTGATTTATTTAACCAGGTCAATATCCAATTAGAAACTCCGAAAAGAAAAAATCAAAAAGGTTATAAACCTCAATTTTATCATTTCAAAAAATATAGAAAAAGAATTGAAACTCTGTTCTCACAATTGTGTGACCAATTTATGATTAGAAGAAATTACGCAAAGACCTTTGAAGGATTTGAAACAAGAATTCTGGCTAAAATTACAACACTGACAACTATTCAATATTTGAATAAATTTGTGTTTAATAGAAATATTAACAACCTAAAAATTAATCTCGTTTAATAATGCACCAGGGGTTTACCATAGTATCAATTATTTAATCGTTAATAAATACTAAGATACGAATATCATCGCAACGAAAGCTACCGGAGGTTTAGTTCAACAAAGGCTATACATAATGCGGGGTTAAGTGCGAAATTTAGAGTTTTAGTCTTGTCTTTCGCTTCGCCTTTTGTATATTTAGTGAAAATTTAAAATATTCAACGGCTACGCTCTACTCCGTGCCGATTTGAAACTTTCAGTCTTCAAATCCCGCACTACGTATAGCCCAAACCGTTGTAGCCAATTTAAAAAAAACATCGTCCTAAATTAAAATGAGATTAGAGAAAGTCAAAAACATCTTTTTTAAATATTTCAAAGTTTGGTGGATTCCAATTGTATCATATTTGATTCCTTTCATAGTGTTTCTGCTTGGAGAAGTTTTGAAAAGCGACTCAATAATTGATATTTCTCTGATGTTATTTTTTGCAAACATTTTAGGAAATATAATATCTGCAATTGTTCAAATATTTATCAAAAAATGGTATTTCCTGATTCCTCAAGTACTGATTTCAGGATTTTTATTTCTCTTTGTATCAATCATTTTTACTTTTTCGCCACCAGATTACTACGGAGCGAATAAAGAAATTCCAAATGACATTGAGATTTATGAACCAAAGGAAACTGAACCAACTGAAAATGACTTTGGAGAATTTAACTTGGTTTTGGCTTCATCTTTCCAACCAGGAATTTATAACTACTTTACAGATTACAAACCAACTGAAAAAGGTAACTTTTATATAAAAGCATTTGAAGTGACTTCAAATGACCATCTTTCAGCAGATAGAATGAAAATTAGGTCTAAAGTCAATGTAGAAAATTTCGAACCCAAATTATATTCGGGAGAATTTACTATTTACGAAGGTTCTTGGGGAGATAAATATGGAGCGAGAATTGAATTATGGTTCGAACCTTTAAATGGAAAGGATTATAAAATAACTGAACGGAATTATATTGTCGAAGGATGGATGAGATAAAAAAACTGGCTACAACATCGTATAACCGCAATAGCGGGATAAGTACCAAAATCAAAGTTTCTACATCCTTTGTCGCTACTTGCAAATTAATTTCCTTTTTGTAAATTTAGCAAATAAATATGCAAGTAGCTTATGTTTGTGTAAAGTTGAAAGTTTCCACTTCCCTACTCCGCTACTGCGTTTATACGTAACCGTTGTAAAACATTTTGACAAACCGAATGAGTTGTGTTTTAAGAATAGATGGAAAGAATTTTAAAGTCGATGATTTTTTAAAATCAACCGATTTGAAACCCTATAAAACGTATCGGATAGGCGAAAAAACAAAAATCGGAAAGAAAAAAATTGAGAACTCAAACGGTTGCTCTTTTGAATTGAGTAATGCCGATTACAATTACTTTGAACAGCAAAGAAAAGATGCGACTGAATTTTTAAAAGCCAACTTTGATAAACTTGAAACTGTATTTTCATTTGGACTTTCAGATAACGAAAACCCAATAATTGATTTCGGAATTGCAACGAGAATGCACGAAGTTGAAGCTCAATTTGACTATTTGGAACCTGAATTGCTAAAACTAGCTGGAAACCTGAATTTTGGAATTGAAATTAGCCAATATCATCCAGCGGCTGAGGAATAGAAATTGGATAAAAAACGTTTTACAACAACGTGTATAGCTCATTGCGGCTGAATTTCCCTGGCGGAAAATTCGCTGCAATTCACAAATGTTTGTGATTATTTGAAAGTTTTTCCATAACTTTCCGCAACGAAGCCATACACAAAACCGTTGCCAATAATTATTATTAACAACACGAATGAAAGAAATATACGAACCAAAATTTGTTGAAAAGCTATTTGACAAAATGAGTAGTTCGTATTCTAAAATGAATTACATAACTTCTTTTGGATTCAGCGAAAGATGGAGAAAACAATGTGTTGAGGAAATTGAAATCGAGAGCGGTAAAACTATTGTCGATTTAATGACCGGAATGGGAGAATGTTGGAAGTATATTCTTAAAAATTCAGATAAAAACTCAACTTTAATCGGACTTTACTTTTCAACCGAAATGATAAATCGAGCTGAGAAAAACAAAAGTAAGTTCAAAAGAACTAAAATTGAAATTCTAAAAGAAAACGTGTTTGAAAATTCAATCGAGAACGAAACTGCGGATTTTATTATTTCGGGTTTTGGTTTAAAGACATTTAATGATGAACAACTTGAAAAATTAGCATTTGAAATTGATCGAATTTTAAAACCAGGTGGAAAGTTTTCCTTGATTGATGTTTCTGTTCCAGATAATAAACTTCTAAAAACATTTTATATGTTTTATTTGAAAAAAATTATTCCTGTTTTAGGAAAATTATTTCTTGGAAATCCTGAAACTTATAGAATGTTAGGTGTTTATACAGAAGAATATAGAAATTCAAAAAATGTACATCGAATTTTTAGCCAAATGGAACTTGAAGTTGAATATATAGAATATTTCTACGGCTGTGCAAGCGGAATTAAAGGGCAAAAAATAACTATTGGCAACAAGGGCTATACATAATGCGGGGTTAAGTGCAAAATTTGAAATTTTCGTCTTGTATTTCGCTTCGCCTTTTGTATATTTAGTGAAAATTTAAAATATTCAACGGCTACGCTCTACTTCGTGCCGATTTGAAACTTTCAGTCTTCAAATCCCGCACTACGTATAGCCCAGACCGTTGTGCAACAGTTAAAAAAAAAATAACGCAAAAATTGAATGATAGAATTAAATTTGTAACTTTGATATTATGGATTTAAGTTTAGAAAAGAAAAAAATCGAATTAATTCAATGGTTATCAACATTAAACGACAAGTCTTTGATTGACAAACTAATGAAATTAAGAGATGAAGAAAAAACCGATTGGTGGAATGAAATTTCTGCTTCCGAAAAAGAATCTATTGAAAAAGGAATTCAAGATGCTGACAACGGAAAATTAACTTCTCACTCTAACGTGAAAGGAATTTATGAAAAGTGGTTATAAAATACTGTGGACTGACCACGCAATCTCTGAACTTAAAGAAACTATTGAATATCTTGAAAATAATTGGACTGAAAGAGAATTAAGAAAATTTGCTGCTAAATTAGATCACACAATCGAACTGATTTCAAAAATGCCTGCAATTTTCCCCGAATCAATTGAAAAAAAGAAAATCCGAAAAGCTGTAGTTGAAAAGCATAACAATTTATACTACAGAATCAATAAAAATTCAATTGAGATTGTTTCTTTATTTTCAAACAGAAAGAATCCAAATAAGAAAAAAATATAAAACCGTTGCACAACAAAGGCTATACATAATGCGGGGTTAAGTGTGAAATTTGAAATTTTCGTCTTGTATTTCGCTTCGCCTTTTGTATATTTATTGAAAATTTAAAATATTCAACGGCTACGCTCTACTTCGTGCCGATTTGAAACTTTCAGCTTTCAAATCCCGCACTACGTATAGCCCAGACAGTTGTAGCCAATTAAATCAGACAAATGAAATTTAGGGTATTTTATGTAATAATTATACTTTTAGTTGTTGGTTGCTCAACAACTAAACTTCCTGCAAAGAAAATATCTCAAGCTGAAATTCCCACACCAAAATTTATTTTGAAAAACAAGAGTTTGGAAATACAACTCATAAATCCCGCTAGTTGTCCAATTAGATTTGAAATTGAAACTAATAACTCAAATTTAAATAATAGACTTAAAGAACTTGGTATCATCGAATTGAAAGCAAAGTCAGATACATTAGTTAGAATAAGAAATGTATCCCAGTTTGACCAGAATGCATCATTTGGTTACAACTGGAGATTTGGTAGTTTATCAAAAAAGATTACACCTATCAAAATGGAATTACCTTTTCCAAAAGGCAAAAAATATAAAGTCATTCAAGGAAATAATACAAATCATACTCATAATACAGAATGGTCAAAATTTGCTGTTGATTTTGACCTGAAAATAAATGATACTATTTGTTCATCAACCGATGGTTTTGTAGTTGGGGTTGTTGACCAATATAAATATGGAGGCAAAGGAGATGAATGGAAATCTTATGGAAATTTTGTAACTATATATGAACCAAATTCAGGCATTTTTACCCAATATGTACATTTAACTGAAAATGGAAGTTTGGTTAAAGTAGGTGATAAAATCAAGAAAGGTCAACCTATTGGGATGTCAGGTATGACAGGCCAAACAGATATTGAACATCTGCATTTTAATTGTTTAGTTCCAACAAACAGCGAAGATGGATTAAAGTCAATCGAATTTGATTTTGTTGGTGGTTATAAAAGTATTGAACTAAAGAAAGGCGATATACTTGAAAAATAACTGGCTACAACAATGGCTATAAACAATTGGGGCGAAAGTGATAAAACGGAAGTATAAACATAAAACAAAGGTCGGTGCTAAACTGAAAAGTTAAGGCGTAAAATCCCCAACTGTTTATAACCGAGACCGTTGTGCGTAATTAAAACAGAACTCAAAATGACTTTTTGTAATAAATAATTATTGCGTTCGTCTTATAAAAAATAGCTGATAATCCAATGAACAAAATATTTTTCGCAATAATCCTACTTTTAACCATTAGTACAGTCAAAGCACAGTCGAAAGCTGAAAAATTAGACAGTATTTTTACTTTACTTCATCAAAGTGATAGATTTAATGGTTCAATTCTAATAGCCGAAAAAGGGGTTCCTATTTTTGAAAAAAGTTATGGCCTTTCAAATATTGAGCAGCAAATATCATTATCTAATAATTCTATCTATAAGTTGAATTCTGTTTCCAAGCAATTTACAGCAATGGGAATATTCATTTTAAAGAATAAAGGGAAGTTAAAGCTAACAGATGAATTGTCAAAATATATCCCTGAATTGAAATTCTATAAAAATGTAACGATTCAAAATTTACTAACTCACACTCACGGAATTCCCGATTATGATTCCCTTTTTGAAGAAAAATGGGATAAAAATAAAATTGCAGACAATAAAGACATTATCAAGCTATATAAAAAGTACAAGCCAATAAAAAAATTTAATCCTGGAGAAAAATTCCTTTATGGAGGAATAGGATTTGAACTTTTAGCCATTGTAATTGAACGAGTTTCCCATAAATCATATAATGATTTTTTAACCAAGAATATCTTCAATCCATTGAAAATGGAAAACACATTTGATTATCACAGATTTGAGCATAAAACAATTAAGAAAAATATGGCTCTTGGATACATTTACTCTGTCAGTTTACAAAAACGAGAGCGACCTGAAATTTTATCTCATCACGGAGAAGTTATGTGGAGTAATGGAATTTATGGTTCTGGTAATATTCATACAACAACATCAGATTTGCTAAAATGGGATAGAGCATTGTATGATAAAAAATTCATTTCTAAACGAGATTTAGATTTAATATATGGCTTCACCCAACTAACTGACGGAAATTCAATAAATTATGGTTTTGGTTGGTGGATAACAGAAAAAGAAGGAATTGGAAAAGTGGTATATCACGCTGGAAATTCTAATGGTTTTGAAACTCATTTTGAAAGACATTTAGACAGTGATAAAACCATTATCATTTTGCAAAACTTTGATGCAACTACACCTGCTATTGAAGCAATAGATGCAATTTTATACAACAAACCTTTAAAGTTCGTTGCTTCAAGAAAAGAAATTCAATTATCAGAAATTCAATTAAAAGAATTTGAAGGAAATTATGCTATTAATGAAAATGTGATTTTCAACATTTTCATTAAAGATTCTATATTATTTGCTCAACTATCAGGACAAAGTGCAATCGAATTAATCCCTGAAACTCAAAATAAGTTTTTTGTTAAAAAAGTAGATGTACAGTTTGAATTTATCAGAGATGAAAATTATAAGATAATAAAAATGAATATCTTTCAGAATGGAAATAAAATGGAAGCGATAAAAAAATAACTACGCACAATAACTAAGCTTTCGTCTTGCCCGGAGGGCATGAGATGAATTGAAAATCACTGAACACCAAAACAAATAATAAACAAGTGAAGTAAAGCCCGTTGAACCCTTCGATAAACTCAGGGCAGGCTCACCGGAGTAGCTTTATGTATTATGGAGTTTTCGAAGTGTAGCTTTAAAATATACCAGCAGTAATTTTGCCATTACTGCTTTTTTTTATGGTTGAACTTGTACTGTTTCAACCTTTTTCACTTTCTTTTCTTTACGATGAAACACAAGTTCCCTTACCCGTAAAAGTTAATTCACAGAAGCAAGTGTATTTTCGATAAGATATACTTTTGGCGGACCTCTTTGCCCAAAAACATGCAACGTAACCAGATTTCCAACCTTAGTCCGTAAACGGTGTGTTTAAAATACGATTGTGAAAGAGATTTAGAGCGTTGTTGGAGTACAAAGAGGTAATCTTTAACCTGTTCAGGATCTAATTGGGTTGGTAAAGATCCAAAATGAAGCGCCATTGCAGCTATATGACGTGAATAATTTTCGAAAGTCCGTTTACTTCGTCCTAAAATAGAAATATTACGCTCAAAACGTTGTAGAAGTTCTGAAAAACCATTAATTTCGTTACAAGCGCGATTCAGGTATTTGTTCGCTCTTAATTCCTCCGGAGATTTTTTTTAGTTACCATAGTATCAATTATTTAATCGTTAATAAATACTAAGGTACGAATATCATCGCAACGAAAGCTACCGGAGGTTTAGTTCAAAATGCGGTTTTGCTAAATCCTTTCCCCGAGCAAGCTCGGAAAAAGAACTTCGCAAAGCCGCCGCCCCGTTAGGCAGCAAGGCTAACACGACACATAAACCTAATAATAACAACATTAAACAATGGGAATTTTTGACAAAATATTTGGAAAGAAAGAAGATAAAATTCAGACGTATGCAGACTTTTGGAATTGGTTTTCTGCAAACGAACAGACATTCTATAATGTAGTAAGGACAGGTAAAAATATAGAAGCGGGCTTTTTCAACAAACTTTCACCAAAACTTGAAGAATTAAAAGACGGTTTCTTTTATCTGACAGGTATGTATGACGACAATACAGCAGAATTGGTATTTACACCTGATGGAGTATTAAAGAACATTGTTTTTGTTGAAGAACTTGTGAGTTCAGCACCCAAAATACCTAATTGGAAATTTACTGCATTAAAACCCGAACTTGACATAGAGAACGTTGGGATTAAAATGGCAGACTATACTTTTGACAGAGATAATCTATCGTTTTACGCTATTGAGCATAAAAATTTTCCTGATGAAGTTGACATAGTTGTAGCCCACAACGACTATAAAGAAGACGAGAAATCAACAATTATAAATGGGACATACATTTTCCTTGACAATTATCTCGGTGAACTTAACTCTGTTACAACCATCGACAACTTAACAGTAATTTCAAAAGACCATGCAGAAAAAGAATTGATACCAATTGAAAAACTAAAAGATTATCTAATTTGGAGAGAGAAAGAGTTTTTGGAAAGATATGAAGGCATTCGTTACAACACAGAAAATGATAGTTTTTCAAGTTTAGAAGCGACACTTAATATCGGACTTCCATTAGTTGCAATTATCAATACAACTTTACTTGATTGGGACAGTAAAGCATCACATCCTTGGATATTGAAAGTTGAAATAAAATTTGACGGCAGTAAAAACAATGGAATGCCTGACAATAATACTTATGAGCAACTAAATAGCTTTGAAGATGAAATAATGGCTGAACTTAAAGACTTTGAAGGATATTTAAACATAGGTAGACAAACAGCAGACAGTGAAAGAATTATTTATTTCGCTTGTAAAGATTTCAGAAAGCCATCAAAGCTTCTTTACAATTTGACAAAGAAATATTCAGACAAATTAGATTTAAGCTATGACCTTTATAAAGACAAATATTGGCAATCATTTGAAAGGTTCAGGCCCAACTAACAAAAGAAGTTCAGCTGCCAACACGGGTTTTGCGTCAGGCGGGTTGACGTGTAAACTTGGAGCTCCTATGTTTGCAAATTTATTACTTTGCAAACATAGGAGCCCTAGAACGTTATCGGCAATTATATCGCGAAACTGCTAACCACCAAAACAATGAGTTATACTTTTAACTTGTACTAAAAAGGGGAAGCCTATAACATTAGTAGCGATTCGATCTTATTTCAAAGCTTTCCTTACCTCCGGAGCTACTTTAGTTCCAAATAATTCAATCGATTTCATAAGCATATTGTGGGCTGGGTCTCCCACATCCATTTGTCCTACGAAGCGGGTATGACCAAACCATTCATGCTGTTGCAAAATTTTATCGATCACCGCATTGGGTTCTCCCATAATATAAGCTCCTTCTGGTTGGGTGGTGTTTAAAAATACTTCTTTGCTAAATGGTGCCCAACCGCGCTCTTTTCCTATATGATCCATCTGGGCTGCATAGAACGGAAAATAATCATCTTTTATACTGCCGGTAGCGCCTAAAAAAGTATGTGAATTAATACCTACTTGCATTTTTGCTGCATCGTGACCTGCTGCCAGATAATTTTCTTTGTAATAATCAACCAAAGGTTTGAAATTAATAGGCATTCCACCAATAATTGCAAACATAATCGGCACACCCAATCGTGCAGCACGAAGCACTGATGCGGGCGTTCCACCCACAGCAATCCAAACGGGCAGTTGGTCTTGAAATGGTTTGGGATGTAGATTTACGTTTTGCAAACTCTGTGTTAGTCGGCCATTCCAATTGATATTGGTACCGTTTTTAGCAACAATATCCAACAAAAGCAGTAGTTTATCTTCAAACAAGGCATCATAATCGTCTAAGCTAAAGCCAAAAAGCGGAAACGATTCTATAAAACTACCGCGACCTGCCATAATATGTGCCCTGCCTTTTGAAATTTGGTCCAACATACTGAAATCTTCGAACAAACGCACTGGGTCGCTAGAGCTTAAAACTGTTACAGCCGATCCTAACTTTATGTTTTTTGTAACAGCCGCTGCGGCGCTTAAAAACAATTGTGGATTGGTTACGCTGTAATCGGCGCGGTGGTGTTCGCCCATTTCAAAAACATCCAAACCAGCTTCGTCTGCCAGTTTAACCTGTTCCAGCATTTCCGTAAACCGTTGATGAGGTTCTTTTCGCTGTTTCGTTTGCGGATCTAACCTTAAATCGCCAAACATCGATATTCCTAGTTCCATATTTTCTGATTTTTAGTAAAGTTCGTGAAATAGTTGCGGTATCTGCTTAATGTAGTGCAAGAAGTTACTCCCTTTTTTCTTTGCGATACAAATCCCAGATCTTTTCTTGCTCTTTCCTGCCTTTTTGTGCCACTTGGATGTATGATTTTGAATTGCTTTTCGCTTTTTTATCGAAATAATGGTTGATGTTGTTCAGCAACAAAATCCAGTATTTGGCTTTAGAGTAGGGAAGTCCTAATCCAGACCGACTTTCACTGCCCAATAAAACTTCGTTGTATCCGACGTTTGTTTTTTGCACAAACCATTTCATAAATGAATTATTGGTAAACGTAACCAGTTTGGGTTCTTCATATAACGCATAAGCCAAATCTTTTGAATCTTGATCGATACCTTTCTGGGTTTTACTCCATAAATAAAGCTGTTTTGCAGCTTCCTCGCCTGTATCGGGCAATAATTCCAACGGAATGCCTAAAAGATAACCTACGTATTTCCAAAGGTGTAAAACTGCGGTCAGTTCTTTATTGGTCGGTGGCAGTTTTAATTTTGATAATCCGTCCATAAAAGCGATCGAAAAACCTAAATTGGTAGCCAGCATATCCCATAAATTAATGGGTCTGCCCCACAATTCCGGTTTCCAATCAGTCGATTTTTCAATATGTAAACGGGAATAAGAATGAATCAATCGTGTGGTTAATATCGAATAGATTCCTTTTTGTTGAGGCTTTAATCCGTTTACCGTTGTAACATTCATCCAGAAATCCACCGTATCAGCCAAACGTTTTACGGCACCTTTGTGCAATGCCTGTGTAAAAATAAGCGGTTTGTTAATGGCTGAAGATTCGTATCCGCCCATTAAACAATAATTGCGCAAAACCGATAATGCCGATGTGCCGCAACGGTTACAGTACGTCGCCGCAAGATTAATCAAATCGAAATTTACCCAAGCTGGAATATCGGACAGTTGTTTAAAAAGTTGTTGTGTAGGTTCTGAAAGATTTTCTTTGTTTGAAGGATACATCGAAAAATCACGATGCAATGTTCCAATAGCTTCGCTAAACTGTTTATTGGTAAAATATTCTTTTGCTACAGTATCGCCCCATTCATCAACCTGAAAATACAACGGAATAAGTTGTTCGCTTTCTTCCAAAGAAACATTCGGCAGTAATTTTGGCAATAAATTATCGTTGGTAGGTTTCCAGTAACTGGAAAAAGAATTGTTATTTTCGGTGATATATCTTTCGGGAGCTTTCATAGTTTAAATATTGCAATGGGTGATACAAATTTACAAGCTTTGTATGTTTACCAAGACCTCACAGGTTTTTAAAACCTGTGAGGTCTGAAAATTAACAAATTATTTTTGTCTTATTCTAACTTTAAAGATATGAAAAAAGGTTGATTTGAACTTCAAATCAACCTTTAGTAAAGTAATCAATTAACTAAAATAAATCTATTATTAATGATGGGCAAAATCCGATAACTAGATTAATAATGATGGCTGCAACTGCAACCGCAGCATACACAACGTTTTTCTGGTAAACCGTATTGGCATCTGCATTTTTATAGGTAAACATGGTGATGATTACCTTAAAGTAGTAATAAATACTAATGATTGATGTAATTACTGCTGTAATAACCGTGATGTAGAAACCTTGCTTTAAAGCTTCGGTAAACAAGAATAATTTTCCAAAGAATCCTGCTAAAATAGGTATTCCCGCCATTGATAATAAAGCCAACGACAAGGTTACTGCCAACACAGGTTTGTGTTTTGCAAATCCGCGGAAATGCATAACCAATTCTTCTTTTTTATCCTGACATACATATAAAATAACGCTGAATGCCGCAATACCTGCAATGGCATAAGCTGTCATATAGTAAAATAAATAAGGTTCTGCGGTTTTACCCAACAAAATTGCCATTAACATAAAACCGGCATGCGAAATACCCGAATAGGCCATAAGGCGTTTAATGTTGTTTTGTTTCAGCGCCATTACGTTACCAATGATCAATGTGGCAACAATTAAAAAAGCAATTAAGTTTACAAAGTTTGTTGGCATGGCAGGGAAAAATACTACGCTTAACTTGTAAAACGCAGCTACCGCAGCAACTTTTGCCAATGTACTCATGGTTGTTGTGGTTAGCAAAGGCGATCCTTGGTAAACATCCGGAGCCCAGAAATGGAACGGGAAGGCTGCTATTTTAAACAGTAAACCAACCAACATTAAGGTAAAACCAACGGTGAACCATTTTGGCATTGCCAATTGTGTGCTTGCCAAAAGAATCTGATCTAGATCAAACGAAGCTGTTGCGCCATAAATCAAGGCAATTCCGAACAAAATAAATCCTGAAGCGAAAGATCCCATTAAGAAATATTTCATTCCGGCTTCGTTACTTTTTATATTCGTTCTGTCGCTTCCTGCTAAAATGTATAAGGTGATCGATAAAATTTCTAATCCTAAAAAGAACATTACCAGATTTCCGAACGAAACCATACAGTAAGCGCCAATCAATAAGAATATTTTTAAAGAGGTGTAATCTGATATTTTATCGTATTGTTCCTTGTAGAACGATTGTCCCAACGCCACAATAAAAAACGTTAAAACAATAAAAAGCGAATTGAATAAAACCGTTGATTTGTTTACCACAATCATGTTGTTGTAGAACGAATCAATTGAATTAAAATCGCATATATTCAAGCCTAACGCAACCAATAAACCCACCAAAGTTAAAGGCACAATGGTTTTGCGCAGGTTAAAAATCTCTAATACTAATATAAGAACCGCTAAAGATGCTAAAGCTATTAATGTACTCATAGTTTAATTTTTCTATGTTCTATTGAATAAATAAATCGGTTAGTAATTTCGGATAGATTCCCAAACCAATTAAAACCACACAAATAACCGCTAAAACAAAATATTCTTTTGTAGTTACTTCGGCAAAAACCTTGTTTTCTGTGCTTCCTAACACGGCATTTTGAAACATTTTAAGCATGTAATACGCTCCAAGAATGATCGATGTTCCTGCAAAAACGGCATACAGTAATTCTTTTTCTGATAATGCGAACAACAAGGTAAATTCTCCAATGAATCCAAAAGTTCCTGGTAAACCAATTGACGCAAATAGGATGATTAAAAAGAAAGTGGTGAATTTAGGAGCTTGTGAACGAATACCGCCCATTTCCTTAATTTCGTAAGTATCGTATCTTTTGTGAATGATATCAGCCAAATAAAACAAACCAACCACTACAAAACCGTGTGCAACCATTTGAATAATCGCACCTTGATAACCTGTACTATTTCCAACATAAGCACCTGCAGCAACCAAACCAACGTGTGCCATTGACGAATATGCCAATAAACGTTTTAGGTTGTTTGATCTTAATGCGATTAATGATGCGTAGATGATACCAATGATACAAAGAACGATAACCGTTTTTAAGATGTTTTCTGATACATTTCCTGCAATTGGCATTTGCCAGCGTAAAATAGAATAGATACCCATTTTAAGCATGATACCCGAAAGTAACATAGTTCCGATAGTTGGAGATTTCTCGTAGGTGTTTGCCTGCCACGTGTGTAACGGGAAAACCGGAATTTTAATTCCATAAGCTAAGAAAAATGCCAAGAAAATATAATTTGCTTCTTTGGTTGATAGCACTGCTTTAGAAAGATCATCCCAAGCAAAACTGCCGGTTAGTGAATACAAGTAAGCAAAAGCTGCCAACATAAACAGCGATCCTGCAAAAGTATAGATAAAGAACGTTACCATTACGCGTTTTCGTACTTTCCAATCGTCGCTTCCCCATAATAATCCAATAAAGAAAATAGGTAACAATGCTAATTCCCAGAAAATATAGTACACCAAACCATCTTGTGCCAAGAATGTTCCAGCCATTGCAAATGCCATAAACAAAACCAAAGCATACAACTGATTTGCTTTAGAATATAAGGTGTTGAACGATGCCAAAATAATAATTGGCAACAAAAGCGTTGTTAATAGCACCATGGTTAAGCTTAAACCATCCACCACAAATGATAAAGAGATGTTCGGGTTGCTGATCCATTGCTGCGTAAACGAAATATCGCCACCGTTTAAATATTCGCCTGTTAAAATTAAAGCAATTACGGCGTTAATTAAGCTGGTTACTAAAGCTATTTTAGCTGCATTTTTAGAGTTTGATGCCAATGTAGCAACAGCTCCCAAAACATAAATAAGTAAAATAATAATACAATTCATTGCCATAATTTTAGTAACACATAAATAAATAATACAACAAGCCACAAACGCCAATTACAAAGGCAAATAAATACAGACCAATGTTTCCGTTTTGTGCTTTTTTACCTTGATAAGATAGTTCTGCTGGAATTCTCCCAAAGCTTAAAACAATTCCGTTTATTAATCCGTCGATTTGATTTTTAAAGAATGATCCAAAGAAATTCAAGGGATGAACAATTAAAGATTGATAAATTTCATCTAAATAATATTTGTTTGCAAACAACTTCTGTAAGCCCGAAACATTATTGTCGTTAACCGGAACCTGTTTGTTTTTAATATACTTAAAGTAAGCAACCATTAAACCAACCAATGCACCAACAACAGCCAAGCCCATTAACATGTATTCGGTTGTGCCCAATACATGCGGATGTGATGCCGCGTTGTTTTTAATCACCGGTTTTAAAAATTCGTTTAACCAGCTGTTTCCCGGAATACTGATTAATCCGCCAACTGCTGCCAAAACTGCTAAAATGATTAAAGGCATGGTCATTGCAGACGGACTTTCGTGTAAATGATCTTCTTGCTCTTTGGTTCCTCTGAATTTGTTAGAGAAGGTTAAGAACAACAAACGGAACATATAGAATGCGGTTAAAATCGATGCTAAACTTGCTACAACCCATAATACGATGTTATGGTGAAATGCAGTTAATAAAATTTCGTCTTTAGAGAAGAAACCTGATAGAGGAGGAAAACCTGAAATAGCTAAAGTAGATATAAAAAATGTAGCATACGTGATTTTCATGTGCTTTTTTAATCCACCCATGTGGCGCATATCTTGTTCGCCACCAATTGCGTGGATAACTGATCCCGATCCCAAGAACAAACAAGCTTTAAAGAAAGCGTGTGTTATAACATGGAAAACAGCAACTTCGTAAGCACCTAAACCTAATGCCAAAAACATTAAACCTAATTGCGATACGGTTGAATATGCCAATACCTTTTTAATATCGTTTTGAACCAAAGCAATTGTAGCTGCTACTAACGAGGTAACCGCACCAATAATTGCAATGATATGTTGCACATCTGGCGTTAAATCGAACAAAAAGTTTAAACGCGTTATCATAAAGATACCAGCCGTAACCATGGTTGCTGCGTGGATTAATGCCGACACCGGTGTGGGTCCCGCCATTGCATCTGGTAACCAAGTGTAAAGCGGTAATTGCGCACTTTTACCTGTTGCTGCAATAAAGAACGCCATGGTTGCTATTCCTAAAGTAGGGGCTAAGTAGCTTTGTTCTTTCAACGCTACAAAGTCTAAAGTATGGAATAAATATCCGGTTACAAAAATTCCAATTAGAAAGCCTAAATCCCCAATACGGTTCATGATGAATGCTTTTTTAGCGGCGTTGTTGTAATCTTGGTTTTTATACCAGAAACCAATTAATAGGTATGAGCATAAACCAACACCTTCCCAACCAATGAACATCATTGCCAAGTTGCTTCCAGTTACTAAAATCAACATGAAGAAAACAAAGAAATTCAGATATGTGAAGAATTTAGAGAAATGCTCATCATGGCTCATATAACTTGTTGAATACAGATGGATCAATGTTCCGATACCTGTGATGAACAACAACCAAAGAGCCGCTAATTGATCGAAATAAAATCCGAAATCAATAGAAAAATAATTGAATTTCATCCATTCAAACAAAACAATCTTTACAGGTTCTGCATCTTGAATGTAAGCGAAAAATAAGCATGAAGTTACAAACGAAGCGGCAATTGCCACTGTTGCAATAGTACCCGATACTTTTTTGCTTAAATGTTTGCCCCAAAATCCGTTGATTAATGTACCAACCAAAGGGAAAATCAATGTAAGTAGTAATATAGTTGTACTCATGCTATCCTTTTAATTTTTTAAGTTTATCAATATCAATCGATCCTATATTTCTATAAATCGCCACCAAAATTGCCAGTCCAATTGCTACTTCGGCAGCAGCTACAGCCATTGTAAAGAAAACGAATACTTGTCCGTTTGCATCTTCGTGATACGTTGAAAAAGCAACTAAAAGCAAGTTTGCAGCGTTCAGCATAATTTCGATCGACATAAACATTACAATTGCGTTTCGGCGGTATAAAATACCAAACGCTCCAATACAAAATAATAATATGGCTAGATAAATGTATTGGTCTATACCAATTTGTTGTAAAACTTGTTCCATATTATGCTGTTTTTTTCTCTTTTTTAGATATTAATACGGCACCAATCATCGCCATTAACAATAAAATTGCCGCCATTTCAAAAGGTAGTACAAATTCGTTCAATAAAACTTTTCCTAAAACTTGAATGGTTTGGAAATCTACCCCTGTGCTGGCGTATGTTTCTAATGCCGGAGCTGTTTGTGCTAACGAACTCACCAAAAAGAAACCAATCAAGCAAAAACAAATTGTAGCAATGATTTTGGTAACCACTGGTTTTGCAATTTCATCGCTTATGTTTAGGTTCATTAACATGATGGTGAACAACATTAAAATCATGATGGCACCAGAATATACAATGATGTGCACCATTGCCAAAAATTGTGAATTTAACAACGCATAATGACCCGCAATGCTAAAGAAACATACTACTAACCAAATAGCACTGTGAATGGGGTTTTTAGAAAGAATGGTTAAAAACGCGCTTCCTAAAGTAACAGCCGAAAGAATGTAAAATAAAATCTCTATCATTTTTATTCTGATTTAGCGGTGTTACGTATAGCCTGTTCTAAAGGCATAACCAATTGTTCTTTTCCGAAGATAAAATGCTCGCGATTGGTATCTGCCTTTACAATTTTTTTAGATGTAGTTAAGTAGATGGCTTGTTTAGGGCAAGCTTCTTCACACAAACCGCAATAAATACAACGCAACATGTTAATTTCGTATATCTCTGCGTATTTTTCTTCTCTGTACAAATGTTTCTCATCTGGTTTACGCTCGGCAGCTTTCATTGTAATTGCTTCGGCAGGGCATGATAAGGCACACAAACCACAAGCTGTACAACGTTCTCTGCCTTCTTCATCGCGCATAAGCATGTGTTGCCCACGATAAACCGGACTGAACGGACGGGTTTCTTCAGGATAATTAATGGTTACTTTCTTTTTAAACAAATGCTTAAAAGTAGTTGCCATACCGCCTGCAATTGCACCAATGTATAAGCGCTCGCCCAAGGTCATTTCTTTATTAGAAACCTGTTTTTTACGGCCTGATAAGGATATATTTTGAATAGACATATTCTTAATTTTTAGCTTTTTAATAATAACACAACCGCTGTGATAACGATATTAATAATGGCTAACGGTATCAATGTTTTCCAGCCTAAATTCATTAATTGATCGTAGCGGAAACGCGGAATGGTCCAACGCACCCACATGTATAAAAATATAAAGAAACATATTTTCACAAATAATACAGCAATACCAATACCGTTAGCTGCATTTTCGCCCCAGTTTTCGGCTGCCCACGTCATACCCGGATAATTGTAAGCCCCCAAATAAAGAACCGCCAATAGGGTAGAAGAGATAAACATTGCGGCATATTCTGCAAACAAGAAGAATCCCATTCGCATAGACGAATATTCTGTGTGGTATCCACCAATTAACTCTTGTTCACATTCTGCTAAATCAAAAGGAGTTCTGTTGGTTTCTGCAAACGAACAAATTAAAAAGATTAAAAAACCAATTGGTTGGTAAAATATATTCCAATTCATCTCGTGCTGACCTGCTGCAATATCGCGTAAACTCATAGAGCTGTGCATCATTAGCAATGCCACAATAGACAAGCCCATCGCAATTTCGTACGAAATCATTTGCGAAGCTACACGCATGGCACTAATCAACGAATATTTGTTGTTTGATGCCCAGCCACCAATCATGATGCCATATACACTTACCGATAAAACTGCAAAAACATAAAGCATTGCCACGTTAATATCAGCTGCTTGTAGAACGACTTTTCTACCGCCAATTTCTAAGGTATCGCCCCACGGAATTACTGCGGAGGTCATCAACGCCATAGTCATTGATATAAACGGACCCAATACAAACAAAAACGTGTTGGGTGTGTTTGGCATGAATTCTTCTTTCGCAAAAAGTTTTAAACCATCTGCCAAAGGTTGAAGCATTCCGCCCGGACCTGCACGGTTTGGACCTCTACGGTCTTGAATCCATGCGGCAATTTTTCGTTCTGCCAATGTACAATACATGGCAAAAAGCATTGTAATTGCAAAAACAGCTACAATGATTACACTTTTTTCTATAATAATTGCTTCTTCCATAATTAACTGTTTTCTGTGTTTTTATATGGAACTTCTTTCATACTGATTTTTTTGCGGTCTTGCTCTCGACCTTCTAAAATCTGTTTTTCGGTAGCAATTTTCACAGTATCCATTTTTCGGGTATAGTTGTTTTGATTGATAACCGAGAATTTTTCAAATTTTCTTGGACCTTCAATCACCCAATCCGATACTTCTTTATGATCGAATCGACATTCATTGCAAATGAATTCTTCTACTTCGTGATACTCATCTTTACGAGCTGTAACACGTTGAATTTCGTTACCAAACATCCACAAAGTTGTTTTTCCGCAACATTTGTCGCAGTTTCTGTGTGCATTAAACGGTTTGTTAAACCAAACACGCGATTTAAAACGGAAGGTTTTATCTGTTAACGCACCAACCGGACAAACATCAATCATGTTTCCAGACATTTCGTGGTCAATCGCTGCAGAAACATAGGTAGAAATTTGTGCATGGTCGCCACGGTTTAAAACTCCGTGATTTCTGCTGCCACAAACCTGCTCTGCGGTATGCACACAACGATAGCACAAAATGCAACGGTTCATGTGCAACTGAATTTTATCGCCAATATTTTCAGGCTCAAAAGTGCGTTTTTCTTCTTTAAAACGGGTTTTTTCTAAACCGTGTTTAAACGATAAGTTTTGCAAATCACATTCACCAGCCTGATCGCACACAGGGCAATCTAAGGGGTGGTTGATCAACAAAAATTCTGTAACCGCTTTGCGGGCATCTAATGCACGTTCCGAAGTTTTTACTTTCACTTCCATACCGTCCATAACACCTGTTTTGCAAGAAGGCATCATTTTAGGCATTGGGCGCGGATCTGCTTCGCTGCCTTTTGATACTTCTACCAAACACGCACGACAGTTACCGCCTGTATCTTTTAATTTTGAATAGTAGCACATAGCAGGTGGCACCACATCGCCGCCAATCATACGAGCAGCCTGCAATACAGTGGTTCCCGGTTCTACTTCTATTTCTATTCCGTCTATTGTAACTTTCATTGTTTTGTAGTTTAAAGTTTGATGTTTAACGTTTAAGGTTACGAAATTTGAACCTTAAACTTTAAACCTTAAACAAAATTATATGGTTACTGAATTTAGTAAATGTTTTACTTTTTCAAAAGGCTCATTTACAAAATGATCTCTGTTTTTAATTTTTTCTGGGAAACGAATATGGTATTCAAACTCGTCTCTAAAATGACGAATGGCAGCAGCAACTGGCCAAGCAGCCGCATCGCCCAACGGACAAATGGTGTTTCCTTCAATTTTTGCTTGAACACTCCACAATACATCAATGTCTTCTTCTGTACCCTGACCGTTTTCAATTCTCCACAATATTTTTTCCATCCATCCGGTGCCTTCACGACAAGGCGAACATTGCCCACAACTTTCATGGTGATAGAATCTTGAGAAATTCCATGTATTTCGAACGATACAAGCCGTATCATTATAAACAATAAATCCGCCTGAACCTAATGATGATCCTGTTGCAAAACCGCCGTCTGCTAATGATTCATACGTCATTAAACGATCTTCACCGTTTGCGGTTTTAAAAATTAAATGTTGTGGAAGAATTGGCACCGATGAACCTCCGGGAATTAATCCTTTCAACGGACGATCATCAATCATTCCACCACAATATTCATCAGAATTCATGAATTCATCAACGGTAATTCCCATTTCAATTTCATAAACTCCTGGTTTTTTAACGTGACCCGAAACAGAGAATAGCTTGGTTCCGGTAGATCTGCCTAAACCAATTTTAGCATAATCTTCGCCCGAATTCAGTACAATCCATGGCACAGAGGCGATTGATTCTACGTTGTTTACAACTGTTGGGTTTTGCCACAAACCTTTAACAGCCGGAAAAGGCGGTTTGATACGCGGGTTTCCACGTTTACCTTCTAAAGATTCAATTAAAGCGGTTTCTTCGCCACAAATATAAGCGCCACCTCCACAATGAACGTGAAGGTCTAAATCGTAACCCGATCCTTTTATATTTTTACCCAACCAACCGGCTGCATACGCTTCTTTAATAGCGCGTTCCAAGGTTTTAAAAATCCACATATATTCACCACGAATGTAGATATATGAAAGGTTTGCGCCCAAGGCAAACGACGAGGTAATCATTCCTTCGATTAATAAATGCGGAATGTATTCCATTAAATAGCGATCTTTAAAAGTACCAGGTTCCGATTCATCGGCATTACAAACCAAATGGCGTGGATTTCCCGATTTTTTATCGATAAAACTCCACTTTAAACCCACAGGGAAACCTGCACCACCGCGACCACGCAAACCAGAAGTTTTCACTTCTTCGGTGATATCGTCGGGGTTCATTTTCAATGCTTTTTCAACAGAAGCATAGCCACCATTTTCGCGATAAACATCGTATGTTTTGATACCCGGAATATGGATTTTATCAAATAATATTTTTTGTCCCATGGTATTATTTATCGTGTAAGGTTATTTTTCCTTCTTTACAATCGGCAATCAGCTGATCTACTTTTTCTTTGGTTAAGTGTTCGTGGTAAAAATCGCCCAATTGCAACATGGGAGCATAACCACAAGCACCTAAACATTGTACGCCCACCACAGAAAACATTCCGTCTGCTGTTACCTGCCCGGGTTTCACACCTAATTTTTCGCAAGTATAATCCATAACATCTTCTGCTTTATTAATAGCACAACAAGATGTTACGCAAAATTCCAACATATATTTTCCTACCGGTTTTTGGTTGAACATGGTGTAAAAAGTAACCACTTCATACACTTCAATAGGCGTAATGTTTAAAAATTCGGCAGCT
This sequence comes from Flavobacterium sp. CBA20B-1, assembly GCF_028473145.1. Classification (NCBI taxonomy): domain Bacteria; kingdom Pseudomonadati; phylum Bacteroidota; class Flavobacteriia; order Flavobacteriales; family Flavobacteriaceae; genus Flavobacterium; species Flavobacterium sp. CBA20B-1. The sequence continues at coordinate 2,458,285 of NZ_CP092370.1, forward strand.
TTGTTTTGCAATTCCACACTCAACCAATTGTCGTGTGCATCTTGCAATTCGTGCAATACGGGCAACAATGCTGATTTTTGTTTTCCTTCGGGATAATGACTTATTAACTCGTTGATGCGTTCCATTAACGCCGGAGTTATATTTATATCTTGATGGTATTTTTTATCTATAGTTTCCATATACTAACAATCTAATTCACCAGCAATAACGTTCATACTTGAAAGCGTAATAATAGCATCAGACAAGCTGCGCCCTTTCACAATTTCGTTAAAAGCTTGGTAATAAATGAAACAAGGTCTGCGGAAGTGCAAACGATAAGGCACACGGCTTCCGTTGGTAATCAGGTAAAAGCCTAATTCGCCGTTTCCGCCTTCCACTGAATGATACACTTCGGTATTTGGAACCGGAATTTCGCCCATAACAATTTTGAAATGGTAAATTAAGGCTTCCATATTGTTGTACACATCTTCTTTTGGTGGAAGATAATAATCGGGAACATCGGCATGGAAACCTCCTTCGGCTGGCATTTTTTCTAATGCTTGACGGATGATTTTCATACTTTCCCAAACTTCGGCATTTCGCACACAAAAACGATCGTAGCAATCGCCATTTTGACCAACAGGAATATCGAATTCAAAATCTTCGTACGAACAATAAGGACTTGCCACACGGATATCGTAATCAACACCGGCAGCACGTAAGTTAGGACCTGTAAAGCCATAGCTCATTGCCATATCGGCATCAACAGCACCAGCACCAATGGTACGATCCATAAAGATACGATTGCGGGTTAGCATGTTTTCAAACTCTGTCCAAACTGCTGGAAATTCCGCTAAAAATTCATCGATTTTTCTCCACGCCGTTTCGCTCCAATCGCGTTCAAAACCTCCGATTCTTCCCATGTTAGTCGTTAGGCGTGCACCACAAATTTCTTCGTAGATTTCGTATATTTTTTCGCGGTACTGCATTACGTATAAGAAACCAGTCAATGCACCGGTATCAACACCCATTACAGAACTACAAATGATATGATCGGCAATACGAGCTAATTCCATAATAATTACACGCATATATTGTACGCGTTTTGGAATTTCGATACCCAACATTTTTTCAACCGTCATCCACCAACCGGTATTGTTAATGGGTGATGAACAGTAATTTAAACGATCGGTTAAAACGTTTATTTGATAAAACGGACGGTTTTCTGCAATTTTTTCAAAGGCACGGTGAATGTATCCAACAGTTCCTTCGCCATCGATGATTTTTTCTCCATCCATTAAAAGAATGTTCTGAAAAATTCCGTGGGTTGCAGGGTGTGTAGGACCTAAATTTAAAATAGATAATTCTACACCATCTTTTTCTTTGGTTTCCTTGATTTGTTTTTCAAATCGCTTTTCCGGAACTAATAATAAATCAGACATCGTTTTCGTATTAACAATTAGGACCAGTTCTACCAAAGAAACGGTCGTCTTTATCGGTTCTACCTTGATCTTCTAAAGGAAATTCTTTTCTAAGTGGGAAAGATTCCATTTCATCCATATTTAAAATACGTTTTAACTGCGGATGATTTTTAAATACAATTCCGTAAAAATCGTATGTTTCGCGCTCTTGCCAATTTGCAGCAGGATACAACGAAACAATGCTTTCCACTTCGGGATTGTTTGCCGGTAAAAATACTTTTACGCGAACACGTATATTATCGAACCAATTGTGCAAATGATATACCACACAAAATTGGCGATTTTCTTCATAATCGGGATAGTGCACTCCGCAAACATCGGTTAAGAAATTAAAGTTCATAGAAGAATCTTCTTTTAAGAATTTAATCACTTCGAACGATGCTTCTTTCTTAACTTCAAACGCCAACATATCGTGCAGAACATGAAAATTTTCTACCTTAGGGGTAAACTGTTGGCTTAGCGTTTGCTGAATGATTTCGTTTGTTAAGCTCATGTTATTTAATGTTGTATGAGTTTAATAAATCTTTGTATTCATCGCTGCTTCTACGGCGTACCGATTCGTTTTTAACGATGTTTTGCAGCTCTAAAATTCCGTCTAAAATTTGTTCCGGACGCGGTGGGCAACCAGGTACGTACACATCAACAGGAATTACTTTATCGATACCCTGCAAAACCGAATACGTATCAAAAACACCACCTGTACTTGCGCAAGCACCAACGGCAATCACCCATTTAGGTTCTGCCATTTGTTCGTACACTTGTCGTAAAATAGGCGCCATTTTTTTAGCGATGGTTCCCATTACCAAAAGCATATCGGCTTGGCGAGGAGAGAAACTCATACGTTCTGATCCAAATCGGCCAATATCGTAAGTAGCAGCCATAGTAGCCATGTATTCAATACCGCAACATGAGGTTGCAAAAGGCAGTGGCCACATAGAATTGGCACGCGCTAAACCTACCACTTCACTTAATTTTGTTGCAAAAAAACCTTCGCCAGCGAAACCATCGGGCGGAGCAACTTGTTTTATGTTTGATGGATTACTCATAATTTTTACTGCATTTATTCAAACTCTAATCCTTTTTTCTTAAACTCATATAATAAGCCTACAATTAATAGGAACATAAAAATGCCCATTTTATATAAGCCTTCCCAGCCTAATTCCATGAAATTTACGGCCCAAGGATACATGAAAATAACCTCTACATCGAACAAAACAAAGAGAATGGCCACCAAAAAGTAGCGCACATTGAAAGGAACGCGGGCATTACCGAACGATTCGATACCACATTCGAAGTTTACGTCTTTATTTTTCGATGCTTTTTTAGGACCTAAAAAACCTGAAATTATAATGGTAACAAAAACAAAACCCGCTGCCAGCCCAAGCTGCATAAGGATTGGGATTAAATCTAATTGATTTGATTGCATGTTGTTTGGTGCATTAAATTTTCAAACTTCAAATATAATTTTTTCATAGCGTATAAAAAACCAATTGTTTTGCTTTGTGTAGCATTTTAACGGTTTTGTAGTAATTTATAATGATTTTAAATAATCTGTTTGTATAAAAAAACACCTGCAAAAAGCAGGTGTTTTAATTTTGGAAGTAAATATATGTTGTACTAACGTATATTATAAAACAACAACGTCAGTTGCGATTTTTCCTTTTTTTCCGTCAGATTCAACGTAGTTCACTACATCTCCATCTTTTAATTCTCTTGATTTAAGTCCAGAGATGTGAACGAAAATGTCTTGACCTGTTGTTTCGTCTGTAATAAATCCAAATCCTTTTGATTCATTGAAGAACTTTACTGTACCTGTTCTCATTTGTAATAATAAAAAATAAATTAATAATGGTCAAAGATAAACTTTTTATTCTGTTTTCAAAGTTTTTAAGAAGTATTTTTAATCAAAAAATAAAAATTTTAAAGGAATGGTAATTTAAGCCTTTTGTAATTTGAAATTGCTTATAAGTGTTTAAAAAAGTTGGTAGAAATTGTTTTGCTCAGCAAAGTCGAGTTGTTACTTAATAAAAATCGATTAAAAAGTAAAAAAAAAGGCAGTTTAAAAACTCAAACAAATCTTCTTTAATTGGTATGTAAACACAAATATTTTTTACTTTTGGCATAGCGCATTATTATATGATTTTTTTATTGTATAAAGCAAACAGCAAAAGTTAAAATTCCCCGCTGCCGCACGAATCCCCGCTGCCGCACGAATCCCTTCGTGTGGCTTTTTCTTTTAACAAAGTTTTCTAAAATTACAATTTTATTTATCTTTATAAAAAACATAAAGATGAGCAGAAATTACAAGTTCCACAATCCTGAAGGATTATATTTCATAAGTTTTGCAGTTGTAGGCTGGCTGGATGTATTTATCCGAAATGAATACAAAGAAATTTTTCTGGAAAGTGTAAGATCCTGCCAAAAAAATAAAGGTTTGGAAATTCATGCATAGTGTATTATGTCCAGTCATGTGCATTTAGTTTTCAGAAGTATAAACGGGCAAAAACCTGAACTTTTGATTGGTGATTTAAAGAGATTTACAAGCCGGGTAATTGTATTAGCCATCAAAGAAAATCCTAAAGAAAGCAGAAGAGAATTTCTATTGGATTTTTTTCTTAAAGAAGGTTTACAAAGTTCAAATGTGAAACAATATCAATTCTGGAGACATGATAACAAACCTATTGAACTTTGGAGTGACCATATGATCAATCAAAAGATCAATTATGTTCATCAAAACCCTGTAGAAGCAGGTCTTGTTTTTCGTGCACAAGACTACCCATACAGTAGTGCGGTAGATTATTCTGATGAAAAAGGTCTGCTTGATGATATTGCTGTTTTCAGAATGTTTGGTTTTTAAAGAATGACCACACGAAAGGATTCGTGCGGCAGCGGGGGAAGAGTAGAGCATTAACATCTTTTCATGAAGGTTTTGGTCATGGGATACCTTTTTCAAGAGGAATTACGGGACGAGTTAATCAATATAATGCTATAAAATATGAAAATATGATTAGAAGAGTGATGGGGATAAAAACAATGCGAAATGGACAAAATCCAATTCATGGAGGAGGAGAAATTGTTCCTATTTCTACGACTTTACCAACTTATAGATAAAATTTATGAAGATAGCTGCTTATTTTTTTTTATTTTTCATTTCTGTAAATTGTTTTTCTCAAAATAATGAGAATTATTTTAAACTTAAAATTGAAAAAGTAGAACAAGATTATAGAAAAATTTTAAACAATAGAAAATATATAATTTACTCAACACCTTATAAAATGCATTTATTGTTTTTAAAGGACGGAAGTTTTTATAACTTTATTTTTAAAAGTGAATATGAAGAGGATTTTGTTCTTGATGACTTTGTAGTTAATAAAAGTGATGATATTATTCAAAATCTGTTTAATAGTTCAAATTATGAAAAAGGAGTTATTGATTTTAATTCTCATTTTTATATTAAAAATCCGATTATAACTAGTATAGGTTTATCAACATATTTTTCACTGAATGATGGTTATCAAAGTCGCTATTGTGAGTATTTCTTAACTATTGCAGTTAAACCTGTACCTATGAATTTAGAAATATATCAATATTTGAGTTTATTAATATTAAATAAAATCAATTAGTAAGATATATGATAATGTAGCCAGTCGGGGATTCGTGCGGCAGCGGGGAATTTGTTGAAGAGAAGTTCAATAAAGATTATGGAGCTTTAGTTGATTTTAAATAATATTTTAATGAATATATTTGATTACATTTTTTATAGGGTTTATAGAGTTTATCTTAAAAAGGATGATCCAGCACGATTTAATAGTACATTGTATATTTCTTTAATATATTTATTTATCTTGTTTCCATTATTTAGTTTCTTATTGGAACTATTAAGAGGTGATAATAAATGGGTTACTAAATCTATGTATATTATATACTGTATTTTAATATTGTTTTATAATGTTACTAGATATAGTAAAAATTATATAAAAACTATTAATACAAATTATAAGGTAAATAGTGTTCCAAATTGGTTGTTTTTTGTTATATTACCAATTACAATGGTACTAGGAATAGTATTGTATATTTGGATTAAAAAAAGTATAGTTGATGAATATCAACTTCAAGGTTATATATATAATAATTGGTTAAACTGGTAGTGTATCAAATGTGTTGATGAAAGTTGAAACCCGATGGCGCGGATTTGCAATCCGTGCCTATAAAAAGCAACAGCCTCTTTACACACGTATTGAGGCTGTTTTGTTATAAAACCCAGCAGGTGTGGGTTACGACAACAAATTTAAGTTCAACGATTTCGGAGGAGAAAGCGGGCAGAGCTTTGGACGAACGAACCGCGCAAAGCGCTGAATTAGACGACGCCACACAAATGTATTATTACGGCGCACGTTATTATGACCCAAGAATTAGTATATTTGTAAGTGTAGATCCGCTAGCGGAACATCCAAAACAAATTGGATCATCACCTTATATTTATGTTGCTAATAATCCTATCAATCTAATAGATCCTACGGGAATGATCTGGGAAAGACCAGAAGATAAAAAGCGTCTAGAAAGCGATATTAAAAGTAAGATTAAAAGTCATGAGGGAGAAATTGCTAATCTTACTGAATCCTTAACTAATGAAACAAAAGAAAAGAGAATTAATTCGATAAATAATAAGATTAAAGACTATGAAGAAAGGATAGGTTTGTTAAATCAATCTTTACATGATATTGAAATGTTAGATCAGGATTCTAGAAGTTATTTTCTTGAAGATTTGCCTGAAAGTGAAACCAATTCATTTGTTCATGGAGTTGGAGATAAAATCTATATCCAAGGAACTAATACTGGAGAACATTTACATGAAATTAGACATGTTGGTCAATTTTTACAGAAAGGAAGAAACCTTAAATTTGTTGTTAAAAACGGTTATAATAGATTAACAAATGCAGGGAAAGATTTGGAGCAAATTTCTGACAATGAGGTTGAAGCTTATAAAATTCAGGCTGCATATAGTGGTAATGGTAGCGTAGGTATGCAAGGTGTAAACTTTATAAAAGATATTGATGCTTCAAAGATTAATAGGAATAAACGTTTTTCGAACGGAAGTCCTATGTATCCTCTTATTGAAAGATTTTTAAAACTTAGATTCAACTAATAAATGCAACCGCATAAAAAAAACAGGGGGAACATTTTAGCCCCGCGGGGCTAAAATGTTCCCCCTGTTGGCGAAAAAACACCTTACTTTGTGGTTCCGGCACTACAAAATAAAGATGGGACATTTAACGCTTGAACAAAGATACAAAATTGAAACTTACCACAGCTTAGGTAAACGAATTATTGAAATTGCCGACTATATCGGGAGAGACAAATCGGTTGTTTCTAGAGAAATCAAGAGAAATTCTGATGGCAGAAACGGAATTTATAAAGCCAGTTTAGCACATCGAAAAGCCCAAAAAAGGCATCAAATCAAGCCTAAAAAACTTACATTCACTCCAGAGGTTATAAGCAATGTAAAACAGTATTTAGAGCAAGATTTCAGTCCGGAGCAAATGGTAGGAAGAGCCGTTTTAGAAGGAAAAAAAATGGTTTCTCACGAACGTATTTATCAGTATATCTGGAAAGATAAGCGAGCCGGTGGCAACCTATACAAACATTTGAGAACCAAAGGTAAAAAATACCGCAAAAGAGCTAGTTCAAAAGACAATAGAGGATTGATAGCCAATAGGGTAGATATCAGCAAACGACCGCAAATTGTGGAGAAAAAAGAACGATTTGGAGATCTAGAAATAGATTTAGTTATTGGTAAAGATCATAAAGGTGCACTATTAACTATTAACGACCGTGCCACAGGATTACTTTTTATGGGAAAAATTGACAGCAAAGAAGCAAAAGCCGTAGAAACCAAAACAATAGAACTTTTAAAAGACTGGAAACCTTTATTATACACCATTACATCAGACAATGGAAAGGAATTTGCCAACCACGAGCAACTCTCAGAAAAGCTCGCTATTGATTACTTTTTTGCAAAGCCATATCATAGTTGGGAAAGAGGTGCTAATGAAAATTTAAATGGTTTAGTAAGACAATATTTTCCCAAAAGTTCTAACTTTGAATCGATAACCCAAGATCAAATTAATAGAGTTATTAATATTTTAAACAACAGACCACGAAAAAGATTTGGTTTCAAAACGCCTAACGAAGTTTTTGCTCTAAAAATGAACGAAAATAGACGAGTTGCATTTAAAACTTGAATCCACGAAAGAAAAGAAATGATGAAGAGTAATTTTATAGTTTTAATTTTTTTAGTATTTTATAATTCATTTGCTCAAGAAGTATATGAAAGTGATTTATATGAATTTCAAATAAAAGGAGATACTTTTGAATTGCATAATCGATATGATATAGAAGAAGAACTCTATGAAAGAAGAAAATCATTTTGTCCATTAATAGCAAAAGGATATATTAAAAAGGAAGATAAATTTTATTATAGCCTCAGGTCTATTCATTCATCCGAAGAATTTAAATCAAAGATAGTAAAATCTGAATATCGGAAGGAATTAGAAGACTCTTTATCCATCACTATTAAAATTTTAAACGTTAATAAGTTAGATATTAATAATTTTATTTTTAGTAGTATTTATAATGTACAGATTCAAGAAGATAATGATGATTGTAAATTAGTATTTAAGGCTCCAAAGTTGTGGACACACAAAATATCTTTATTGGCCTATCCTAAAAATGAGAATTTGTTATTAACTGACGATGTGATAAGCATATCTTTTAGCAATCAATTAGTTATTGATTTTTTTCGATACGATTTGTCATCATTAAAACATTATTATAATGATTTTTATTTTGAAATAGAGAACTTTAATCCATGTAATTTATATTTAAAATATTTTGATGGAGATTTTGTGAAAATAAAAAATAATAAACTGTATTGGAAAGATATGGTTTTTTTGAAAAAATAATACTTCACCACGCTGGCGCGGGCATCTTGCCCGTGCAATAAGCAATAAAACCCCGATGGCGCGGATTTGTAATCCGTGCCTATAAAAACCAACAGCCTCTTTACAAACGTATGGAGGCTGTATTATTATAAAACACATTACTTTTGTTGTATGTTTAATAGTTTCGACTTTTCAAAGGACACAGTAAGTAAGTGTGTTTTATAGTGGTAAAGTACACCAAAGTAACTTTTACAAACAACACGAACAGTAAATTATTTATAAAACTAAAGCAAACCGTACAACACCTATATACTATAAATGTGGGTGTTTGTGCAGGTTACTGAGTTTATCGAAGTATAATTATATAATAACAGTTGTTTAAATTTGGTTGTATGGTGTTTTAAAAACGTACAATTAATTTAAAAGTTGTTTTGGTGTAGTTGTAATATTAAAACATAAAAAAACGGTTGTACGTAAAAATACAACCGTTATTAATTAAATGTTTGTTACTACACAGCGTAGTCAAGGTCTTCACCAGTAAAAAATTCGTCTTCGTTATCGTCAATAACAACATTTTTGCACCCGATCGCGCGGATTTGTAATCCGTGCCTATAAAAACCAACAGCCTCTTTACACACGTATTGAGGCTGTTTTATTATAAAACATTGTACTGTTGTTGTATGTTTAATAGTTTGTGGTAAAAAGCAAAACCCCGATCGCGCGGATTTGCAATCCGTGCCTTTAAATCACAACAGCCTCTTTACACACGTATTGAGGCTGTTTTATAATAAAACACTTTACTGCTGTTTGTTTTAAACGAAAAAGACACGCCTAAAAAAGCGTGTCTTTCAGCATTAAAGAGGTGGTATATACAGCACAAAAATAAAACCAACCCGATGGCGCGGATTTGCAATCCGTGCTTTTAAAAACACAACAGCCTCTTTACCCACGTATTGAGGCTGTTTTACTAAAAAAAACTTACTGTTGTTTGTTTTAAACGAAAAAAGACACGCCTAAAAAAGCGTGTCTTTCAGCATTAAAGAGGTGGTATATACAGCACAAAAATAAAACCAACTAAAAAGCTGTTACCTCTATTTTTTGTTGAGAGGTAGCCCAACCACCTGCTTTAATCATCAACTTAAAAACTAAAATTATGAACAGAAGGTCCTAAAAAAATGGTGTGTGTTATACAATAAACAAGCCGGCTATCGTGTCTGCATCCGATCCGCTTAATACCTCATCATAGGCTGCGGAGCCAGCTGCTGCACCAAATGCATTGGCGGTGTTAAAACCTGCTTGGGTAATGTTTTCTTCGCCAGCATAAACAGCATTGGTTGCGGCCGGCATATTGCCGCCATTGTCTAATTCAATCCAGCCTTTGTTGTTGCGCATTCGGCGTACTTGCGAGGCATGGCGTGCTTCAACCGAGTGTATTTGTAAAGCAGCTTGCAGTATTTGTTTGTTGCCCATCACATTTCCTGCCTGGCCTTTATAAGCACGTACTCCGGTGTCTTCAAATGCTTGTGCCAAAATTAGAAACTGGTTATAGTCTGTGAAAGGGTTAAAATTGCCACCTGCTGTAAAATCAAAAGTGGGTTTTGCTACCGGAGTTTCGCCCAATGACGTTAATGCTGCTTTTAGAAAAGCTACATGTGCTGTTTCGTGTTTTGCAATTTGCATAAAAACAGTTCGGTCTGCTGATGGTATCAAACCGCCGGCATCTAACCCCATGCGGTAATATTCATCTTCTAAATATTCTAAGGTGAGTGCCAATTGCAAAGCATCGGTCAACACACCTGCTGCAAAAGCATTTGGAGCAGTTGTGGCATTGTTTTTTGTTTGTGCAGTTGTTGTGAATAAACTACCCAAACCCAACGGCAGTGCCGCTATTGCCGCTTTAGTTCCTATGTCGGTCATGCCGGTGAGGGCATCTAACCTTGAAGCTTGTTTCGTGTAGAATTGATCATCTGAAAGCTTGTTTAATATCTTTAGTAAATTCATAATACGTTATCTTTAAATTATTGAATTCCTTGCTCTTTCCATGTGAAAGACGTTTTAATGAAACCTGCTGCGGTTGGTACAATTTCGCTGGGTTCTTTTGCAAGATCCAATCCGTTTGCGTCGATAACATCATCCCCTGAAAAAGCACTAGACCCTGGGTTAATTAAATCTCTAATGGCTGCAGCGTGGCGGGCTTCCACCGAAACAATTTTTCCGGCAATTACCAAATAATCTGCATTTGATATATATTTTCCAGCACCATTATATGCAGCCACTCCTGTATCTTCTAAGGCTTTTGCAGTGGCTAAAACCGAATTTCTATCGTTGAAATTCACATTTGGATAGTGAAATTCTAGCATAGGCAACACATTTGTGGTGGCACCACTAATTGCAGCTTTAAAAAAATCTCTGTGGATTACTTCATGGTGATACAAATCGGTAAATAGTTCTTTTTCTTTGCTTGATATTCCTGCATAAAAATTATTTACCACTTTGGTGTAAAAATCAGCTTCCAGCTGTTCCAAGGCATACGCATAATTCAATATCCCCACATCGCCCTTACCTAAATCGAAAACCATATTGGTGTCCATAATAGGTTCATCTTCGCAGCCCACCAAGGTAAGTCCTGCCAACGCAAGTGTTACGCCGCTAAGCTTTAGAAAATCTCTTCTGCCGGTATCCAACGTGGTTTGTGCGTTCGATACACTAATAATTTCTTTTTTCATACAATTATATTTAAGGCATTAAAACAGTATCAATTACATGAATCACACCGTTTGATTGGTTAACATCGGCAATGGTCACTTTTGCGTTGTTTCCTTTCACATCGGTTACATATAAATCTTTTCCTTTAGTCCAAAAAGTCAGTGGTGTGCCGACAACAGTAGCCATAGTTGCTTTTCCGTTACCTGCTTTCACAGCATCCCAAACTTGTTTTGCACTGTAATTTCCTGCCAGCACATGATAAGTCAGCACTTTTGTAAGCATGGGTTTGTTTTCTGGTTTTAAAAGCTCTTCCACGGTGCCTTTTGGCAATTTAGAGAATGCTTTGTCGGTTGGTGCAAATACGGTAAAAGGACCATCACCTTGTAAAGTTTCCACCAAGCCTGCAGCTTTTACAGCAGCCACCAATGTTTTGTGGTCTTTTGAATTTACGGCATTTTCAATGATGTTTTTGGATGGATACATAGGTGCACCGCCCACCATTACCGTTTGTTCTTTCATCGTTTGGGCAGAAGCTGTTCCGCTAAAAGCACATGTTAAAGCTGCTAAAACAAATGCTGAGATTGTTGATTGAATTTTCATTTCTATTTTTTTTTAAGATTAGTAATTTGTTTATATGTTCATTTACGACGGAATTTTTTATTTGGATTTCAGTTGGATGTTTTTTTTTGATTTTTTTTAAGATAGATGCTGCTTTTCTTAAAAAACTCCCAATTTGGTTGATGTTGCGAGGGGTTCAAAATGCAAACTGATCGAGTTCATACAAAAGCGTTTGCCGGTTGGCGGTGGGCCATCATCAAAAATATGTCCTAAATGCGATCCGCATCTTCCGCAAAGTACCTCGGTGCGTATCATTTGGTGCGATTCATCTTTTTTATACACCACACTTTTTTTGCGCAAAGGCTCATAAAACGACGGCCACCCGCAAGTTGATGCAAATTTGGCAGTAGATAAAAACAAACCGTTTCCGCAAACCGCACAGTAATAAGTGCCCTTTGCATTGTGTTTGTAATAAGCACCTGTAAAAGCACGTTCGGTGGCAGCTTCGCGGGCAACTTGATACAATTCTTTGGAAAGGATTTTTTTCCAAACGGCATTTGATACTTTTAAAGTAGTTGTATCTGTTCGGGAGTAATAAGGGTTTTTTATTTGAAAGGAATTTGATTGCGAAAAAGCAACGTGCATATTGCAAACCAATAATAAATACACCATTATTTGATAGATTGATTTCATAATTGGTAATTTTTTGTCGATGAATAGATTGATTTTCTTACTGTTTTATAATATGTACGAGATAATTTTTAATTCAGATGTGGTAGTAGCATAAAAATGTGTACTTTTGAAATAAAATAAGAAAGCTATTAAAACTATTTATTCAGAAGAAGATCTCGTTGTTTTATTAAAACAGAAAAGCGAAGCTGCATTTAACCATCTATACAGCCACTATTGTGGTGCTTTGTATGGGGTGGTGTTGCGCATTGTATCGTCTAAAGAATATACCGAAGAAGTTATTCAAGATGTTTTTGTGAAAATATGGAATGGCATTGGGCAATATGATGAATCCAAAGGGCGACTCTACACCTGGATGATTAATATTGCGCGAAATACAGCAATCGATTACTTAAAATCTAAATCATTTCAAAATCAATTAAAAAACCAATCGGTAACAGATGTCGTATATGCTTTAAAGGAAGATACCATAAACACCGCAGATTTTATTGGTTTTGCAAAGGTATTGGATCAATTAGATGCAGATAAAAAAGAACTCATTATATTGGCTTATTATCAAGGTTATACACAAGTGGAAATTTCCGAGAAATTAAGCATACCTTTGGGAACTGTAAAAACAAAAATGCGAAGCACCTTATTAAAATTAAAAGAGTTACTTAAAGAATATCAATAAATTGAACACAAAAGAATACATATCGTCTGGAATAATAGAATCGTATATTCTTGGTATTGCTACCGAGGACGAAGCTGCTATTTTAGAATGTGTGATGAAGAATAATGCAGAGGTTAAAGCCGCTTATTTGGAAGCGCAGAAAACCTTGGAAGATTTCGCAACTGTGCAAGCAATTACACCACCAGAAGACTTAAAAGGAAAAATATGGAGTAAAATACAGCAACAGGCGAACACCCCAACAACCGAACCAGAAGGAAATGTTGCACCCCCAAAACCTATTACAAAAGAGCGCATTCTTGTTAAAGAAAGCAACAGCAGTTGGAAAAATTGGGCAGTTGCAGCATCGGTTCTTTTTTTGATAAGTATTGCTGGAAATGTTTTTTGGTGGGAACATAAAAAGCAACAGCAAAACCAAATAAAGGGACTTACGACGCAATTAGCCGAACAAAATAATGCATTGCAACAAGTGCAAAAAAGGTGGGAAGTGGTGACAAACCCCAATATACAAACCATTACTCTGAATGGCGTAGAACAGCATCCCGATGCAAAAGCCTTGGTGTTTTGGGACAAAGAAACCAAGAATGTGTATCTACATGCAGTAAATTTACCCGAACCTCCAGAAGGTATGCAATACCAATTATGGGCAATTCACAATGGCACACCAATCAGTGCGGGTATGTATCATCCATCGGAAGACACCCAAGTGGTACTTTCAACAATTGGTGCGGCTCAGAACTTTGCCATTACTTTGGAAAAAGCGGGCGGAGTAGCAGCGCCTACTTTGCAAAATATGTATGTAATTGGAGCGGTTTAAAACCAAAAGTTTACGCATCTTTCTCTAACAACTGCTCTTTTATTTGCTTTAGATGATGCAAAGGATGGTAACTCATTAAATAGAACATTTCTCGTATAGTAAGGCGTCCCACCAAAGGATGAGGTAGGGTCAAAGTGTCTAATTCAGCGTCAGAAAAGGAAAGTAATAGTTCTTGAATATTTTTCACGTTTTTTAAAACAGCAGCCATCAACTCTTTTTTTGTCTCAAAAAACACATAATCATCGGGTATAAATTGTTCGGGTGCTTTACGGCTACTGCTTAAATAGTGCTTAAAAACCGTTTGTTCATCCCAAATAGCTCTGTTGATTGGGCCAAATTTATCCAAAATAAAATCTTTCCTGATAAGTACGGTAGAAAAGGGTTGTATGGTAAGTAATAAATGCTGTAGCTGTTGTCCCGCAGACCATTTGCCTTCGCTGTGATAATTAAATTCTTGTTCGGTTAATAAATCAATAGCATTTAAAACCATTTCGTGATTGGTTACAAATGTTCGTATTAATTTTTGTTTTTCCATAATTATTGCTTGTTTCAAATAATTTTTGCTATTCATTAAAACAGCCAATTAACAGCTATCAAAAATCAGACAATTATTTTCATTTCAAGTAGAAATTCCATTAAAAACACCTGTTTTTTTGCTAATTGCATCATTTTCAATCATAATATCGACAGATCGAAATCGCAAATGCCGCTTGCAAAACATATTTATAGTATCAATTTTCCACATTTTGTATATGGAAACAGTATTTATAATGATTTTGTTTGATAAATACCCTATTATAAAAACTAATCTTCAAAATAAGGAATCTTTTAAACAATATTTTATAGCTTTGAGTTTTAATGAACCTTTGCAAGTTAATTTCTGTATAAAATGAACGATATTTCTTAATAAATCATTTGTTTTTACTGAAAAAAGCTTTGTAAATAGATAAAAATCAATATAAAAAAATTAATGGAGCGCATCATTTATTGGATTAACGATATAGTTTGGAGTAACGTTTTAATAGCCTTGTGTCTTTTCACGGGATTGTTTTTCAGTATAAAATTACGGTTTCCCCAAATACGTTTACTGCGCGAAATGGTTAGATTGTTGTTTGTAAAAGAAAAGTCTTCAGAAGGAATTTCGTCTTTTCAAGCATTTACATTGGCTATTTCGGGTCGAATAGGCACCGGAAACATTGCTGGTGTGGCAACTGCAATTGCAATGGGAGGTCCGGGAGCCATTTTTTGGATGTGGACTATTGCCTTTTTAGGCAGTTCATCGGCAATTATCGAAGCAACACTTTCACAAACCTACAAGGAAGTCAGCAAAGGTGAATTTCGTGGCGGACCGGCCTATTATATTTTAAAAGGTTTAAAAAATAAATATTTGGCAGTGTTGTTTGCAATTGCAACAGTTGTGAGTTGTGGTTTTTTGTTGCCAAGCGTTCAAAGTAATAGCATTGCTCTTGCGGTTGAAAAAGCATTTGGCGTAAATACCATAGTAACTGCTGCGGTGGTTTGCGTATTGTTGGCTTTAATTATTATCGGCGGAGTGAAACGAATAAGCAAAGTGGCAGAAATTATAGTGCCTTTCATGGCGGTTTCTTACATCGTTATGGCGTTGGTCATTATTTCCTTAAATATTTCCGAAGTGCCTGCAATGTTTGCATTGATTTTTAAATCGGCTTTTGGTGTCGATGCCACATTTGGCGGAATGGTTGGTGCTGCAATAAGTTGGGGCGTTCAGCGAGGAATATACAGCAATGAAGCTGGTCAGGGAACTGCTCCGCATGCCGCAGCTGCTGCCGAAGTTTCACATCCGTACAAACAAGGATTGGTACAAGGGTTTTCGGTGTATGTTGATACGCTTTTTGTGTGCACAGCCACTGCTTTAATGATTCTTTTTACCAACCAATACAATGTGTTGAACGATGCATCGGGGTTTGTAGTGGAAAATATTCCGGGTATAGAACCGGGCGCGGCTTTTACTCAAAATGCCATCAGCACACATTTTCCGGTAATAGGAAACGAATTTGTGGCCATAGCCTTAATGTTTTTCGCTTTTACAACCATAATGGCGTATTATTACATCGCCGAATCGAACATTGATTTTCTTTTCAATGGAAAAAAACTAAAAGCCGGAATATGGTTTTTAAGAGGATTAATTCTAGTTTCTACCTATTTAGGTTGTGTGAAATCTGCAAAATTGGCTTGGACATTGGGCGATATAGGGGTAGGGCTTATGGCGTGGATCAATTTAATAGCTATTTTATTACTGCACAAAAAAGCAATGAAGGTAGCCAATGATTATGAATCGCAAAGAAAGCACAACAAAGAGCCTGAGTTTCATGCCGAAACAGCTGGGATTGACAATGCCGATTTTTGGAAACCTGAACAATAAATGGTTGTTTTTTTTTTAAATAGTGCTCTAACGGTTTAAAATGAAATATTTTCTTAGAAGTTTTACAGATTCAATGACAAAATAACTTGTTTCAAGATTTAGTTAACAGGAAAATCGGGTCTTCTCATCTTATATTGAGTGCCAGATAATGATTCCATAAATGCAACTAATGCTTTCTTTTCTTCTTTTGTTAATTTAAGTGGCTTTAGTAAAGGGTCAGTATATGGGTGCAAAGGGTCTTGTTCTTTTTGCTCCGGCGTAGGACTATTCATTTGCATACCACTATTGTAGATGTTTACAATACCTTCTAAATTATCAAAAAGACCATTGTGCATCCAAGGACGGGTTAGAAGTAAATCTCTTAAACTAGGTGTTTTAAATTTACCTACATCATCGGGTAGCTCTGTTATATTATATCTGCCTAAATCTTGATATTCTCTTTTATAGTAAGTTAATCCAATATTGTGAAATGATTCATCGGTAAGGTGTTTTCCTGAATGGCAATTCATACATCGTGCTTTTGTTCTAAAAAGGTGCATGCCATAAATTTCCTGGTCGGTTAAAGCATTATAATCCCCATCGATAAATTTATCAAATCTGCTGGGTTGGCTTTTTATTGATTTTTGAAATGCAGCTAAAGCTTTTGCTAGATGATTAAAAGTTATTTTATCTGTTCCATAAGCATTTTTTACCAGTGTTCTGTAGCCTTGTAATTTAGATAATTTGGAAACGATACTATCTGCATTTGCAGCCATTTCGTTGTGGGCACTAATAGGCCCTGTTACTTGTTGCTCTAAAGTTTTGGCACGACCATCCCAAAAAAAAGAGTTTCTGTCTGCAATGTTAAACAGGGTCATGGTATTGCGAGCACCCTGTAAATGATCATGACCTAAAGCAACACGTCGGCGATCTGTCCAGCCCAATTCGGGGTCATGACAAGTACTGCATGATATTTGGTTCGATTTTGATAACTTCGGATCAAAAAAGAGCATTTTTCCCAAAATTACATCTGGTAAATCTTGTGTTTTAAAATAATTAGAATCTCTTTTAATGCTTTCAAATTCGTTCCATATAACTCCTTTATCAATAGTGGGAGTGGGCCAATTTTTTATGGGTTGTTTATACAAGGGGATGATGGAATCATAAATATCATTGCTAGCAGCGTATTTGTGAGCAAGTGGTCCAAAATTAAAGAAAAGCAGGGAAACAATTATCGCTGCCGGTAATAAATTATTTTTCATTTTAAAAAGAGATTCCTAAACTTAAAGTTAATTGTACATTATTTGTTTCATTAGTAAACCGATAATAATCAAATGCGAATATACTATAAATTGATTGGGTAAACGCTAGTTTTTTGTCGTATCTAACAGCAACTTCTAGTGCCGTATAATTTGTTTTTTTTATATTAAGATCATGAATCAACCATTCATTAATGCCTTTGATTTGCGATACAGCCAAATTATTTCTGGTATATTGTAATTGACGTTGGTAAATGTTTGCGTTCACATTTATACTGTTTTTACTGTTTAATTGTTGTAAGTAAAACAGTTTTGTTCCAATAAAACTGTATTTGAAATTTTGATAAGATGAATTGCTTTGTGTACTTTCTTCCGTAGAAACTACTGTATAAAAAGGTTGAGCAAAAAAATTAGAAGTGGTCTGTTTAAATTGTATAATAAAATTGAAATTAAACTCATCACTCTTTAAATAATAATTTTTATTTTCTAACAGTTTTGATAGAACATCGGTGTTAGTTGTATATAAGATTTCTGTTCCAGTATTATTTATATTGTTATAGATTATTTTACCACCAATTGTAAATTTGTAATTTAATTTATAGAGTTTAGTAATACTTGCAAATTTTTTTTTAATTGCCAATCTATTAGTTTCATAAGTGTTGTTTCCACTTAATTCTATATTTTTTACTAAATTACCAAAAAAAGTACCAGCTGTTATTGAAAATAAATTGTTTGTTGACCCTAATGAAACAAGATATTTATGTGAAAAATCGGTATAAGACGCACTTTGTGATTTATTGCTAAAATAGAAATTATAGGTTCCTAAACCATTCATTTGATACAATGCATTTTGCCTTATTTCGCTAGAAAATTTTATAGCAGATGTTTGTATGTATCTGTTTAAACCCGCAGCTAAACCAATTTTATAACGATTATTCAAATTATAATTAGTACCAAACAATAAATGTAAATCAGATGTAGTGTTTTTTGGTCGGGGATCTTGGGTTTTATAATTTAAACTTGCCGTGTATGCCAATTGCAGACCATAAGTAAATGTATTAATATTTTTGGCAAAGCCACCTCTAAAATTATAAGTTTGCAAATTCATTTTTCCACCGATTGAATCAGCAATAACAAAGGGGTTTATTCGTTCAATATCAATATTGTTGTTCCATTGAATTTTTTCGGTTTGTGTATTTGTATAAGAAGCGTTGCCCCACAAAGTCAAATTTTTGGTAACTTTTTTATACGAATTAGTTTCAAAATTAAACTTCTTGTGTGATGCACCTTCTTGCAAAAGATATGATTCTTTGTTCGAAGTTTGATAATTTAAAGCGATATTCGAAAAAGAATAGCTACTATAGTCCGTCATATTTGCCGGATTATAGTAGTATTCTTTATTTAAAATTCTAAGTTGGTCATTTTGGTTATCTATGTGCTGGTATAATGTAAGTGAATCTTGTGCATTACCAACAAAACCCATACAAATGATCAAAATTAGAATCAGTTTGGAACAACTATTTTTCATAGATTAATGAACGATTCCGTTCTCAAAACTAGATGATGATGATTTTGTAAAATCAACATCAGAATTATTGGTGTCTTTGTATAATGGTTTACCGTTTTCCTTCGTACCGATTATTTTTCTTCGAACTGTTTTTCCAAAGCGTTCTGGGTCGCTATTAATTGTTCCGCATGCAGTATATCCACTATCAATTGAACTTGCCAATGGATTGTGTAACCATGTTGCCGGCACCGCGCAATTCACACCGTCAAGAATCCATTCGTTTGGTATTGTATAAACACTTTTCTGAGTGATGTTCCCCGCTTGGTTTGGATATTGGTAGTCATACTTGTGATTTGCTAACCAGCTTTCAACTGTTTCCCCTGCAGGAAAACGTGCAATGGCATAACTTTCTAATCCACGATTGTGTAAAAAGAACATGTTATAGTTCATAGTTGTATAAATAACAGTGGCATCTGGTACTGCCGGGTTATCAACTTGTCCCAATGCAGGGTTATCTAAATTTGGAAATTCATAATCGGCATTGCTTAAATCGAACGCAGGTATATTTGCTGTTTTATGATTAGTTGCCATATCTGCAATTACAACAAAATCGCCCGGTTGTACTTCTTTTCCTAAATTTGTAGGAATCATTAATACACCGCTTACTGCAAATGCTTGTTCACGAATTTCGGGAGATATATCGTATTTTAGTGAAGGGTTAAATTCTGATTTCATTATCAACAAACCGGCTGTGTTTAAAACCTTATCAGTATTGTTTGTTAGCTTAAAATATTTACCAGAGTTATAAGCTTTTCCCTCTAAGGTTTGTACACCTGTGAAAAAAACTTCCTCTATAATGAAATCTTCATTAAAAGCTTTAATACTTAGAGGTATGTTGATGTTTTGAGTGTCTGTTGTTAAATCAAAACTAATGGTTCCGGCTGTTTCCATTTCTTCACCACTTTTTAAAACAACTGTACCATTTGCAGTAGCTGTGTAAGATCCTTTTTTTAAATCCATTTCAAAAGGTGTACTGCTTACTTCTTTTGATATAATTTCACCTGAATTTGTTTCTTTAAAGGAAACCTGCATTGATTTAATTTCAGCAATGTTATCACCTGAAAAGGTCAATGTTAATTTACTTGGAGTTTGGACGATAGCATTACCACTGTCGTCACTGTTACAAGATACTGTAGTGATTGTTAGGCCAATTATGGCTAAAAACATTAATAAAAATCTAGTTTTCATAATATATATTAAAAATTAAACGTTAATTCCATTCCAAAATATGGTTCGTTCCATAAATTGCGTTCTATTGTGCGGTTGTTAAAAGTGTAAGGGGCATAATAACTAAAAAGCCTGTTCACAAATAAAGATGCATTTACATTGTCATAAATTCGCTTGGTTACTTTTAAATTGGCAACCATATCGAAGGTATATTCGGTAGCTAAATTATCAGTTGTGGTTACATTTCGAATTAACCACTGTTTGTAGGTGTCTGTTCTATCTGTTTCTTGAAATTCAAAAATATTTCCGTCTTTATCGTAGTACGCATAAGGTTCTGCCATCCGTTTGGTTCGCTCTTCGTTTAAAAACAATGTTCCTTGTAATGATACAGAAATATTCATATCTAAATCTTTTAAATAAGTATCAATAATACAATTGTAGCGTAACCCTGTGTTGATATACCCATAATCGTTTTTATAAATTCCAACATAAGGAAATGATATTCCACCAACAGATTGGTTAGGTTTTTCGTGCAAAGGAGTGGTGTTTTCATAAAGTGTCTTAAACCAAGCACCATTTAGGGTTATTCGTGTGTTTAGATTTTTAAAGCGCGGAGAACTATAACCAAATTCAATCCCTTTTTTTAAAGTTCTACTACCGTTTTGCTGCGTACTGTTTCCCAAAAATTCATATCGTTGTTCGTAAGGTAAATCGTTAATATTTGGTTTTTCGGTCATGTTTTCTAAATCTAAACCTGTAGCATCGTATCGGTTGTAATAATAGGTGGTGAATTGTACATCGTTGCGAAACCCTGATTTCATATCTTCATTAAAATAGGTGATAAAAAAGTTGTGCTTTTCGTACGAGAAATCAAGTCTAATTTCTTTTTTAACATTCTTTGCGGCGAGCAAATCATAGTTCGTAGGGTTGACAACGTAGGTCATGAAGTTAACATAGCGCAAATCAGGATTGTTATGATAAAAATTTAGCTGTTGAAAGTCTAAAAAGCGTAAGTTGGGGTAAAGCATCAGTAGCGTTGGTTGTTTGTACAACGAGCCATACCCTAAGGTAACATCGGTTTTTAAGTCTTTATTATTTATTTTTAATATGGGGGCATTCCATTGAAAATTTGCACGGGGTTCTATATAAGTTTTATCAGCTAACGCATATTGTTTTGGTAAGCCTATCATTTTTGAAACCCTTGCACCCACATAAAACAAAAATCCATGCGTATTAAAATCATATTGCACACGATCGCCAATAAAAAACGCTGCGTTTTGGTGAGCGGGTAGGTTATTATATCCTCTGGGGCGAGTGGTCATGCTTGGCGATGGCGGTTTTAAAATATCATATATTTGACCGCGTCCGTTGTTTTTACTGTATCGAAAGTCGATGCCCGATTCTAAATTGTGTGATAAATTACCCGTGAAAAATAATGCATCAGCAATTAATTTAAACGACATATCTATAGGTCTTCCTTCGGTTGTTAGATAGGAAATGTATCGGGTTTCAGGAAAATATCCATCGTTTACCCCTTGTTCGGTTGCTATTGAAACTACCCGTGGTCCCGAAAATTGTACTAATTTGGTTTGATTAAGGTCTTCCAACCCTTTTCTTATCGAAGTGTTTAATTGGAATCGGTTAAAGAACGCACCAGAAATTTTGTAATCAAAATTATTTACAACGCTTAAATATCGTTTTTTGTTTTGATAACGATCTATTAGAGCAAAGCCACTGTCGGGGTCAACAGTTTCATTGTCTAAACTTAAGTTATAATCTAAATTAGTTTGCCATTTTAATTGATTGTTCGCTAGCTTTAAATTAGCAGTTGAGCGGAGCGATCCCGAGATTCGTTGGTAGTTTTCGTGTTCATTTCTAGGATCGGCTTTTGCATCTAAATAATCTAAACTGGTATTAAGGCTCCAATTTTTTGCTATTTTAAAGCCTTTTGCTAAGTAGTATAATTTACTGAAACCATCAATTTTTAATCGACTTTGCCAAGCTGTTTCTCCAGTTTTTCTATTAATTAAAACCAATCCCGATGTTAAATCTCCATACGATGCGGTTGGTATGCCTCTGATAATTTCTACATTGTCAATGTCGTTGGTTGATATCGTGCGCATATCAATACCTGTATTATAGGTATTACGAGAAGAAGACGGCATTCCGGTGTTAATTGAATGACTTTCATTGGTGGATACTTGCATATCTGCATTAGTGTTCATTGGATTGCCATCCATCATAAATTGCACACCTAAAGAACTTGTATTGTATTGGTTGTTTCGGCTTCCAAATTCACGCAGCTTTATAACATTTGTACCTGTTAGGTTTGGGTCTTTTGCGTTTCCACCTGGTAGTAATTCTAATAAATCAGTAAAACTTGATGGTTGCAAATGAGCCATTGCTTGCCGATCTATTTTTGATGAGGTGGCTAAACCTTTACTTTCTTTTGCGGTGATAACAATTTCTTCTAATTGATTGCCGTCGTAACTAAGTTTTATAGATAATGCTGTATTTTTATTTATGCTGATTTGATCTTTGTATTTTTTATAATCAGGATGTGCAATTTCTATAATGTAGCTATTTTTTTCTAACTGGATAACTAATTTTCCATAGTTATTGCTACTAAAGTTAAATATTTTTTGTTTAGAATCTGTTAATTTGATTGCAGCATCGCTAACAGGTCTGTTTAAGCTGTCTGTTAACGATAATTGAACTGAATAACTTTGTGAAAAGCCAAAATTACTTACTAATAGTAAGCATAAAGTGATTAAAAATGAAAAAGTTTTTTGCATTAGTGGCAGTTGGCTTTAAAACGTTGCAAAATTATTTAACCAAATTTAAATTTCAAAGCTTATTTAGATTAAATTTTAATAATAATAGCTGCAATGTAATTTAAAGTAGTGGTATGTCATTTTAATTATTCTATAAACCAGAAAAAAAATTATATTTACAACCAAATACTTTTTATTTCATAATTATTAGAGTAGTTGACTACTGTGATTTTAAAGAGAGTTAAATTTTTTCAAACTATTGGTATAATTTATGTAATAAAACAGAAACTTTTAGAACCCAAAAGTTTGTAATAATCAATAGAACTAACCAAATTCAGGTATTAAAACACTAAAAATACCTGATAATCTATCTATATCATGAAAAATATTTTCCAATTGTTTGCTCTTTTAATGCCCGCGTTTTTTTATGCACAACCATTTGAAATCAATGAAAATCCTGAACAATATATGCAGCATATTGTATCGTCTTGGCAGGTGGATCCCCAAAAAATTGTGTATATAACCAATGAAACCGATTTAGAAGATTTAGCAACGGTAATGCACAATTCGGTGTTGGCTTTCGTGCAAAAAGAGCAATCAACAAGTGCTGAAATTCTCGATGGAAAGCGCGAGAAAGATCCCGACGCATGCGGTTTGGCGTTGAATAATTTAGAGTTGCAAAATGTGTATCAACATTTAAAAAATGGAAACGATTACACCTCTATTTCCTTTAAAAAACTAAAAGATAATGAGCTCTATTTTTTTAGTGATAAACTCACCGCAGTGCTTATTTATTCCAAAAGAATTGATGCATTTATAGCAGACTATTTCAAGGTTTTAAAAGATTTTGAGCATAAAAATGTAGATTATGTAATAGTGGTTTTTGATAATGAAATTACGAGTCAAATTCCTGGTGCTATCTCAAATGAGCAGTAAGTTGCTTTAGAAAGAATATAAAAAAACAGCATTAAAAAAGCGTGTGAAACAAAATTTCGCACGCTTTTTTTATTCATAAGGTATCGTAATTAGGGCATTGTTCGGTCGGTAGTGGTTTTACCAGAGCCAACAGTGTCAATACCTCGGTTGATTGTATCAGTTTGATGGTTATCGATAGTGCCTCCCGAAATATCTTGCTCATTCAAAGGATCTGCATTGGGGTCATGATAGCGCTCTTGTTCTGATTCTCCGTACAATCCTTGGTCGTCCATATTTCGGTCGTTTCGATCACGGCATGATGCAACAACGCTAAATGATAACAGCAAAATGCCAATTAGTCCATATTTGTAACATACATTTTTCATACTATTTATTTTTTATTCATTATAATAATGAGTGATTACTATAAAATGTGATGAAACGGAAAAGTATCAAAAGTAGAGCAAAAAACATACCGCTTCATTTTGAGTGTTGCAAGAACGCAATCGGTTTATAAAAAAGATGCATGTTGGGTATTTTATTTACAAATAATGTATTTTTTATACAGTTATCTTTTTAAAAATGAGTGTGTTATGATTTTGTTTTTGATTTTATTTGATTTGTTTTTTTGTAAATAATTGTGTTTTATTCATTATTTAATTGTTAAAAATGTATGTTTTATTATTTATTTTAAGCTAAAAAACATATTTAAAGACAGTATTGTTCTATTTGATGTTGATGAATACAGCGCAACACAATTGTTAAAAAACTATCATTGGCTTGTATCATTAGTATTTAAAAAGGATTGGTGTATGAAATTGATTTCTTCCAGAGCAATTGCTATCGAATGATATCTGGAACAGTAATTTGGCATTGGTTCACAAATTGATGTATAGAAAGTGGGAACATCCCAAATAAAATGGAAATGAAATACAGGAAAAGTATCTTTCAAAATTTAATCAACTAATATTTTAACACCTATTTAATTATGGAAAATAACAAAATCAACCAGCAACAAGACGGAACAAACAACCAAAATCAAAAAGGTCAGCAAAATCCGCAAAATCAGAATACTCAAAATCAATTCAACGATCCAAACGAGCAGCAGATTGATCCAAACAACAAAGATCCATTTGCACATACACACGAGGAACATCGAACCAATCAAGATGATAAAAGATATGATGGTTCTAAAAACCCTGACGGTATGAATACCAATGTTCAAAACAACAAGGATTTTAAAACAAACAAAGTAAATCGCGAAGGTGAAAATAAAGATGAATATTTTCAAGATTAATTAATAATCAACTTTGGTAAGCCTCTCTTCTAATTAAGAGAGGTTTTTTTTATTTTTTTGAGAGATAATCCATAATTACTTCAGCCACTTTTGCTAAAGTTTGTTGTACAATTTGATGCGAATTTCCTTCAAAAATTTCTCTTAATTGCACAGATCGATCTTCAAAAATAAAACTCAAAAAAATAGTCCCTACGGGTTTTTCTTCTGTTTCGCTGCCGCCAGCCTTGGTTAATCCGGTAACGGCAACTATAATATCAGCTTTTTTAAACAGCTTTTTTGTACTTAAAGCCATTTCATAAGTCACCGGGCTTGATTCCGGCGTAAAGCTGTCAATTAAATCTTTAGGAATTTTTAAAAGCGCTTGCTTTTCGTCTGCATCATAGCACACAATACTGCCCAAGAAAATAGAACCCGCATAAGGAGTTAAACCAAAAGCAACAGAAAGTGCCCCAACGGTAGCACTTTCTGCAAAAGCAATTTTTAAGTTTTTTTCGGCTATTAAAGCACTGCATTTTAAAATGCTTATTTCAGTCATATAATTTTGCAATATAAATTATTAGTAAGCAATTTTACCACCTGTTGCCGGAATAGTAGCACCGCCAATATAAGAAGCTTCTTTTGTTGCCAAAAACACATAGATTGGAGCAATTTCGCTTGGCTGACCTGGTCTTTTTAGAGCGGTGTCATCACCAAAATCTTTATAATCAATTAGCGTACTCGGAATAAGAGGCGTCCAAACAGGTCCGGGCGCCACGGCATTCACGCGTATGTCTTTTTTTTGCTCAATAAGCATTTGGTTTAAATTTGCAGTGTAGTTCTGTATGGCAGCCTTGGTAGCAGCATAGGGCAAAAGCGTAGGATTTGGTTGGTATGCGTTTACCGATGTGGTGTTGATAATGCTACTGCCTTTGGGCATGTGTGGAATACTTAATTGGCATAAATGAAACATTGCCAACACATTGGTGTTGAAGGTTAATTGCCATTCTTCTGTTGAAATGGCATCGATGGTTTCGCGCCCCATTTGAAAAGCGGCATTGTTAATCAACACATCAATCTTTTTAAATTCTTTTATAGTGACTTCAACAAGCATCTGGCAAATTTCTTTTTTGGTGATATCGCCCTTAAACAGCAACGCTTTTCTACCCGCTTTCCGAATCCATTCTGCGGTATCCTTGGCGTCTTCATCTTCCATATCGCTTAGGTAGGAAATCACCACATCCGCACCTTCACGGGCAAATGCAATCGCAGTTGCCTTTCCAATTCCAGAGTCGCCACCAGTTATTACCACACATTTATCCTGCATGCGGTTGTATCCTTCATAAGACTGCTCTCCATGATCGGGTTTCAATTCCATATCTTGTTCCGATGCAGGGGCATTTTGTCTGGGTTCATCAAACGGCGGTTTGGGAAACGATCTAAGTTTGTTTTCTTCTTTTTTCATGCGATTCTATTTTAAAGTTTATACATTTTTCCACCGGCATCCAATGTTTCACCTGCAATTGGATGAGAAGCTGCTGAAGCTACAAAAACATATAGTGGAGCAACTTCATAAGGATGCATCGGCGTTACAGAGTGAATATTAGACGGTAAGTTGTTGTATGATGGCAAAACATTGGGCAGTGATTCTGACCATATAAAACCAGTTGTAATTCCATTAATGCGCAATTTTTTTTGTGCCACCGAAAACATTCTGTTCATTTCGTGTGTATAGGTTTTTATGGCTGCTTTTAAAGCCGCATAAAAGATAAGTTGATCCGGCTGTGCATAGGCACACAAAGTGGCAGAGTTTATAATGACACCATCTTTTGCCATAAAATCGGGTGCAATTTTTCCTAAAGTAAAAAGCGATTGAATTTTTAAGGTATCGTTTTTTCGTAATAAATAATGACCACCTTCCGTATCGTTTTTATTGGATATAGAAAAAGTGTTTACCAGGATATCAATGTTTTTTACTTTTTTAGATATGTTTTCAAACAAGCGTTTGCATTTATATTCATCAAATGTAAACGCTTTAAAAAGCCATACCTTTCTTCCCATTTTTTCAATGAGCTTTACTACACTTTTCAGCTCTTTTTCGTATTGCTGGTGGTTGTAAATAAGTGCCACATCTGCACCTTCTTTTGCAAAAGCAATTGCAACAGCCTTGCCCACACCATTGCAGCTGGCGGTTACTACTGCACATTTGTTAAGTAATTTTTCGGTTCCATTATAGGATTCAGTGGTATATTTTGGGGTAATCTTCATAAATGAATTCATTTCATTTAGAGATGTTGTTGATGAATGATGATTGTTTTGTAACTCGTTTTTCATGGTGAGATATTTAATTTGTATTTTATTTCTAATTAGACAAATTCTATACTACATTTTCAGTAATCGCTCACAAGCAAATTATTTTTAACCCTTATTGGTGTAACACATTGTTAACAAACAATTCTTTTAAAAGTCACAATCTTATCAAAAGCAAAAGTGGTGTTACAATAAAATGGTTTTATTTGGTGAAGTTGTGGAAATTTCCCCCTTTTTGTGTAGATAGTATTCAAAAATAACAACATTAATAGCATGAATATGCTATATGATTTTTAATTTTTCGATCATTATTAAATTTGTTTTTATTCTTTTTATTGGCTTTTATTTTGAAATAGTTTACGTTTTTTTCGATTTTTTTGCTATTTGTTTTTAATAAATTATATATTATGTTATTCATATAGTGGATTTGCTATACAATAAAATTTTGAATACAATCAATCAGTACCCACAAGCGGTAAATTAGATCAAAATGTTAAAATATTTAAAAGAACTCCCAAGAGCAACCCTGCTTGAAATCTCCGTGAAAACAGTCCCATTTTAAAAGGTACACAAATAATTACCGTATAAAAAATTAGGAATATCTATTGTTTGATAATTAGTACAAGTATGCCGGCACTTGTAAAATGTATTAACTTTTTATACCAATAATTATGAATTCAAGATATAACAGACGAAGAGGAAGTTCTTCACGCAATTCTCATGACACACATGATAATATGAGTGCAATTCACGAAGAAATTTATCAATTAGGCTACGAACACGGCTATGAAGATGGCTCAGAAGACGAAGACTACGATGATGATTTTTCAGATTATGAAGATGATTTCAATCAAGGACAAATGAATGATTGGGATGATGATGATTATGACGATGAAGATTACGACGATGAGGATTATGACGACGATGACTACGACGACGATGACTACTTCGAAGAAGAACATCCAAGAGATTCTCAAGGACGATTTTCATCAAAAGGAAGATCAAGCAATCGATCAAGCAGTGGGCGAGGAAGCTCAAGAAGCGGTCGTGGATCTTCTTCTAACCGAGGAAATAGCTCGTCGAACTCAAGACGTTCAAGTTCTAACTCACGCTCAGGAAGTGGTAGTTCTAACAGAAGTTCTTCATCTAATTCAGGACGCGGTAGTTCCAATTCAAGTCGAAGCAATTCAGGATCAAGCCGTGGAAGTTCATCTAACAGAAGCAACTCGGGTCGTGGATCAAATAACAGCTCAGGCGATACTTCGAAACGCGGATTTGCATCAATGAGCAAAGCACAGCGATCAAGAATTGCGCGTATGGGTGGAAAAGCCTCTGGAAGAAGCCGTTCAGGATTTGGCGGACGCAGAAATAATTAATTAAAAGCGAGGGAGCGTAAAAAACTCCCTCTCTTTATCACTTTTTAAATAGAAAAATTATGAGTCAGAAAGATCTAAAAGAAAAAACTATTGATAAATCTGCACCTTCAAAAAGTGAAGATTCTAAAACAATACCTGTTGAAGAACCAAAGAACACCTCAAAATCTGCCGAAAAATCTACAAACGATACGACAGATTCAAAGGATACCGACAATAACACTAAAAAAAATCAATCAATGGAAGATAAAAATAGCAACTCGGAACTTAAAACTTTTTTTGTTGAAGCTTTGCAGGATATCTATTATGCCGAAGCAGCTATTGAGCAGTCGCTTGCAAAAATAAAAAATAAGGCAACCTGCGAAGAACTTCAAGAAGCTTTAGAAGACCATGAATTGGTAACTAAAAAGCAAATTCTGCGTTTGGAAAAAGTATTTAAACTTTTGGGAAAAGAAGCCAAAAAGAAAAAATGCGACGCAATTGATGGTATTTTGAAAGAAGTGGATGAAATGGTGAAAAATACCGAAGACGGTTCCATGACACGCGATGTAGCAATTATTATTGGTGCTCAAAAAGTAGAGCATTATGAAATTGCAACTTACGGTGGTTTGGCGCAAATAGCCATAACTTTAGGATATGAAAAAGTAGCCGATTTACTGGAAGCAACTTTGGATGAAGAAGAGGATACCGATTATTTACTGACCGAAATTGCTGAAGAACACGTGAATTTCGAAGCAGCGGAAGAGTAAATATAAACCCATCTTAACCTTAGGTTAATCTATATAAAGTAGTTTTGTAACCAATCATTTGGTTGGATACTTTGCTACCAAAAAATTGCTATGAAGAATAAAACTGTTTCTGTTTTCAGATAATTATTTGAAAAGGAAACAGTTTTTTGTATATAACCATTAAATCAACCGATTTTTCTTCGCCATTTCCACCGCTTCCATTTTAGAATGAACCTGCAATTTCTGGTAGATGTTTTCGGTGTGCCTTCTTACTGTGGCCGGCGAAATGAATAAATTTTCGGCAATGGCTGTGTAAGGCAATCCTTTGGAAAGCTGCTCCAATACTTCGGTTTCGCGTGCAGTCAGCGTAATCTCCTCTTGATTTTCGGGTAGCGTAATTAGTGGATTTCGTAGCAACTTCAAAGTCTTCATTGCAATGGACGGCGTCATTACCGCACCGCCTTCCAAAGTTTGCACAATGGCATCGTAGAGTTCTTTTGGTGGTGTTTCTTTTAGCAAATAACCATCGGCTCCGGCTTGTATGGCATTGAAAATATTTTCGTCATCGTCAAAAACCGTCAGCATAATGATTTTGATCTGAGGATATTTTTGTTTGACCAAGGCTGTAGTTTCAATACCGTTTTTACGAGGCATTTCGATATCCATCAGAATGAGGTCGGTGCGTTTATCGGTCTGCAATTTTTCCATACATTGCACGCCGTCATTTGCAGTGAAGGAAAGTTGTATATCTTCAAAAAGTGACAATTTATCTTTCACGCTTTTGATAAGAAAATTATTGTCTTCGATGATGGCAATTCTTGTCTTCATACATTTCTTAATTATTATGAACATTAAACCACACCTTCGTTCCTTTCCCCATTTCCGATTGCAGTTGCAATTCGCTGTTTAATTCCAAAGCTCTTTTTCGCATATTCAGTAATCCATTTCCGGGTTCAATTTCACTTTCTTCAAATCCTTTTCCGTCATCTTTTACCTGAAATTGGAGAACGGAATTTTCTTTGGAAATGAGGATTTGAATTTGGCTTGCTTCGGCATATTTAAACGCATTGTTGGTAGCTTCCTGAATAATCCTGAAAATATTCAAGCCTTGAATACCCGTAAAAACTTCTTCTTCCGACACATCGTCTGTTATCTGTAAGCTAACCTGGATATGGCTTTGCGACTGTTTCGCTTTTTCGATGAAATTAGCAATCCGGCTTTCTAAATCTTTGATGGTAATGCCTTGTTTGTTCATTGCCCAAATGGTATCCCGCAGTTCCTGAATGGTTTCTTTGGCAAAGGAACCGATGTTGCTCAACCTGTTGATGAGGTTTTCGTCTTTGTCCTTCACATAATATTTAATGGTGTCGATAGCCGAAATGATGAAGCTCAATTGCGCACCGATATTGTCGTGTAAGTCCCGAGAAATCGACAAACGCTGCTCCTGCAATTTGTTTTGATTTTCGATTTTCTGAAGTGCCAATTTCATTTCGTTTTCTTGCTTTTGACGAAGGTTTTTCAGCACTTGTTGTTTATAAAACAAAAACCCCATCAAACCGATGATCACAACCAATGCAGCCAAACCAAAAATCCAGAAATTACGGTTGGTCAATTTTGCCTGTTGTTGCAGGATTTGATTTTCTTTTTCTGCCGTTTCGTATTTGGTAGAAATTTCTTCAACATCTTTCAGTTTTTGGGCCGTGTACAAACTATCATTCAGCACGTTAAACGATTTTAAACTTTCAAAAGCTTTTTGATAATTGCCCAGCGCTTCGTAATTGCCAGTAATCTGCTCGTAATTGTATTTTTGAATGTCGGTAAATTTAATTTTTCGGGCAACTGCATTACTTTGTTCAAAATATTCATTCGAAAGTTGATGCTGTTTGGTTTCTTTATAAAATTCGCCCAAAGCCGTATAGTTGAGCATTAAGGCAAAATCATCGTCCAGATTTTTACGAATTTCCAATGCTTGTTTCAGATAGCTTTCCGATTTTTTATAGTCTTTAATCAACAGTTGATTATAGCCTAAAAACTCCAAGGAATAGCCAATTCCCACGCTATCATTTCGCTGTTGCTGAATGCGCAATGACTTTTCGTAACGTCTATTGGCTTCCGCATAATCTTTAAAATCATCCCTAAAAACAGAACCGCTTTCGTTGTTGATGCGGGCAATGCCTTCCAAATTATTTTCATCTTCGTACAATTTCAAAGCTTTATTGTAAAATTCCAACGCTCTTTTAGGTTGTTTTAATTTGCGATACATTCTCGCCATATCATCGTAGAGTAAGCCCAGTTTCTCACTATTTCCAGATTTTTCAAGCAAATTGAGCGCTTCATAATAATAAACCGAAGCACTGTCCACCTTACCTTTTCTGGCCATCGCCAAACCGATGTACCGCAAAAAATCACCCTGATTCACTTTGTCGTTTTCGGCTTTTGCCAAATCCAAACCCCATCTCGAAAGCTGAATGGTCGCATCAAAATCTTTTTGGTAAATCTTTTTCAGATGATCCTGCAACACCGAAATTTTCTTGGGATACGCTTTTTCCTGTGCCACAATTTGCTGAATGCTGTCAACCGTTTTTTGGGTTTGGGCGAATGTTTTATTCAATGAGAAAATAAAAAAGCATAATATTAAAAGTAGAATTTGTTTCATATTGCGAAAGCTTAATTAAGAATTGAATTGCTCATCAAATTCACTCCTTTCATTATAAGCTGTTAAATTAATAAAAAAATCAAGTAGAACTTTCTTCGGATTTGAAAATTTTCAGGATGGATTGCAAATAAATCGAAAGCGATTGCAGTATTTCTACTGAATTCGGCTGAATGGAAGTCGGGTTTTCTAAGTGGGTAAAAAGTTCGTCCAGTTCTTGCCAACGTTGTTCTACCGATTGGTTCATCGCTTGTTGAAGCGGGTTTGGTTTTTTTTCTGTAAATTTTTCTGAACGACTTTCCAGCGTAAGCGCATAATCGTTTAAAACCTTTTTCAATAAAGGAATGAGCAACAATATCAACCCAATGATAACGATAAAAAACAAAACCAATGCCACCATTTTATTGTTCTTTTTGCTTTTTTATTTTCCGCCATTTAACAAATCCCCAAATTAAAACGCCTACAAGCAATACTACGATAAGAATGGGCGCCACAATCATAAAGATCGTCAGCAAACCTGGCAAAGCCCCGCCAATAGTGCTTTTTACTTCGTATGGATTGCCTAATTCTGCTTCGGTGTAAGTAAGTTCATCGAACGATATTCGGCTGAATTCATCAATGTTATTGAATAGTTTCTCTGACTGAGCGGTATGTTTTGCAAATTCGAAATTCTCTATTTTTTCGTAATAAGATGCCACGAGATTATCTGCGGGTGTTGGCGAAAAGTTCGTTTTAGTTCCGGCGAATAAGTGATATTTTTCATTGAATTTAAATTTAAATCCACCCGACAAACCTTGTAGATGTTCCAGTGTTAATCCGTCTTTCAATTGCACATAAAAATTTCCTTTTTCGATGGGTTGCTGCCAAACGCTGCCGCTTTCTAAAAGATAGATAAACGCATTTCGGTTTTCCAAATTATAGCCTTTGCGCACCTGAGCATCGTTGGTATTTACGATGAAATAAACCTCTACTGTCTGAATTTCATTCGGTGCAAAAGCCATTTGCCAAACCATCCAATTGTCGCTGAACGGATTTACATTTCGGTCGCTGTGATTGAGTTCCGGATGATTTTCTTTGATTAAATCTAACCAATGTTCTTTGGCTTTGATTTTAAATTGACTTAAACTGTCGAGGGTAATTTGGTTGAGATCCGTTTCGCCTCCAGAGTAAATACCGTTTACCGGATAACCCATTTTAAATTGGAGGTTTTCATTGCTAATATTTTTAAAAATATAGCTTCCTTTCACAACCGCAAAACCTTTATAAAGCTGAATGTAAATGCGTTCTTGTTGCATCTGCACTTTCTTAAAACTCAGACTATCTTCGGGATACAACATTGTAAAAACCGTTCCACCGGCGTTCCAAATGCCCGGTTGTGCAGCATTGGCAAAAGTTTTCTGTGCCGAAAAAATGCTGATAAAAAGGAGTAATAAGTTGAGGTATTTTTGTAAAATATTTTTCATATCAATGGGAATTAGGGAAGTTGAGATTTTTCTAACAAGGCTTCAAAAATGTGTAGCTTTTTATGCTGAAAATCGGTATTTCCCGTGACCGTTCCGTCGGCATAAGTGATTTGAAAAAAGCCAATTCCTGCAATCTTTTTGGATTTTATATCCACTTCTGCTTCGGCAATGATGTTTTTATGTTCGTCATGGAGAAATACCAACATTCGATAAGGTTTCAATTCTTCAGGATTTTTGGCATACGCCTGCAAAGTCTGTTCAGAATATCCTTGCAAATCAAAAGGTAAATTGTCTTTTGGCGCTTCGGCATCAAAACGCTGAATGCCTTTCAATAACTTGTTTTGAACGATGCTGTCTTCGATGAGTTTAAATTTGATTTCGATTGCAATCTCATCCATCGCATCTTTCAGATATGCCGTTGCGTAGAAATAACTTTGCGGTGCTACAAAAGACAAAATTTCACAGTCTTCGAGATAAAAATAATTGGTAATAATATCGGTTTCGCCCGGAACTTTTTGGCGGTGGATTTCTTTGTATAAATTCCCATTCTGGCTGTAATGTCTTTCTGTGCTGGATTTTACGCCATCAATTTCGGCATTTATAAAATTTAATTGATTGTTTTGGTATTGAAAGTCGATATAACTTTTGGCACCATCTTTAAATCGAATTTTTTCTTTGGTTATGCGGTTTTCTTTGTCATATTCGTAGGTATAGGTTCGGTTCAGATAGGGATTGCTGTGTTCCCAAATTTCCTGTTGCAGACGACCTTTTTTGTAAACTGTTTTTGATTTCGCCCAGCTTTCGTCCAGAAAACTTTGGTTTTCGTAGCTTTCCAGATTTCCATCAGCATTGAAAACACGGATTAGTTGTTCGACCTTTTCTACGTTTTCGCCGTCAAAGCTGTAATAGATTTGTTCTACTTTTTTCACCTGCTTTTTGTAGCCGTAATCCCGGTAGCTGATTTCGGGCAGGGATTGAGCGAAAGCATTTGTCAAAAAGAAAAGTAAACAGACAAAAATTAGGTTTTTCATTTGTGATAAGGTTTAGTTTATGGTATAAATTCCCGAGTTGATACTCTTTTCATAATCGGTCACGCCGTGTTTTTTATTTTCCGAACTATTGATGATATAGTATTTGTCATTTTCTTTTTCAATTTTCCATTTCGTTGGTTCGGTTGGTTTTCCGGCTTCAACAAAAACTGGATTTTTATCTGCAAAATGTACTAAAACTCCTTTTGCCTGACTATTGCTGATAGCGGCTTTGGACAAATCACTCTTAAACAAATAGATTGTATTATCCGATTTAACTTTTACCACAGTATAATCTCCTTTGCTTATATACAATTCATATTGTGTCGAATGAAGCGCTTTTCCCTGGTAATTAAATGAAAAGGTTCCGTTTTTTTTATAGATATACAGATAAAACACCCCATTTCTATGCGTTAAAGGATAAAGTTTGTCAGTTGACATATCATTCAAAGAAAAAGCACTGTAATAATCTTTGGTATAGGTTGTGAAGAGTCGTAGGTTTTTGCCGTCCTCGATGATTTCGTAATGTTGTGGTTGGTTTATTCTACTATTATCCTGATAAAAATAGACAGTGGCATCGTTTATCTTTCTAACATATAAACTTAAATTCTCATTATAAGACGCCGTTATCTTGTCTTTTGAATAATCCTTTTCTATGGTTTGACCCGAAGGATTTGAAACTGTAGTTGTAGTGGTGTTTTTTAATTGGTTATTATTAATATCTAAATAAACGAATACTGCTTTTACAAATAAATCGTTTATAGTGGTATAAAGATTTTCTGCCGTTTTTCTTACAGCTTCGTCTTTATGGTTTTTATCCATTTTCAATGCACCATATTTATCGTTCAGTACGATTTCATTTATTTTTATCTTTAAGCCATCATCTTCAAATAAGTATTCTATTTTAGATTGTAAATTTTCATCTTTTCCTTTAATACTCCAGTTACCAACAAACTGATAATCTGATTTTTTCTCCATTTTCGTAAAAGTTATTTTTTCTCCGTTTGTGCGGTTGAAAAAGTCATTGGCTTTTTGCAAAGCCGTTTCTTTGGTGTATTTGCCATTGTAAGTACGGGTTTCTGTGGTTTGACCCAATACGCAAGTACCTACTATTAAAAACAATAATGTGATGATCGCTTTCATTTTGTTTGTTTTAAAATCGTTATTTAATACGCTTCACTTTCTGGTCAAAAATCAAATCAAACTCTGTACTTCCGCTTTGGCTGCCATCGCTGTATTTGATTTCTCTGAAAACCATTCTTCGTTGAATACCAAATTCTTTGTCGATTTGTAATCTTTTCGTCCAGTCGCCGTTTTCATTTTTACTTTCAGCCGGAATGTCGAACACAATCATTGCACTCGATTTCCCACTCAAATCACCTATGGTTTGCTGAAATTTTTTGGGATTTTCCTGTTTCATTTTTCGCAAGTTTAATACATAATTCAACGGATCATTTTCTGTAATTTCTATTGTAAAATCAATGCGACGTTCTTTGTCTTTCAACCAAATTTTATTTTGATTATCTTTTTGAAAAAAAGCCAACACATCATCACCATCATACACAAAAATGGTTTCCGTCACGGTTCCTTTGGCGCTCGTCTCTTTTTCTGTGACCGTATTTTTCAGGTGGTCGAACAAAGATTCTTTTTTGCTACCGTTTTGGTAGGTTCGTTGAATGGAAAGAACCATTCCGTTGTTATCATACTGAAAGGTGTCGGTAAAATTGGTATAAACGCCTGAAGCTGTCACTTTTTCTAAAATACCATTTGCATCGTAATGCAGTTTTTGCTTCGAATTAAAATTTGAAGCGGAAGCAACAGTATTGATGCTGTCCAGAACGCCGTTTGTATAAACATAATTATGAGCGGTTTCGCTGGCATATTTACCATAAATCCGCATATATTTTTGAATGATAAATCCTTCCTTATTAAACGAAATTACTTCCGCCATCACCGGTTCATATCCTAAACTATCGCTTTTGTAATAAGCAATCTTAGCAAAATCGGGTTGCTTTTGAAAACCATACGATTGCCAATAGGTTTTGGGAGGTGAAAGATGTTCGGCTTCTTGTGCTTTTAAGCTGAAACCAATGATTATAAAAAATAAAGTTGCAAAAAATTTCATCATTTTAGATTTTTAGTTTCGGTATTCAATCGCTCTTTTGGTAATGGTGGAAAATTCCCATTTCCCCTTTTTCATTTTGTAGTTTTTGCGTTCTATCCAGTTGCCTCTCGCATCAAACTGATATTCAAAACGTTCTTTATCTTTACCGTCTTCCTGAATTTTTTCCAAATCTTTGTAGTCGAATGTATCTCCCGCTACATCCACTTTTCGGGATTTATAATGATATTTGGTAAGGCTGCTAATACCCAAGTTCGTCACTGTTTTTTCTAATTTATTTCCGGTTTGATCTAATTGCAAACGATCGGTTTGATCTAAAACACCATTCAGATATGTTTTTTTTATGCGAAGTGTGGTAGCATCGGCAGCCGATTGGTACCAAAATTCTGTTTTCTTAGCTTCTGAATTTTCAGGTGTGAACACGGTTTCTTTGGTATAATCGTTATCATTTCCTTCGTATTTTACTTCAAAAACATCGGGTTGCGCAACATTTAATAAATAACGCGTTACTTTTATTTTTTCCACATCAAAAGAACCATAAGCGTATTGCCATTCTTCAATGGTTTTTAGCGTGTTGGGATTAATAATTTTTACCGATTTCAATTTTTTGGAATACGCATCGGCATACTGAAATTCAATATCAAAATCGGCATAACTGTTGTTGTAATTCACAAATTGATAATCGGTTAATTGATAAGTATTGTTCCAGCTTAAATAAATTTCTAAAATGGGGAATTCTTCGTTTTCGTCAATGGCAATTTCCTTGGTAGTTAGATTTTTTACTTGTGAAAAATCAATCAAATCCACGTGGTTTCTGAAATCCCATTCGGTTGGATAATAGGGAATAAAATCTTGGGCAGTTGCAAAGCTGGCAACCATACAAAGTAAAATGGCACTAATATTTTTTATTGTTTTCATCTTGATAATTTTAAATATTTTTGATACGTTTCCTGAAAGAAAACTTTTAGCTGCTCATCGCTTGGCGCGTTGTATATTTTCTCAGGTGTTTCAAGGGTTCGAATGGTAGCAATTAAATTCTTTTTTTTATTATTGGCAAGACTGTATTCAATTTGTGCCACCCATACATCGCCATCGTACAAATAAGTATAATGTTTTTGTCTTGATATTTTTTTACCAGAATTTTTCGCCTCGGTTATAAAATCCACCACTTGTTTCAGGTCGCCATTTGGGTTATAGTAATACAATGTAAGCACCTTTACTTCCTCATCTTCTCCAGGCAAAACAATGGTTTCGCTCTTCGTTAATTTTCCGTTGCTATCGTTCACGTAGGTGATATCTGTCATCAATTTTTCGTCGAAATATTTTTTAAGGCGGTAACCTTCCTTTCCGTTATATTCTATTTGTTCGGTGCGTTTCCCGTGTACATTGTAAAACGATTTGCCTCGCAATTCGCCCGCTTCGTTGTAAAACAAAATCGTTTTGTCTGTTTCTTCTGTAGGATAAGTTCTATAAAATGTGGTTTTGTAGTCCTGTTTTTCTGTACGGTAAGTGTTGATTTTGCGTTCCGTTCCCGCATTGGAATTTTGAAGGGTTTCTTTACTTTTCAAGTAATCGTTTTCGTATTGATAATTTACCGTTGTTTTTACCATCGAGGCAGTGTCTTCATATTGTAAACAGACGATTTTATCATTTTTAAAAGTATAGACAGTATAACTTGGTCGTACAGAAAACTGTTGCTGCGGAATAGAAAAATCGGTATAACGAACAACTGCTTTCACCGTGTTTTTCGGTAAATCGAAATTTTCTGGTGTAATGCTTTCTTGTGCCTTGGCTACGAAGCCGAAGATAAGAAGCAAAATTATTGCGGTATATGTAACTGTTGTATTCATTTTATTAGACGTTCAATGATGTAAAGTAAATACAATTGCAACGGTTGTTCAATAGGGCAAATGCACTATTTTTTCAGAATTTATTGCACTTTATATTTATCAGATTGTTGTTCTATTTTGAGATTTAAATTTTACCATATGGTATTTTTAAAATGATTTTTAGCTTCAAGATTCAATGCATCTACAATTAATGTTCTGCGTACCGTGGCAAAATAGCGTAAAAATTTATCGGCAGCTTTAGGTTCTTCAAAAAACACCAATTCATCTACTATACCGGCATACACTTTGGTTTTGGCTTGTTCATTATCGCCGTATTCGTTTCGCGTTAATTCATCAATTAATTGAATGGTAAAGTTTAAATCTGATGAGGTTTCTGTACACGCTTTGAAAACCATCTGTGTTTTTATGGTCATGTAATTTTCTTTTCCGTATAAATTTTGTTTATCCAAACCAGTAAGTGTATGAATTCCATGCTGAGGCAAATCAAACAAAATAGGTTTATAAACGGTTTCAGTATAAAGATGCTGTATCACACCAGTTCCTTTACAATAGGGGCATTTTTCGGTTTTGTATTGACCGGTAAAATAACCCACTTCTTTTGTTTTATAAACCGGTGACGAAGTGGAAGTTCTGTACACTTTGGTGTAGCTCCCAAAATTGGTTTCGTATCTCTTTGAAGAATGTTCGTAATAGGCAACATAAGTTTCATGTTTGGTGTCGTATATAGGTTTTTTTACTTCTTTCTCACATTTTTGATTTGTGCTGAACGAATTCTTTGTTCGATAATAAACCATTTCATTTTTACCGTCTAAGCATTGCCATTTCTTAATTTTATCCTCGGTATTAAAGTCGCTTCGAATTCTTAAAACGCCATTTTTTTTGTCCACTATGGCTACAAATTCTCTATCAACCGAAGGTAAATAAATATTGATTTCAGCTGGTAATTCGCTCAATTTTTGAGATTCTGGAAAGGGTGTTTTTCTGTTTTTTTCATACTTAGAATACAAAATGCCGGGATAATTTGTAGCAGACCAAAAGTCTGTATCTTTAGATTGATTTTGCGCATCTATGGTTCGACCTTGCAACAAGCTGTTTTGTTTGAAATAGCCAAACATTGCCGAAACACTTTGCTCAGTAATTTGAATCTTGCGATTATTTCCCATTGTCACCGGGCGAAAGGTGTTGTTGATAGTAGCATAATATCCTAAACCATTCAAAACGTTATTTTTAAAATGCCCCACAAACACCTGCACTTCGTCAGCTACTGCAACTTTAGAATTTTGGTTTAAATGCAGTCCGTAACCATTAAAGTTTGTGGCGTTTTTTGGTGTGATATTTACCATTAATAATTCGTTGATGAATTCATTGGCAACAGGGTTGTTTTTTTCTTTTAGATGCAGCCTTTTCTGGGGCAATTCTGCAATGATTTTAAAGTTCATATTGAAGGTGCGATGTAATGTTTCCACATCTGGCTTTTCCTCAATATTAGCTGGTATGGTCCAGTCAATGTTTCCATCAACTATCAATGCCCAAGCACATTTTTTATTTTTTGGATCTTCCATAAATAGTACCGAACCATTGCCAAATTCTTTTAAAGTGGGAAGCATAAATCCCGTAAAAATCAGTCCATCTTTAGTGTAATACGTTCCTACTTCTAAATAACCGATGTAAAAATCACCATAACCCACAGAAATATGCGAAGGTTTTGTTGATAAAGGTGAAATAACTTTGGTAGAAAATCCCGAAGTGGAATAAGTACCATATGTGTCGTCTTTGTTTGTATAAAGGTTGAAATCAGATGTATAAATATCTTGTAACAAGTCGCCCTTTTTATCGTAAGTAACGGTTCGCGTTAAAGGGCCTTCTTTGGTTGTTACTTGTTTGAGATTGTTTGTTGCGACAAATTCTGGAAAAGTACGACTTTCCGTGAAATAGTTGTTTTTAATTAATCGGTATTGATTTTGAGCAAATGAATTTGAATCCCAAAGAATCAAAATAATTGGAATGCAAAATCGAAATAAATAGGTGCGAAATGTGCTCATGTTTACAGATTTTAGTGCTGTTAGTTCATTTTTCTAACCAATTGATCGTCTTTAAATTCGCCAATTTCCAAAGAACCTTGCCCGTTTTTTCTAAAATAACTGTTTCCTGATCCATTCAGTTTACCGTTTTTCCAATACCCTTTTTTGCTAAAGTTTCCTTGTCTTTCTACGAGTAAACCAAAGTTTTCTGGCTTACTGTTTTTAAACGTTCCTAAATGAAATGTTTTATTTTGAATGTAATAGAAAATACCTTTACTAGGTTCGCTGTTGGTAAACTGCCCCATGAATTGATCGCCATTTGGAAATACAAATAATCCAATTCCGTTTTGGCAATCGCCTTTAATACAAGCTGTTTTATTTCCTGTAGGTTTTGCTTCAGTAAGTAATTTATTATCTTTAAACAAGCCCAGCTGCACGGTATTGGCTTTTTTATCCTGCAAAACTCCAAACCCACTAAAAACGCCTGCCTTAAATTCGCCGTGATAGGTTTTATTACCATCATCGTAATTAAGTATTCCCATACCAGTAATGGTATTGTTTAAAAATTCACCGTCGTAATTGGCTTTGGCGCTTGTAAAAGTAAAAAGACCAGGACCGTTCATTTTATTGTCTTTCCAAAATCCCTCGTATGTATCCCCATTTTGATAGTGGAAACTTCCCCAACCGTCTGTGCAGTTCCCCTGGCAATTACTA
The DNA here is from genome assembly GCF_028473145.1 of Flavobacterium sp. CBA20B-1. Lineage (NCBI taxonomy): Bacteria > Pseudomonadati > Bacteroidota > Flavobacteriia > Flavobacteriales > Flavobacteriaceae > Flavobacterium > Flavobacterium sp. CBA20B-1. The sequence continues at coordinate 2,499,724 of NZ_CP092370.1, forward strand.
TCTTGAATAACTAATCCAGCATAAAGTTTTTTGGCATCGGTTAACTGCAGATTTGCGATGGATATTCCCTTTGGAAATGCCGCTCCGGTTTTTTGTCCATCGAAATACCAATAAGCAAATCGGTCATTGAGTAAATTGCCTTTAGCATCGGTTTTTATTTTTGTGAAATCAGATGTTTCACTTTCAAGACCTTGTTTATTATAATAGAAAGCTTGAGTGGTAGCAGCTTTACTAGGCTCTTTCGTGTTTTTAATAGTAACGCTTAGCTTTAGTATATCTTTTTGCTGCTGATATGCAAAGTGAAGGTCATAAGCCATTTTTAAGGTACCCCAACTTCGGTCTTTCATATAAACAATTTTGCCAGCCTCATCATATTCAAACGTTTTGATGGTATCACCTTTATGCTTGGTAATGGCAGATAAAAGTCCTTTGTTATTATAAAGAAAAAGTTGCTTATGATCGTTACCATCCACATAATTATTGTCGGAGGTTTGAGTTCCTATAAGCTTACCGTTTTTGTAATGAAATTTAACCAAGTATAAACGCACCTGATCGCCGTATTTTTTGTAAACATACAACCCAGTAGGCATATTGTTGGCATCGTACACATATTCCGTCAGGTCTCCGTTTTCAGCTTCTTTTTCCAATAAACCATCTTTGTTAAATTGCTGTACTTTGTAACCATCGGAAACAAGTGCAACATTTCCTTGATAACCAAAATGATTAGTAGTATAGGCAAACGGTATGGGATTTCGTGGTTTTGTTGCCCAATCTTTTGTTTGTGCAAACCCATTGATAGCCATGAAAGAAACAAGTATTAGGGTAATAATTTTTTTCATTTTAAGGAGCATTTTGTTTGTTAAACTTATCATTGGAAGCAGTTAGGTATTGCATTCCCATTTTCAGCAGCAGAAACGGAAGCACTATCAATGCAGAACCCCAACGATTTTCGGGCGTGAATATTTCGGGATAATTTCTCACCACAAAAAACATCACCACACCGCCAACAATAATCGAAATGTGTAAAACAATAGCATTGGGGCTGAAAGCACTTAGATAAATGGGTATGGGCTGTTTGGCTTTATGCAGCAAAATTCTTTCAACTAAAATAAAAATAAGGTTGCCATTGAAAAACCAATTCTGAAAAAACAAAACTTCCATATTGGTAAAGATGATTTCGTGATTGCCTGATCCGGCGATGAACCCGAAAAAAACCACAATAAACACCCAGTAAATTCCCATCAAAAACAAACTGCCGAATTCAAATCGTTCATTGTTTTCGCAAATTGCATTTTCATTTCGATTTCTGAAATAAAAATCTACTGCCAACTGTACCAAAGCATTCCACCAAAAGAAATAAATCAGGTAAAAAACGGTGGTTTGACCATTAAGCACAGACAGTAAAGTCAGGCTTAGAAAGATGAGAAAATCCCACTTTCTATAGTTTTTTATCTGATTACGAAAGGTAGCTTGCAATGACATTATGAATAATTTTAACCTAAATTTAAGAAAATAGGTTTATTTATTATAATATTTGTTATAAAATTCATCTAAATGATGTTTTAGGAACATATCAATCGCCATTTCAACTCCTTTTTCATATTTTTGAGCATCAGCCGGAATTATTGCAGCTTTGGCAGCCGATTTGTTTTTTGCCGAATACAATGTTCCAAAAGCCGTTTTTGTTCCCCAATTGTCGTAATCAGAAGCTACGTAATTGGTGATTTTTTCTTCCTTAATTACGCCGTCAATATCTAAATCTTTTTTCAGGACACCCTGATATTCTGCCAAAGGAGAACCTCCGATTTTATTACGACCAACTATGAAATGGGCAATTGTATTGTCTTCCGATAATACCAGATTTGTTTTGGCTACTACATTGGCTCCGATACCACTTTTATTGGAAGCTCTGGTGTTTACAAATTCTACGTATAAATCTACACGAACCACAGCAGCATCATTCAGCTCTTTAGAAAGTTTTGTGGTATTTTCCGTCGAGCCTTTTTCTTTGTAGAAGAAACCTACGTTTTGCGGATGTACAGTAACAGCACCATCCACTTTAGAAGGCGTCATATTTAAGTTGGTACTGTACTGATACCCTTTATAGAAATCTGTGTTTTTTCCTTCTTCTGCTGCCATTACATTAAAGCCTTTTGATTTTAAGTCGGCAACAAACTGCGTATAAGCGTCATTCGTAATATTCTGGAGTGTTTCTTCTGAAATATCCAAACCAACCGCCAATGAGGCTTTTGCAGCACCCATCACGGCACCAAATATGCCCGAACCGCCTTTCTTGGAAGCAGATTTCTCGCTATATACCTGATAATGCACAGCAAAATCAGCTATATACACATTTTTGTTATCTAATTTTGGTTTTTCCAGACTTGCAGGACCAGCTTTTCCCGGCTTAAAATCGCCTAAAGTTTGCGCATTAATGCTAGAAATCCCCATTAAAACCGCCATCGAAAGTAGTAATTTAGTTTTCATTGCTGTTTATTTTAAATTGTTACTATGCAATATTATTTAAAACAGCATGGCAATAAAATAGGGCAAATGCACCATTTTTAAATAGCCATTCAAGGAACATTTATGAAGGATGAGTAAGGTGCATGAAAACCAACATATCCAGATTCACTTTTTTCTGTGTAAAGATTCTATAAACTGCGTAAGAATTCATCATTGAATAGTGTATAATATATGTTTTAGTAACTTTTAATTGGAAAGATAATATAATCAGTTTAATACTAAACCTGCTTACAGATTGTATATTTTCGGTAACACCGTGCTGTTTTTTAACTAAAAGTACATATTCCTCACCGATCGTAATGTACTTAGGCTTATTTATTGTATGTATTGAATAAGTAATTAATATAAAATTTAAAAACTATGAAAAAAGATAAAACAAATATTCCTGGTAGTAATAACAATGAAAACACCAGCCCAACTGATATAAAGGGCAAAGATGTGCATGAAGCAAATCAAACGAATTCAGGTGCAGGTGGTTCACCTATAAAAGAGGGAAGTAATTTATTGCCCGAAGAAAAAAGGGAGAAGGATGAAGACAAACAGGATGGTAAAAAAGAAATCGATTCCATGGGAACCGAAGTAATGCAGGAAGAAGCGTATCACAAAAAAAAGTATGGTGAACTTCCTGAGGATTAAGAGAAAGGTAAAAAGTCTTAATAAAGTGTTGCAATTAAAAAGTAGTGCTATTATCCATATATCTTTACCTTAGTAAATCAAAAAGCTCTCTTATAATATTTGTATAAGAGAGCTTTTTCTATTAAAAATGTATCGATTTTATATAAATAAATGAACCAAATGATAAATTCCCATCGCAACTAATGCAGACACCGGAATTGTTAAAATCCATGCCCAAAGCAATGATATTGTAACACCCCAACGCACAGCTGATACCCTTTTTGTGATACCAACTCCAATAATGGAACCTGTAATGGTGTGGGTGGTAGAAACCGGAATACCTAAATGCTCCGTAATATATAAAGCAACAGCACCCGCAGTTTCAGCAGCAACTCCTTCTAATGGAGTAACTTTGGTGATTTTTGAGCCCATTGTTTTCACAATTTTCCAACCGCCACTCATGGTTCCTAAACCAATAAAAAAGAACGATGCTAAAGGTACCCAACCCCAATGCGAAACAAAATATTTAAAGCGTTCTGCATTTTCAATAGCTCCGTAAGGGTTTAATTCATCGGGCAGTCCCATGTGAAAACTTATAACAGCCGCACCAATAATACCCATTACTTTTTGGGCATCATTTCCACCGTGCCCCAAGCTGAATAATGCAGAAGATACTAGTTGCAAACGTTTGAACCATTTTTCGGCGCGGTGCGGTTGTGCTTTGCGGCAAATCCACATAATAGCAACGGTTATAAAGTAAGCAAGTATCATTCCTAAAAACGGAGCTCCGAAAATGAATAAAAAAATCGGAACTACTTTAGCATATACAATTACATCTTCACCATTTATGTTGATTCCGCCTGCATGCGCAATGGCAGCACCCATAAAACCACCAATCAATGTGTGTGAGGAAGAAGAGGGAATTCCCAACTTCCATGTAGCCAAATTCCAGAGTATAGCTGCTATTAGTCCCGCAAAAATCACTTCGAGGGTAATAAATTGTTCGTTGACCGATTTGGCAATAGTGTTACCAATCTTAAATTCGCCAATGATGTAAAGCGATATAAAATATGCCGCAAAATTAAACGCAGCAGCCCATAAAACCGCCTGAAACGGAGTTAATACACGTGTTGTTACAATGGTAGCAATAGAGTTTGCTGCATCGTGAAACCCATTAATATAATCGAAACCTAAAGCTAAAACAATAATTACTAGTAAAAGCCAGGCACCACTTACATTAAGGTTTGATAGTAAGTCAAATAGCTCCATAATGATTTAATTGTAAATAATTAGGAATACTTAACAGTAATCGTTTCTAAAACGTTGGCTACTCGGCGACAACTGTCTGTTGCAGTTTCCAAAGCATCCATCACCTCTTTATACTTAATTATATCAACCACATTGGTTTCATTTTCAAAAATATCGGCAACAGCCTTGTCAAAAACTTTATCTGCTTTACGTTCCAAGCGTAAAATTACTTTACAACCTTCGGTAATTGCTTTCAGGTTTTTCATGTCTTTAATATGGTAAATACACTTCGCAACTTCGTTACAAGCTTCTAAATTCGCTTCAGTAAGTTTGCGCAACGGTTTGGTAACTCTATCAATTTGATACAAACGCATACGAGAGGCAGCATCGCTCAAATGATCGGCAATTTCGTCAACCGCAGTCATTAAGTTGTTAATATCTTCTCTATCAAAAGGGGTAATAAAGTTTCTTTCTAATTCAATACGGGTGGTTTGAACAATTTGTTCAATTTCAGATTTTAAAATCTCTACTTCTTTTAAAAGTTTTTCTCTGTCGTTAGCTGGTAAGTTTACCGCTTCGTGCAATGTTTCTGATAATAATTTAATTTTATTAGCAGCTTCTTCAAACAAAGGGTAAAACTTTTTATCCTTTGGAACTAAAAATTGAAAAATTGAATTTAAAGTCATTTGTGTGTTTATTAATTTTTTCGCACTGCGAAAGTAGTACTCTAATGTTAATTTATCATTAATTTTAAGTTTTAATTTCTTTTTTTTTCAAATTCGTTTTTTTATATATTGAGGGAATATTCGTATTTTAGCACAATTCATAAAACAAATAAAAAATGGATCTAAACTTCAATAAAAACGAAGATCACAATAAATTACTGTTATCAGAATTAAAACACAAATTAGCCAAAGTACACAAAGGCGGAGGCGAAAAAAGAATTGCTAAGTTGCATGAGCAAGGCAAAATGACAGCTCGCGAACGCATTGATTATTTATTTGATAAAGATGCAGCATCCATTGAAATTGGTGCTTTTGTGGGTGATGGCATGTATGAAGAGCACGGCGGTTGTCCTTCGGGTGGTGTCGTAGTGAAAATTGGCTACGTGAATGGCAAGCAAGTGATTGTGGTGGCAAATGATGCTACTGTGAAAGCGGGTGCTTGGTTTCCAATTACAGGTAAAAAGAATTTACGTGCGCAAGAAATTGCCATTGAAAACCGCTTGCCAATTATTTATTTGGTTGATTCTGCCGGAGTTTATCTGCCTATGCAAGATGAAATTTTTCCTGATAAAGAAAATTTCGGACGTATTTTTCGCAACAATGCCATTATGTCGTCTATGGGAATCACCCAAATTGCAGCCGTAATGGGAAGTTGTGTTGCTGGTGGCGCTTATTTGCCAATTATGAGCGATGAAGCTTTGATTGTTGATAAAACCGGATCGATCTTTTTAGCAGGATCTTATTTGGTAAAAGCAGCCATTGGTGAATCAATCGATAATGAAACCTTAGGCGGAGCCACCACACATACCGAAATTTCGGGTGTTACCGATTATAAAGCCAAAGACGATAAAGATTGTTTGGATACCATCCGAAACATTGTGGGAAAAATGGGCGATTACGATAAAGCAGGGTTTAACAGAGTTGATTCAAAGAAACCGGCTTTAGATCCAAACGAAATTTATGGAATTTTGCCGAAATCTCGTGGCGAGCAATACGATACCATGGAAATCATTAAACGTTTGGTTGATGATTCTGAATTCGATGAATATAAAGCTGGCTACGGACAAACCATTATTACCGGTTATGCGCGCATTGATGGCTGGGCGGTTGGTATTGTTGCCAATCAGCGTAAGGTTGTAAAAACGACCGGAGCTAAAACCAAGCCGAGCGAAATGCAGTTTGGTGGTGTAATTTATTCCGATTCTGCCGATAAAGCAACTCGTTTTATTGCAAATTGCAATCAAAAGAAAATTCCGTTGGTTTTCTTGCAAGATGTTACCGGTTTTATGGTGGGATCTAAATCGGAACACGGCGGTATCATTAAAGACGGAGCCAAAATGGTAAACGCAGTAAGTAATTCTGTTGTGCCTAAATTCACAGTGATTATGGGGAATTCGTACGGAGCAGGAAACTATGCCATGTGTGGTAAAGCCTATGATCCACGTTTCTTCTTGGCTTGGCCAAGTGCCGAATTAGCGGTAATGGGCGGTGCGCAAGCAGCTAAAGTTTTGTTGCAAATCGAAGCCTCGTCATTAAAAGCAAAAGGTGAGGAGTTAACTCCGGAAAAAGAAGCAGAATTGTTCGATAAAATCAAAGCGAAATACGATGCTCAAACATCTCCCTATTACGCAGCAGCTCGTTTGTGGACTGATGCCATTATTGATCCGTTAGAAACCCGCCAATGGATTTCTATGGGTATTGAAGCTGCTAACCATGCACCGATAGAAAAACAGTTTAATTTAGGTGTGATTCAAGTATAAATTAATATTCAATTCATAAAGGAAGTCTGCTGAAAAGCAGGCTTTTTTTATGAAATTATTTAACAAACCATCTTGAACCATCTGAATAAATTTCAAAACCTTATTATTCAAAATTTTTTTATTACCACAGGTACGCGGATATAATTTTTTATAATTAGCTTGAAGTAATATTTAATAACCTATGCATCTTTGGGAATTTTATAATGCACTATGGGTTTTTATAGTATTATTCACAAAACAAGTGTCAAAAACATCCATTTCTAAAAAAAGAATAAAATTTTCAGAAAAAAACAATATCTTATCCCAACCTTTCAGGTGTTTGGGTACTCTTTATAAGAAAGATACATTTATATGGATGAACATTTAATAAACCAATGCAGAAAAATGGATCGCACATCGCAACGGAAGGTGTACGAACTGTTGGCTCCCAGATTATATATCGTGTGCAAAAGATATTTAAAGCAAGATATTGAAATAGAGGAAGCTTTGGCAGATGCCTTTTACACCATTTTCACAAAGATGGATCAACTAAAAGAAAATGCTGCTTTTGAGGCTTGGGCAAAGAAAATCGTGATTAATCAGTGTTTACTGACCATTCGCAGAAAAACCGATCGACCAATTTATGTGGATGATATGGCAGTACAGCCTTTCGCGGCTGAAGAAAACGACACCTTGCTGAATGAACAAGATGTATTGAAGCTGCTCGATTATTTGCCACAAGGTGCAAAAAACATTTTTTGCTTGTTTGCTATCGAAGGCTACTCGCACAAAGAAATTGCCGAACAATTGAATGTTTCAGAAGGAACATCTAAATCGCAACTCAACGTGGCTCGTACCAAACTCAAAGAATTAATAGAATTGTATTTTAACCAAACACCTGAAAGCTATGGAAAATCAAGATAAAAATATAGATAAGTACTTCCGCAAGCTGTCGGAAGAAAAAGCACCCCAAGCATTCCCGAATATGGATGAGGTTTGGGATAAAATCGAACAGAAATTAGATCAAAAAGAAACTAAAAAAGTAATTCCTTATTGGAAATATGCCGGAATTGCAGCGGCTTTGCTGGTTTTTGTTTCGGTAGGTATTCAGTTTATAAAAAACAACCCTCAAAAAGAAGATTTACCTGCCGTAAACGAGCAACGCATGGTGATTGATGAATATAAAGGCAAAGAAATTCTCAATGAAGAAAAAACATCACAAAAAGACATTTACGCTTTTGAAGAGGTTGTAAAAGAGGATGAAACAAATGCTGAACAGAAGAAAAAGGAGTTTCTGCCTAAAAAAGAAGCTGTTTCAAACGCATCTAAATCAGTTGCAAACGATATTAAGTTTCAAGAAGTTGAAGCTAAAAGTGATCATAAAGTTAAAAATGAACTAACAAGCCAGAAAGAGTTTAACGAAGCAACTTTTTCAGGCAGAGAAGCCGATGGGTCTTACGATTCCGTTCGATCAAGAAGTTATCAAACAAGTGTTGCAGATAAAGGCTCTCAAGGAATTACTAGAAAAAATAATGATGATGAATTAGGAGAGATTGTAGTTGACAGTTACCGTACAACATCTAAAAAAGCAGCAAACACAGCCGTAAGCACCGTAACATCAAAAACAATCGAAGGTCGCCCCAATGCATCGATTATTCAAACATTACAAGGACAAGTTCCGGGTTTGAATATTGCTACAGGTTATGGTCAGCCTGATTCAAGTAATACTACTGTTGTTTTAAGGGGAATTGGATCTGTAAGTACTGGTGAAGAACCTTTGTATGTGATCGATGGAATGCCTGCAACTTCTGCACAATTCCGCGCTTTAAATCCGAATGATATCGAAAGTGTAACTGTTTTAAAAGATTCAGGCGCAACGGCTATTTATGGAAATCGTGGTGCAAATGGTGTTATTAAAATTGACACACAGCAAACCGATCAATCCAAAAAAAGAAAAAGCAGAAAACAACGTAAAAAAGAAGCATTGCAGATTCAGGAAGCTTTAAAAACCATTCAACCCATCGAAGTTGATTCGGAATCCTATGAATCGTATCAGGAAAATCTGTTTGAAAGCAGCCACACAAATCCGGTTTCCACTTTCTCTATTGATGTGGACAATGCGGCATACACCAACATCCGCAGATTCATTAACAACGGACAGAAAGTACCGAAAGACGCGGTGCGTGTGGAAGAAATGATCAACTTTTTTAAGTATGATTATTCAAAACCAACAGACAGTCATCCGTTTTCAATCAACACCGAATACAGCGATTCGCCTTGGAACAAAAATCATAAACTATTAAAAATTGGCTTACAAGGAAAAGAAATTCCATCAAACGAATTGCCAAAATCTAATTTCGTATTCTTGGTAGATGTTTCCGGTTCGATGGATGATGTAAACAAACTACCGCTTTTAAAGGAATCAATGAAAGTTTTGTTGAATGAATTGCGCAGTGACGACCGGGTTTCAATTGTGTATTATGCAAGCGGAGTAGGGGTTTTGTTAGAACCAACAAAGGCTTCAGAAAAAAGCAAAATCATCAATGCAATTGATAATATGCGTGCCGGCGGAGGAACATCGGGTGCTGCAGGTTTGGATTTGGCATACGAAATGGCCGAGAAGCATTTTATTAAAGATAGAAACAATCGTATTATTCTAGCAACCGATGGCGATTTTAATATTGGCAAATCATCCGACAAAGAAATGCAAGAATTAATCGAAGAAAAACGTAAAAGTGGTGTGTTTTTAACCTGTCTAGGTTTTGGAATGGGCAATTATAAAGACAGCAAAATGATAACGCTTTCTAAAAAAGGCAACGGAAATTATGCATATATCGATAACATTCAGGAAGCCAACCGATTTTTAGGCAAAGAATTTAAAGGCAGCATGTATGCCATTGCAAAAGACGTGAAAATTCAGATTGAATTTAATCCAGCACATGTTCAGGCATACCGACTAATTGGTTATGAAATGCGCAAATTGCGAAACGAAGATTTTACCAACGACGCCATTGATGCAGGCGAATTAGGAAGCGGACATACGGTTACGGCACTTTACGAAGTAATTCCAACCGGTGTAAAAAGCGATTTTTACCAACAACCAACCGAGTTGAAATATACCGAAAACAAGGTTTCCGGAACTTATCAAAACGAATTGGCAACAGTGAAATTTCGTTACAAAAATCCCAAAGAAAGCAACAGCATTGAGATGGTCCAACCCATTGAAAATAAATCAACCGATTTAAAAAATGCGTCTGCCGATTTTAAATTTGCTTCTTCGGTAGCTTGGTTCGGCTTGAAATTGCGCGATTCCAAACTGATAACCGATAAAGAAAGTAAACACATTATAGAACTTGCCACACAAGGAATTCATAATGATAAACAAGGATACAAAGCCGAATTTATTCGATTGGTAGAAAGTGTGAAATAGTTTGTAAAAAGTTATAATTATATAGTAACTTTGAGATGCTTTAAAATCAGAACGAAAACTTTTTCGTTCTGATTTATTTATATGTGAGAACCAAAAACTACCAAAAAACGAAGACTGTTAGCATGATCAAAGAAAACCCATCGCCTTACGAAAAATATTTGCCCTTGGTTGCAGCCGTAGCCATGTTTATGCAGTCGTTAGACGGTACCATACTCAACACCTCTTTGCCAAGCATCGCTGCCGATATGAATTATTCGCCTTTAGAAATGCAATCGGTAATTGTGAGTTATACGCTCACGTTGGCTTTGTTTATACCGCTTTCGGGCTGGCTTTCTGATAAATTCGGAACTAAACGAATGTTTATGTTTGCCGTATTTTTGTTTACGTTGGGATCTTTCTTTTGTGCGATAGCTGTTGATCTACTTACATTGAACCTATCGCGAATTCTTCAGGCTATCGGCGGATCTATGATGGTTCCCATTGCCCGTTTGGCGATTTTGTATCAGTATCCGCGAAATCAATTACTGAAAATAATGAACTACATCACCATTCCGGGATTGTTAGGTTTAGTTGTTGGTCCGAGTTTAGGCGGATTTTTATCGGATAACTTCTCATGGCATTGGATTTTTTTAGTGAATTTACCTGTGGGTGCTTTGGGTATGTTTTTAGCCTTTAAAATCATGCCGAATTTTAAAAACACGGTGGGCAAGTTTGATGTTTTAGGATTGATTTATTTCAGCACCGCATTGGTATTGGTAACTTTTGCATTGGAAGTAAGCAGTGTAGGTATCAATCACTATTCATTGGTTTTAGGCTTGGTTGCAGCAGCTGCTTTGTTGTTTGTGCTTTATTACAAACATTTCAAAAAAACACCTAAACCCATTATCGATTTGAACCTTTTTAAAATTCGAACCTTGCGAATTGGTTTATTGGGCAGTTTAATAACCCGATTCGGAATCAGCGGATTACCCTTTTTATTACCCTTAATGATGCAGGTTGGCTTTGGCTTTTCCGCGTCAAAAGCAGGAATGATGCTGTTGCCATCGGCATTAACAACCATTGCCGTAAAACCATGGATTGTACCTTTAGTAAAACGTTTTGGATACCGAAATATTTTAATAAGCAACACTTTGTTTTTGGCGGGAATTATCTTTGTTTTTAGTTTTATGCAAAAAGATACACCGCTACTATATTATATTTTGCTGATGATTGCTTACGGAGCCTTTACATCGATACAAATGACCGCGATGAACACCATTTCGCTAGCCGATTTAAACGATGATCATGCAAGTGGCGGTAACAGTTTGTTGGCAATTATGCAGCAATTATCAATAAGTTTCGGAATATCTATTGCCGCATTGGTTTTAGCTTTCTATAAAGATAAAATGGATTTTTACCACGGCGATTTAGTTACTGCTTTTCATTTAACCTTAATAACCTTGGCGGTTTTAACAGCATTATCAAGTTTAACGTTTACCAAACTTAAAAAAGGTGATGGGCAGAAAATGTCGGGGTAATAAAATTTTGAAATATATATCTTAAACCATCTGAATTTAGTTTACCGTAATAGTTTTAAACAACTCTGCCAAAGTTTAAAACTTTGGCAGAGTTAGTAGTATATTAAACTAAAAGCCCAACCTAAAGTTGAGCTTTCATTATAAATTTAGATAAAATGTAAGTCTTTCATCTTTCAACTATTATCTCTTATCTAAAAAAATTACTTCTTAAAAAATCCGCTTAAAATATCGCCAAGATTACCGTTTTGAACTGCACTAATAGCGTCGTCTATTCCTAATTTACCGTCGCCGTTTTGGTCTAACATGGCAGTTGCGTTTCCACTAGTTAGCGATCCTAAAATATCGCTAATGTTGAAATCGCCGCTCTTAGCTTTACCCATAATCATGCTTAAAATTTGAGGTATAATACTGCTTGCAAAACTACCCGATGTGCCTGCGTCTAAACCAACATTTGCACCTAATTTCGATGTTAACGAATCGATAATGCTTTTTACAATTGGGTTGCTTGTTAACGAATTGGTGTCGCTGTTGCCAAACATATTCATTAACTCGCCCATATTACCGCCCGAAACGGCATTTTGCAATCCTTCCATTAATGAATTGCCAGTTTCTTTTGCCACATCTCCTGCTAAATTGTCAGAAATGTTGTTGCTGCCCGATACTTCTTTCTGTGTAAGCTGATTTACAATCTGCTGAATTTGATCCATCATTTTTTTATTAAATTTTTTATAAAGATAACAAAAATTTCATTGTATCCACATTATCTGCATAATCCCAAAGTTGTGGGGTTTGTGTGGTTCCAAATGCAATACTGTTTTCAACTAAATTATTTGATACAATGCATTGAATTTTTTCCTTATCGGTATTTAATCGTTTTTTAACCTCGTTTATATCATCATAAAACTCATAAAAAACCGATGAAATAGGAGAGGTGTATCCTGTGTCTTCTTTAATTGTCATAAAACCGTTGTCTAGCAAATTAAAATTGCTCATTAAAAAAACAGCTTTGTTATAATCGTAATTATTGGCGTATTTATCGTCATCGATTATATCTTTTTGAGAGAACATTCCTTCGAAAAAGTTGTCAAAATTATAATCTTTTGGCACAAAAAGTTTCGATACATTTCTGCAGCCCAAACCGTAATACCTGAAAATATCTTCGCTTAAAGCAATTAAATCTTCTTTTGATTCATTGCCGTTTAAAACTGCAACCGAATTTCGGTTTTTACGGATAATGTTCGGATATTTTCCAAAATAATAATCAAAATAACGTGCCGTATTATCGCTTCCTGTGGCAATTACTGCATCAAAATTTTCCAGTTTATCTTTTGTAATTTCATATCGATTTTTAAGCTCGGGTTCAACTGTTTCAAGGTATTTCAACAAAACAGGAATCAACAACGCATCGTTTGAAGATAATTTGATTAATGCCTTATTGCCCGATAGCAACACTGATAAAATGTCGTGAAAACCCACCATTGGAATGTTTCCAGCTAACACCAATCCTATTGTTTTTAAAGGTTCTTCCTGAAAATCATATGCAGCGAGCCATTTGGTTAAATTATCGTTTGTTAACGCATCGCTCCACGATTTGAATGCAAATTCCAGTTGTTCGCGTTTAAACCAGCTGTTGCTGTAGTGTAATTGGTTAATTAGACCAATAAACGGCTCAAAAAACAATTCGTTGCACAACACTTCTGGGTTTTGTTGGTAGGGTGTCGTAGCAAATTGTTTTAAAAAGTGCCCCAATTGTATAAAAGCCTTTTTTTTATCTTCTAAAATCATATAGATTTGTTTGTAAATTGTTTATGCAGTACTTTTGTGCAAAGTTACATTAATTAAATAAAATCCTTGCTATGGCAATTATAATAACCGATGAATGTATAAATTGTGGTGCCTGCGAGCCAGAGTGCCCAAATACAGCAATATATGAAGGTGCCGACGATTGGCGTTGGAAAGATGGTACAAAATTAAGCGGAAAAGTGATTTTACCAGACGGTTCGGAAGTAGATGCAGAAGATGCACAAACACCAATTTCTGACGATATTTATTACATTGTTCCTGGAAAATGTACCGAGTGTAAAGGTTTTCACGAAGAGCCGCAATGTGCAGCTGTTTGCCCAGTTGATTGTTGTGTGCCCGATGAAAACCATGTGGAAAGTGAAGAAGTGTTACTTGAAAGACAAGCTTTTTTACATAACGAATAGTTAAAAGCTTCGCATTTTGCGGAGCTTTTTTTATTTTTATCAAAATTAAAATAAATATGAAAAAAGTTTTTGTGTTTTTAACGCTAGCAAGCCTTATTGTATCTTGTGCGGTTAAAAAAGAGATTAAAGAAGATCAATCGGTTTTAAATGGAAATTGGGAACTTGCCAGTGCGAGTTTTAGTAAAGATTTAGCGAAAGATTTTAAAGAAGGATTGCCCACTTTGACTTTTGAAAGTGCTGAAAATTTATCAGTTTACGGATACGATGGTTGCAACAGAATTAACGGAAAAGCGACTTTGAAGAAAAACCAAGAAATTAGTTTTCCTGCTGATTTTATTTCGACCATGATGGCGTGTGAAAAAGTGAAAAGTGATGACTACAGAAAAGCTTTGTCGCAAGCTACTTCGTATGAATTAAAACATAATGTGTTGATTTTAAAATCAGACAGTGGCGAAATGAAATTCCACAAAGTAACGTTGAACGGAAACTGGTATTTAGATAAAATTTATGTCGGAAAAATTAAAGCAGCCGATTTGTATCCCTACAAAAAACCTTTTATTAAGATTGATATCAACCAACCGGTTTTTTCAGGAAACACAGCTTGCAATGCAATCAATGGGCAGTTGTTAATGTATCAAAACACTATGAAATTTAACCATATCACATCAACTAAAATGTTTTGCGATGGTGTAAACGAAAAGGTTTTTACTGATGCTTTAGAAAAAGTCACGCATTATAAATTAGAAGGAACGCGCCTGATTTTATTAGAAAAAGAAAAGAAAATAATGGAACTGGTGCAGCAGTATGAATAAGTAAAGTCGCTTTTTTGAAAAGTGTCATTCTGAACGAAATGAAATGTAGTGAAGAATCTTTACTATTTATTGTTAAGATTCCTCCTTCATCGGAATGACAGCTAAACTGATTTCGTTAGAAAAAGATAAGAAAATCATGGAATTGGTGCAACAGTATGAATAATTAAAGTCGCTTTTTTGAAGCGACTTTTTTACTATATTAACTCATAGTGCATTATTAAATAAACTATAACACACTGATATGTAAATATTTGTTTTTGTTACCATAGATACACAGATGTAATTTTACAAAATTAATGCTACTATTTATTAATTTTCACAGATATTGAATGCATCGCATTCAATAAAGATGCGTCATTTTTATGATTTGCTTAAAGTAATATAAAAATCTGTGCATCTGTGGGAATTCTATAATGCACTACGGGTTATATTAATTAACCTGTTCCCACCATTTTTCAAAAACCTGATCTTGCTGGTTTAAATAAATTACTTCACCAATTTTTGGAGTAATTAATTGCGATGCCGTTTGTTTTGCACTTGCAATACTTACGCGTTCCAAAGGTTCTTTCCACGGATGGTTTGCCAATTTGAATTTAGAACTGTGAACAGGGAAAAAGCGCTTTGCTTGCAAATCGTTGCTTGCTTGCACTACTTCTTCGGGCATCATGTGAATGTATTTCCATTTTCTGTCGTACTGTCCGTTTTCAAGAATCGCTAAATCAAACGGGCCGTATTTTGTACCAATTTCTTTAAAGTGCGTATCATAACCGCTATCTCCACCTAAATAGATGTTTAAATTTTTTGTTTGCAGCACATATGAAGCCCATAAAGTGGTATTTCGTTTAAAACTTCTACCCGAAAAATGACGTGCTGGAGTAGCCGTGATCTTGATAGAATCGGTTAAAGATGCATCTTCATACCAATCTAATTCGGTGATGTTTTCTTTTGGAAATCCCCAATATTCTAAATGTGCACCCACACCCAACGGACAAATAATTTTGCTTACTTTGTCTTTAATATTTTTAAACGATGAATAATCTAAGTGGTCGTAATGATCGTGCGTTAAAATTAAAACATCAATTTTAGGCAATGCCTCACAAGTGAACATGTCGGCACCTGCAAAAGCAGTATTTGTTCCATATAAAGGCGAGGCGTTTTTGCTTAAAACTGGATCAATCAAAAGCGATTGTCCATCAATTTTCATGTAGTAAGACGAATGCCCGAACCAAACCATGAAATCATCATTTATTGTGTTTTCTAATAAATTGGTATTTACACAAGGAATACTATCGGTTGGTTTGGTGTGTTCAATTTTTGAAAATAACAGTTCTTTTATCATACCAAAATAAGTAGCATCTTCTGATAATGCGGGTGTGTTTGATAAGTTTTGAAACTGACCGTTTGTATAATTTTTTGATTGTTGAATACGTTTTAAGCGCTCGCCCGATGGTTGTTTTCCAAAAAGCGGATGTTGTAAAAAGATCAATGTTCCGGCAATTAAAATTCCGATAACAAGCAGGGTAGTAGTCATTAATTTTTTTCGTTTTATTTTCATGCAACGAATGTGCAAAAATTAAATGAAACGAAATGTTAATAAAAACAAAAAAAGCCTTAGATAGAAAACTATTCAAGGCTTTTTATAATTAATTGTCTCTTTTTAGTGTGATACAGGTCGGTTTTTGGCAGTTGCCCAAATATAAATTCCTGCAATGATGAACGGAATACTTAACCACTGACCTGTTGATAATAATCCTAACGAAGATTCAAATCCGCCCTGGCTTTCTTTAACGTATTCCACCACAAATCGAATCAACCATAAGAATACCAAAAATACTCCGAAGATTTTTCCTAAATAGTTTCGTGCATCGGTTTTCCAGTACATAAACATTAAAACGATGAACAAAATTACGTATCCAAATGCTTCATATAATTGGGTAGGGTGACGAAACGGAATGGCTTCTAAAATGGTTGAAAATCTAGGGTCGGTTTCTATTAGTTTATAAGCTTCGTTTTTATTGGCAGCCTGCGTAATTCCCATTAAATTGTTTGCTCGCCAAAACTCTTCCTCTCGAATAAATTTTATTCCAAAAGGAAATGATTTTTCGGTGATATGACCGTAAATTTCAGAGTTGAAAAAGTTACCCAATCGAACAAAAACACCACCAATCGTGATTGATAAAACCACACGGTCTAAAATCCACAACAACGGTTTTTTAATAATTCGGCTGTAAAAAAACATTGCCAAAATAATACCAATTGCTGCTCCATGGCTTGCTAATCCTGCAAATCCGGTAAATTCAAATGGATCAAATCTAAATGGCAACAATATTTCTGATAAATGATGCTGGTAATAATCCCAATCGTAAAAGAATACATGCCCCAAACGCGCACCCAATAAAGTGGCTATAAACGTGTAGAAAAAAAGTTTGTCTAACTCATCTTGTGAGCGATTTTCGCGGTGATATACTTTGCTCATAATGTAATAGCCCAAACCAAAAGCCACTACAAACATTAAACTATAAAAGCGCAGGGTGAAACCTGCAATGGTAATTCCTTCAGACGGATTCCAAATCATAATAACTATTTTTTAATTGTTTTTATGGAACAGGATCATACCCCGATTTTCCCCAAGGATGGCATTTTGCAATACGTTTGACACCTAACCAACTCCCTTTGAACAAACCATGTTTTCTTAGGGCTTCTAAGGTATAATGCGAACATGTAGGCGTGAACCTGCACGAGGGCGGCGTTAAGGGCGAAATCACCAATTGGTAAAAACGTATCAGCACAACAAAAGGAAAAATGAGTATTTTTTTGAGTTGTTCCATAAGTATCAAAGATAAAAAAAGCTACCGTTTAAGTAGCTCTTTTTTTGTAAAATTTATAATGTAAAAGTTGTGCCTTCTTTTCCGTCTTTTAGCTCGATACCGATTGCTGCCAATTGATTGCGGATTAAATCAGATTGTGCAAAATCTTTGTTGGCACGTGCCAAGTTGCGCATGTTGATTAAAAGGTTTACAACTTCTTCTAATTTTTGGTTGTTGTTTGCTGTTTCTGCGTGATACAATCCCAACACATCAAAGACCAAAGCGTTTAATGTTTCTTTCAAAAGATCTAAATCGGCTGCCGAAATGGTAGCTTTGTTTTCTTTAACCGAATTAATGAATTTCACTGCTTCAAAAATAGTTGCAATCAAAACCGGGCTATTGAAATCATCTAATAATGCATCCAAACATTTCTGTTTCCATTCTGATACATTAAAGGTAGATGTTGCCGAAGTGTTTAAATCGGCAAGCGATTTTATGGCATCCATCAATCGGTCAAAACCTTTTTCAGATGCCAACATAGCTTCGTTCGATATATCTAAAACGCTGCGGTAATGTGCTTGTAAAAAACAGAAACGCAATACGCCGGGTGTAAAAGGTTTTTCAAAGAAATCATTTTCGCCCGTGATTAACTGCATTGGTAAAATATAGTTTCCGGTAGATTTACTCATGCGTTGTCCGTTCATGGTCAGCATATTGGCGTGCATCCAATAACGAACAGGCGAGTTGCCGTTGCACGCTTTTCCTTGTGCAATTTCGCATTCGTGATGAGGGAATTTTAAATCCATTCCGCCGCCGTGAATATCAAATTCATCGCCCAAATACTTCGTGCTCATTGCAGTACATTCCAAATGCCAACCCGGAAAACCATCGCCCCAAGGAGACGACCAACGCATGATATGTTGCGGAGAAGCTTTTTTCCACAAGGCAAAATCCTGTGGATTTTTCTTCTCGTTTTGTCCGTCCAAATCACGAGTATTTTCAAACAATTCTTCGATGTTTCTGCGCGAAAGTTCCCCGTAATTCAAACCGCGTTTATTGTATTCCAGCACATCAAAATAAACCGAACCGTTACTTTCGTAAGCAAAACCTTTATCGATCAATTTTTGAGTAAGTTCTAATTGTTCGATAATATGCCCAGTCGCAGTTGGTTCGATAGTAGGAGGAAGCAGGTTGAACAACTTTAATACGTTATGAAAATCAACCGTATATTTCTGAACAATTTCCATTGGTTCCAACTTCTCCAAACGCGATTGTTTCACAAAGCGGTCGTTGTTCACATCGCCGTCATCGGTTAAATGGCCGGCATCGGTAATATTTCGCACATAACGAACTTTGAATCCCAAATATTGAAGGCTTCGGAAGATAAAATCAAACGAAAGAAAAGTACGTACATTTCCCAAATGCACATTGCTGTAAACAGTAGGTCCACAAACATACATACCCACTTTATCTTCGTGCAAAGGTTTAAAAAGTTCTTTTTCTCCAGTAATTGAATTGTATATTTTTAGGTTTTCTTTCATAATTTTTGCGCAATTGCGAATTAGCAAATTCGCGTTAAACTAAAACTGCGTATCTAATTTAATATAGTCTAAAAATTCTCTGCGGGTAACATCGTTTTTAAAAGCACCACTGAACTCTGCAGTAACAGTTGAACTTTCAATATCGCGAATTCCACGAGAATTTACACATAAATGTTTGGCATCTACCACACAAGCCACATCGTCGGTTCCCAATACACGTTTTAATTCTTCAACAATCTGAATCGTTAAACGTTCTTGAACCTGCGGACGTTTTGCGTAATAATCTACAATACGGTTCATTTTAGACAAACCAACCACTTTTCCGTTTGAAATGTATGCCACATGCGCACGCCCAACGATTGGCAGTAAATGATGCTCGCAGGTTGAATAAACCACAATGTTTTTTTCGACCAACATTTCGTTATACTTATATTTATTGTCAAAAGTAGATGAAGAAGGTTTTTTTTCAGGATTCAATCCACCAAAAATTTCCTTCACAAACATTTTAGCCACACGGTTAGGAGTACCTTTTAAACTATCGTCGGTTAAATCCATACCCAAAGTATTTAAAATATTTTCTACATCTTTCTTGATTCGTTCAATTTTTTCATCGTCCGAAATAGAAAAAGCGTCGGCTCTCAAAGGTGTATAGTCGCTTGTTCCAATGTGGTTTTCGCCTATATCATCGTGTAATGCGTCTGATTTACACATAATTTTAATAGTATTTATTAGATAAAATATTAAGAATGCAAATATAGTGAAATGTGCTAAATAAAGTATTGTAGTCAAGAAATATAATACGTGTGATGTGTTTTTTCGGTAGCTTAAAACTGTTAAATTTTACCTTGTTTAAAACTTTTTCAAAAAAAACCTTAATAGTTTCTTAATTTTATGTAAATTTCGCTTTTAAAAACAAAGTGTGTTTTTTTGTTTTATTTAACTCATAAATTTTATATTAACTAACTATGAGAAACAAATATTTATTAATACTGTTTTTAGTAACCAGCTTTTTAGGATTTAGCCAGCAGTACAATTATGTGGCTGTGGACGCTACTTATACGCCCGACGAGCTTGTGAAGGATGTTTTAGTGCGATCTCAATGTGATTTGGTGTCTAATGTAAGATATCAAAATGGAGATGGATCGCCACAGGCTCAACAGTATTACAATTTGGCGTATTTTAACCAAAACGGTTCAACTTTTCCTTTTGAGGATGGTGTCGTTTTGTGTACTGATTCACCTGCTGAAATTCCTGGGCCATCACTTAGGCAAACAAGTGGTGTGAACGGTGAACGTTGGGCTGGAGATCAAACTTTAAATGATGCTATTAATAATGCAGGGGGAGGGTCGCAGCCTACCTATCGATCTACTCAACTTGAATTTGATTTTATACCGGTCCAAAGTTCAGTTACTTTTGATTACTTATTTGCATCAAATAGTTATCATTCCCAGTGTGGAGAGTGGTGTGAAAATGGAGCTATGTTTGCAGCATGGTTAATTGATACAACGACAGGAGTAGGACAAAACTTAGCGCTAGTTCCAAATACAACAGACCCAATTTCAATTAATACGGTACGTGATGTAACAAAGTCAGGAGGAACTTGTGCCAATGTTAACCCTTTGTATATGGGAAATGTTTATGCAGCCCCGAGCACTACACCAGCTTTGTCTGCACCTATTAATTATATAGGTCATACAGTTCCAATGACATCTTTAACGGCTAATGTTATTGTTGGTAGAAAATACACAATTAAATTAGCGGTAATAGATTTCTGTCCAAACAACAGACATAGTAGTGCTGCATTTTTCAAAGCAGGAAGTTTTGATATTGGTAATTTAGATTTAGGTAACCCTGTTTTAATTGAGAACGGCGAAGGTTTATGTGTGGGAGATAGCTATACGTTACAGTCTGGTTTAGATCCGAATTTATTTACTTTTGAGTGGTTTAAAGATGGTGTCCAAATTCCAGGTCAAACCGGTCCTAATTTAGTAGTTACAGAAACGGGAGAATACAGTGTAAAAGGTTTTATACCTAACGTAACAGGCTGTATTTTAGAAGCACCGCCCGTTCGAATTGAATTTTTTGATTATGTAACGATTTCTGCGCCACAAAATATATCATTGTGTCCGAGTTCAGGTTCTTCGACCCGATTTAATTTAGACGATGCCTTGACAGGTGTAACGAGCAATCCAGATATATTATTCAGTTATTATTTAACGCAACAAGATGCGGAGAATGATACCAATGCAATTTCTAATTTTTATAATTTACCGAATAGTACTACCGGTTCATTAACGATTTGGGTTCGTGCATACGAGTTGAATAATCCATGTCCTTATGTAACCTCATTTACAATCAGTTTACTAAATTGTAGTTTAACGTTAAATCCTTTACCGGACTTATCGATATGTGAGGGAGCGAGCGTACAAACGTTTGATTTAACGGTTCAAACCCCTGTTGTTTACAACAATGCAGCAGGTTATATAGTAACTTACCACTTAAGCAAACCCGATGCAGATACAGGCATCAATGCGATACCATCGGGAAGTTTAGCAACTTATAACGGAACAAACGGTGAACGTATATGGGTTCGCGTTACCGATAGTAACAACTCATTGTCATTTGGAGTAACTTCTTTCTATTTATATAGAAACTTATTGCCGCTAATCCAAACCACGGTTTTACCAATCACAGCATGTGAAAACGGAAACACAGGTTTAGCAAATTTCGATTTGAATTTAGCTTATAGCACCGTACCTGTTAGCCCACTAGGTGTGTCTTTAGAGTTTTACAGCACCCAGCAAGATGCATTATTAGGCAACACCGCGTTAATGCTGCCTGTAAATTACACCGGAGCAGCGGGAACTATTTATGTGCGTGTACGCAATTTAGACGGCGACTGTTTCACGGTAGTTCCTTTGCAGTTACAAATCATCAACACTCCAGTAGCTAACAGCATTGCACCATTGACATATTGTGATTTAAACAATGATGGATTTGGAGAATTTAACTTAGATGTAACCCGCGTATTAATCGCAGGAAACCCAATGCCGGCTAATTCGGTAGTTACTTTCCACGAAACCCAAGGAGATGCAGATGCCAATGCAAATGCCATCTTCAATACCGGCGCTTACATTAATAAAGTAAAAGACCAACAAACGATTTATGTACGCGTAGGGTTTACCAACTCTAGCTGTTATAACACGGTTCCTTTGGTGTTAATCGTAAACAAAACTCCTGCCATTACCCCAATTCGAGGTCTTCAGGTTTGTGACATTAATAATGATGGAGTAGAAACAGTAAACCTACGCAGCAAAGAATCAGAAATGTTAACCGGTTTAAACGCTGCCAACTATACAGTAAGCTACCATATAAGTTCAGCCGCAGCAATGGCAAATACGGGAGCAATAGGCAACCCAACCAATTTTTCAACCAGTGTATCAACAGTAGTTTATGTACGTGTAACCGATAACACCACAGGTTGTTTCGTAGTAAGTCGCATCAATATTGAATTGGTAGCTATGCCGGTTGTAGCCAACCCGTTACCAACCGTTACAAAATGTGATACCAATGGGGATGGTTTTGAAGTGTTTGATTTAGCAAGTTTAAAAGCAGGAATCATCGGCACGCAACAAGGCTTAGATGTAAGTTTCCATTATAACAACAGCGATGCGCAAACCGGGTTAAACCCATTGGCAAACCAATACCAAAACGTATCTGCCAACGTACAAACCATCTATGTTCGCGTATTTAACGCAAGTACGGGATGTTTTGTAGTAAGCACTATGAATTTAGAAGTAAAAGCCAACCCTGTTATTACTGCACCAAGTACACCTTATGTAATATGTAGCGATTCAGGTTTTGGTACCATTAATATTTACTTATACGGAAAAGCATTGATAGATGCTACGGGTCAAAACTACGGATTCCAGTTTTTCGAAACTGAGTCTGATGCCATGAACAATATAAATAATATATCGAACCCGGTAGCCTATAACAATTTAACGCCAGGAAATTCAACAATTTGGATCCGCGTAAACGATCCTGTATCCGGTTGTTTCTCTGTATATCCAATCGCATTCCAATTGGTAGTGCCGCCAAAATTACCTGCGAGTTTACCAAAATTGGTAGAATGTGACGTGTTAGGAAGCACTCAAGATCAATTAACCATATTTGATTTAACCGAGCAAAATGCGGCATTATTAGCAGCACAAACAGCTCAAGGGACTTACCAAATCCGTTACTTTACTACCCAAGCATTGGCTAATAGCAATACAAACTGGATTGTAAACCCTACACAGTTTCAAAATACAGTAAACCCACAAACAATCTGGGTTCGTATAGAAGATACATCAAAACCAGGTGGTTGTGCACGTGTGATGAGCTTCCAAATAGAGGTAGCAGCACCGTTTGTGTTACAACAGCCATTACCAATCGTATTATGTGATACCGATCAAATAAACGATGGATTGCGCGAGTTTGATTTAACCATCCGTGAATATGAATTGTTTGGCGGTCAGCCACCATTTGGAACGGTAATCAATTATTACCTAACCCAGCAAGCAGCAGAGAACGATTTCAATAAAATCGCAAATCCAAGCCAGTTCTATAATACGGTAAACCCACAAACCATTTATATCGGTGTGGAAAACCAATACGGTTGTAGAAGTGTAACTACCTTAACATTACGCGTGTTACCAGTTCCAGAGCCGAACTATACACCAACACCATTGGAATTGTGTGAAGATACATTTAACTCAGGTATGGCAACCTTTGATTTAAGAGATGCAGAAGCAAGTATCGGTAATTTTGGTAATTATACCTATACGTATTATGTTTCAGAGATAGGTGCTCATATTGGTCCATCAGACAATAGTTTTATTCCAAACCCAAGCGATTTCTTTAGTGGTACATCACAAGTTTATGTACGTGTAGAAAACAGTTTCACAGATACAAACCAACGTTGTTATGTGGTTGTTGTTTTAGATTTGGTGGTACACCCATGGCCAACAGTAGGACCAATGACAACTTTGGCAGCATGTATGGATAACCCAACGCGTAGCACAAAGTTCAACCTACGCGATAAAGATGCGCAAGCCTTGGGTACGCAAGATCCAGCAACGCATATCGTAAGATATTTTGCTACCGAGGAAAATGCAGAAGACAATGTAAACCCATTGCCATATACCTATGAAAACACCACCTTAGATCGTCAACAAATCTGGGTTCGTGTAGAAAACAGTGAAACGGGATGTTTTAATATATCTACCTTCTTTATCCAAATCGAGCAAGCAGTATATGCCTTTGCAGCGACTGATACAGAATTCTGTGAAACGGACTTTGAAAACGATGGTGTGTCGATAGTAGATTTAAGCGGATTAGACGCAGAGATTATTGGCAACCAACCAGCAGCAGCAGATGTATTTGTACAGTATGAGCGTTGGGATGGCACCATTGTAAACAAAAACAGCGTACAAGTTTTCGACGGCGAAGTAATAAGAGCAGTAGTAAAATACACTGATACGAATTTGGTATGTAGTGCAAGTGTAACCTTTACAGTTCGATTAAAAGACGCACCGGAAGTTTTACCATTAGAAAACGGAGTAGTATGTTACGAATACCGCGACCAATTTGCTCTGATTAGTGGACATTACCTAGAAACAGGAATCCAAGAAAATACGGGTTATACCATTGTTTGGACACGTGATGGGCAACCTTTAACACCTGCAGTAGCAGATGTGTTAAACGACGGCGGGCGATTATATGTGAAACGCGGTGGTACTTACCAAGTAGTAGTAACTGGTCCAAACGGCTGTAGTACAACACGCACGGCAGTAGTAAATGAAGCGCCAAGCGTAACAATCGACGAAGTGAAACTAACAGATAGCTTTGGCGATACCAACGCAATCGAAGTAATGGCTTATGCAGGTCCAGGCGTACAATTAGAGTACAAATTAGACAACGGTCCATGGCAAGATTCAAATATCTTTTTAGATGTAACGCCAGGAGAGCACACAGTTTATGTACGTATTCAAGGCGAACCATGTGAGGCAAGTAAAGTAATCAATGTGATGGATTATCCAAAATACTTTACACCAAACAACGACGGATACAACGACACTTGGAACATTTGGTCATTAAAGAATCAGCCAAATGCAAAAATATACATCTTTGACCGTTTTGGAAAATTGCTTAAACAATTAAGTGGAGCAAGCGAAGGCTGGGACGGAACCTTTAACGGAAAACCAATGCCATCAACCGACTACTGGTTTAAAGCAGAGTATGTAGATCCAAAAACAGGATTAACAAAAGAAGTTACAGGTCACTTCTCGTTGAAACGATAACCACTTGTAAATATCAACAAAAAAGAGGATGCGAAAGCTTCCTCTTTTTTTTATAAACGAATAATTTATGTATCACTAACCAACAACCCCTAAAATATCCGCTTCCTTAAAACAATCAATTTTTCTGTTAAGGTTACAATATCAAAACCAAAATGTTCCGCAATATATTCAAACGTTTTAAAAGTGTATATAAAAACATGCGTTTGATCTTTGCGGTAATACCAATTTTTAAAATCGGTTTGGTGGTTGTATAAATGCGTTTTTACAATCAACAATCCGTTTGGTTTTAATACGCTGTGTAATTTTTTTAGTTCTTCAAACGGATGATAAAAATGTTCAAACACTTCGCAACTAAAAATAAAATCATAACGCTTGTTTAAGTACGAAGTATCCGGATAAAAATACGGATCATACAAATCAACTTTAAATCCTTTTTCAATCAACTGTTTACTAATTACCGGACCTTTTCCACAACCATAATCCAAGCCAAGCATTTCGGTTGAACAATATTCTAAAACAGTATTGGTAACCGGCGCAGTAAAGTTTTGATAGCCCGCATCGTTTACATCATTATTGTGTTGTTCGTAATGATTTTTCTCTTCAGCTTCATTAAAGTATAAATAATCACACTTTAAATAAGCATTGCAATTTGTGCAGATATAATAGTCGGTATCGGCTTTCTCCATTAAAAAAGTGTCGCACAGTGTACAGTTCATTTTTGTATTTTCATTTGTAATAATCGTTAAATATACAACGAGTTAATTTGTAACGCATTTTTTATATTCGTAAAACTGAAAATGTAATAGAGCCATATAGATACATAGAATTTTTAAAATGTATTTAGATAGATTTTATTTCGATAAAACATAGATGTGTATTACCAAAGGTAATCAATCTATGAGACTTATAAAATAGCGCTAACTATGAATCTGGCTGGTTTGAAAAGTTTAAATGAGATATATGTAAAAATACTATCTTTGCATTTATGAACGAGCATTTAAACCCAAGCAACGAAAATTATTCCAACGAAGAAATCGATGTAGAAAAAAAACTGCGTCCGCTCTCGTTTGATGATTTTGCAGGTCAAGATCAGGTATTAGAAAATTTAAAAGTGTTTGTAAAGGCAGCCAATTTACGTGGCGAAGCTTTAGACCACACCTTGTTTCACGGACCTCCAGGTTTGGGAAAAACAACTTTGTCTAATATTTTGGCAAACGAATTAAATGTAGGCATTAAAATCACCTCTGGCCCTGTGTTGGATAAACCAGGCGATTTAGCTGGTTTGTTGACCAATTTGGAAGAACGTGATATTTTGTTTATCGATGAAATTCACCGTTTAAGTCCTGTGGTTGAAGAATATCTGTATTCGGCAATGGAAGATTTTAAGATTGATATTATGATCGAATCGGGGCCAAATGCACGTTCGGTTCAAATCAACTTGAATCCTTTTACATTGGTTGGGGCAACTACACGTTCTGGGTTGTTAACAGCACCAATGCGTGCACGTTTCGGAATTCAAAGTCGTTTGCAGTATTATAACATCGAATTATTGTCAACTATTGTAGAACGAAGTGCGACTATTCTTAAAGTGCCTATTGATATGGAAGCGGCTATTGAAATTGCGGGTCGAAGCCGAGGAACACCACGTATTGCCAATGCGTTGTTACGACGAGTTCGCGATTTTGCTCAGATTAAAGGCAACGGACGTATCGATATCGAGATTTCGCGTTTTGCATTGAAAGCTTTGAATGTAGATCAATACGGATTAGACGAAATGGACAACAAAATTTTATCAACCATTATTGATAAATTCAAAGGTGGTCCGGTTGGATTATCCACATTGGCAACAGCCGTTTCAGAAAATGCCGAGACCATTGAAGAAGTCTATGAACCCTTTCTTATTCAGGAAGGATTTATATACCGCACGCCGCGCGGACGTGAAGTAACCGAAAAAGCGTATAAACATTTAGGAAAACAAAATCTGGGCAAGCAAGGCGGTTTGTTTAACGATCATGAATAAATCTTAGTTATTTTTTGTTTTTTAACCACAATTGAAAGTATATTTATTTACAGATTTATTAGCAGCACTAGAAACAGTAAATACAAAATCTATGTTGTAAAAAAACGAATAATTATTTATCTGTGCATCTGTGGAAAATAGGTAGCTCATGACTAACAAAGAAAAATATACACAGTTTATAAAACAGAAAGCCCTCGATTTGGGCTTTTCTTATTGTGGAATTTCACAAGCTACTTTTTTAGAAGAAGAAGCACCGCGTTTAGAAAGTTGGTTAAAAAACAATATGAACGGCGAAATGAAGTACATGGAAAATCATTTTGATAAACGGTTAGATCCACGACTTTTGGTTCCCGGTGCTAAATCGGTTGTGTCTTTATTGCTGAATTATTTTCCTGCCGAACAACAAAATCCCAATTCCTACAAAATCTCCAAATATGCCTATGGCGAAGATTATCATTTTGTGATAAAAGATAAATTGAAAGATTTATTGCATTATATTAACGATGAAATAGGCGAAGTCGATGGACGTGTTTTTGTAGATTCAGCTCCGGTGTTAGATAAAGCTTGGGCAGCAAAAAGCGGCTTGGGTTGGGTTGGCAAAAACAACAATTTAATAAGAAAAACCGAGGGATCGTTCTTTTTTGTAGCCGAATTGATTATTGATTTAGAATTGCAATACGATACCGCCACCACCAATCATTGCGGTTCGTGTACAGCTTGTATCGATGCCTGCCCCACACAAGCCATAGAATCGCCTTATATTGTGAACGGTAGCAAATGTATTTCGTATTTAACGATTGAATTAAAAGATGCCATTCCTGATGAATTTTCCGGCAAGTTAGACGATTGGATGTATGGTTGCGATGTGTGCCAAGATGTTTGTCCGTGGAACCGTTTTGCAAAACCGAATACCGAACCCCTTTTTAAACCAAAACCTACCTTGATTGATTACGACAAACAGCAATGGAACGATTTAACCAACGAAATATTCAACGAAATCTTTAAAAAATCGCCCGTAAAACGTACGAAGTTTTCTGGATTGATGCGGAATATTGAGTTTTTGAATCATTAAATATTTATAAAAATACATCGCATTTTTATGTTATTTTAACATAAAAATTTTGCAGATATTATTATTATTATTATTATTATCGCATCATGTTTAACATAAAAATTAAAAAAAACATAAAAAAATTATTTTTTAGTGCAATGGCTTGTGTAGCCTTTGTAGGGAGCAGTTTTGCTTCTAATGAGATTGTTGTTGATTTTTTGAAAAAAAAATGATGACAAGATTGAGCAAGCAATAGTTACATGTTGGTGGAGAACGGTTTATCATCATTCGGATGGTTCTAAAACATATGGCCCTTGGATAAAAGGAGAATGTTACGATTCAATTAATCAAAACGGAGACAGACTATTAATACCTATAAGAATGGGGCAATTAGTTAGATAGATCTACTATAAAAATTTAAACAGTCTAAGCCTTATTTTAGACTGTTTAACAATTTATATCTATGAAAAAAATTATTAACATATTTTTGATTTTATTTTCATTAAACTATTCAGCTGCTGCACAAACCACAACTTTTAAAAACAAAGTTACATACAAGCAAACATTGAATTTAGGTAATGGAAATTGGGATGTTTCGTATGATCTATATTTTAACAAAGACATTTCATTATACCAGCAAGTTTATGGTAAAAAAGACCGTGAGGTAACACATTTGGAAGATGGCACGATATCTATAACAGAATTTGCTACAGAAAAAACAGCTAATTATTATTTTTCATATCTAAATTCTACAAAAATTCTTTTTGGCGAACAAATAGCTTATGATTATTATCATTTTGAAGAAGATGTGCCCGAAATTAAATGGAAACTGATTAACGAAACAAAAAAAATAGGCGGTTTTACCTGTAAAAAAGCAACAGGGAAATTTAGAGGAAGAAATTATACCGCTTGGTACACCGAAGAAATACCAGTAAATGCAGGGCCATGGAAATTAAAAGGTTTAACCGGTTTAATTTTAGAAGTTGCAGATGATAAAGGGGTGTATAAAGCGCAAGCCATAAACATAAGTTTAGGTAAAGATATTGATTTAAGTAAAAAAGTATCTAAAATTGTTTTTCAAAATAAACGCCTTGAAATAGACCAATATACTAAGAAAAAAAAATCAGAGCAAAGTGAGAGATTAAACTACATAAATTCAAAATTACAACCTGGTGAACCTTTGTATAGAATGGAAGACCAAACTAAACCCGTTTTTATTGAATTGTTTTAAAATCAGTATCTTGAGAAACCTACTAATATTATTAATAGTATTGCTTTTTTGCAATACTATTTTTGCTCAAAGCATTACCGGTGTTGTAAATAATGAACACGGCACTACATTGGGTAACGCAAGCATTATTATAAAAGATGCCGAAAACAAAACCGTTGCTTACCAATTTACCAAAGCCAACGGTAGTTTTAGTTTTACCAATTTAGAAGCCAAAGAATACACTTTGCAATGCAATGCATTGGGTTACGAAAAACAGCTTTTAAACTTTGATTTATCAACAGAAAAAAATAAAGAGTTAACCATAACGCTACAAGAGAAAGACGAAGAACTCCAGGAAATTGTTATAGACATTCCCACGCCCATAAAACAAAAAAACGACACGGTTACTTTTAACGTAAAATCGTTTTTAGACGGTACCGAATACACCGTGGAAGATTTGTTGAAAAAACTACCCGGCATACAAGTTACCGAAAACGGCACGGTAAAAGTGGGCAACCAAGAAATTGAAAAAATAATGGTAGAGGGCGACGATTTTTTTGAAAAAGGCTATAAGATCCTTTCTAAAAACATGCCTGTAAAACCCTTGAAAGAAGTAGAACTTTTAAAAAACTATTCAAACAACAAACATTTAAAAGGCATTGAAAATAGCGATAAAGTTGCCTTAAATCTAAAATTAGAAGACGATGCCAAACGCCAATGGTTTGGTAATATTGATGCGGGTTACGGAGTGGTTTCAGAAAACCGTTACACAGTGCGAAGCAACCTAATGAACTTTGGCAAAAAAAACAAATACTATTTTTTAACCAACTTAAACAATCTGGGGTATGATGCCACAGGCAACATTAGTCATTTAATTCGTTCATCAAACGATTATGTGGTGGGCGATAATCAGCAAGCACAACAGTTTTTAAGTTTAGCACCGTCAACTGCAGCTTTGCGTGACGACCGAACCAATTTTAACAATGCAGAAATGCTTTCATTAAATAGTATTTTTACACTCACCAACAAAACAAAATTAAAAGCAATAGCCTTTTTAAACACCAATGAACAAAATTTTTACCGAAACAGTTACGATCAGTTTTCAGACGGCACAACAACCTTTACAAACACCGAAGATTATTATATGCGCCAACGAAAACTGTCGGCATTTGGTAAGATAGATCTTACACATGATTTTTCTAAAAAAGCCACCCTCGAAATTACTTCGCGTTTTAATTACGCAGATAACAAAGACCGCAGCAATATTAATTTCAACGGAAATAATTTGGAAGAATGTTTAGCAACAACAACCAATTTTTTCGATTCTAAAATAGTGTACACCACCAAACCAACCGAAAAAAAAGTTTGGATTATTGCGGGAAGGTTCATTAACGAAGAAACGCCGCAAAACTATAATGTGAACCAGTTTGTTTACCAAGATTTGTTTAACACTAATGCCAACGTCGTAAAGCAAAAAGCAGCCAATAACATGAATTTCTATGGTTTTGAGGCTAAATATTTAAACCGAAAAGCCAACGGTCATTTGTTTGAATTAACTACAGGAGCCGAATTGCGAAACGATGATTTAAACACGCGTTTTTATTTAATTGATAATGAAACAGATTCATTGCCAAGTGGTTTTCAAAACAATTTGCAATTTCAAAACCATTCCTATTACACCAATGCAAGTTATTCGTATCAAATAACCTCGAATTTCAGGATGGTTCCATCGGCAAAAATCAATTTCATCAACCAAAAAATCGTTGAAAACAATAGTTATAAAAAATATAGTCCGCTTTTATTTTCCCCAGCATTAAACCTTAATTGGGAAATAAATGCAAAAAACAAACTGCAAGCATCATACAGTTACAATTGGCAAACCAGCAGTTTGCTTGATATTTATCCAAATTATATTCATTCTGGCTTTAGAAATTTTTCGGTAGGTTATAAAGATTTTACCCAATTTGCAAACCAAAATGCTAATTTAATGTACACTTTTGGAAATTGGAGCGATCGGTTTTTTATGTCGGCAATGACAGGTTATAGTTTTTCAGATCAATATTTTTCAAGCAGATCCATACTATCGCAAAACTATTCTGTTTCAGAACCTGTGGTATTGAATAATCGTGAAATGATTTACTTTAACATAAATGCCGATTATTATTTCAAAAAGATTAAATCAAACTTTAAATTTACATTTGGAGGAAACACTTCCAACTATCAAAATTTTGTAAACGAATCGGATATTCGCAATATCACGTCCACAACTATAAATTACGGTCTAGAAGTGCGTTCTGGATTCAACGGAGTTTTTAATTATCATATAGGCACCAAATGGGATTACAATCAATTTAAAACCACTTCCGTTTTTGATTATACCAACAATAGAACATTTTTAAACCTAAACTTTAGATTTTCAAAAAAACTATACACCACTTTGCATAACGAACGCTACTATTTTGGCAATTTATCGCAAAACAAGAAAGATTTCTATTTCTCTGATTTAAACATAGATTATCAATTGAGTGAAAAAATTCGATTAGGGTTCACGCTAAATAATATTTTCAACACCGACACTTTTGTTTCGTACAGCCTTTCTGACATCAGTGTTTCTGAAACAAGTTATAAGTTAATACCCCGATTTGCTCTTTTAAAAGCAGAATACAGGTTTTAAAAGGATTTCTATTAATAATCGTTTTTCTTAAAAAAACTTTTTTTCTTTTCTTAAATTCATTCTGCCTTACTATATTTGTTACTTATCAAAAAACAAAATCATGCACAAAGATTCAAAAAGAAGAGAAGCTTTATTATATCACGCTAAACCAAAACCCGGTAAAATTGCCGTAGTGCCTACAAAAGCAACTAGTACACAACGTGATTTGGCATTGGCCTACTCACCAGGTGTTGCAGAACCTTGTTTAGAAATCGAAAAAAATCCTGAAAATGCGTATAAATACACTGCAAAAGGCAACTTAGTAGCGGTAATTAGTAACGGAACCGCTGTTTTAGGTTTGGGCGATATTGGCGCGCAAGCTTCAAAACCGGTAATGGAAGGAAAAGGTTTGTTGTTTAAAATTTTTGCCGACATCGATGTGTTTGATATCGAAGTAGATACTAAAAACGTTGACGAATTTGTAAATATTGTAAAAGCATTAGAGCCTACTTTCGGAGGCATTAACTTAGAAGACATCAAAGCGCCGGAATGTTTTGAAATTGAACGCCGTTTAAAAGAAGAAATGAATATCCCTGTGATGCACGATGACCAACACGGTACTGCCATCATTTCGGGTGCGGCATTAATCAATGCCTGCGAACTGCAAAATAAACAGATCAAAGATGTGAAAATTGTGGTAAATGGTGCCGGTGCTGCTGCCATTTCATGTACACAAATGTATATCTCGGTTGGCGCTTTAAAAGAAAACATTGTCATGCTAGACAGTAAAGGTGTTATTCGTACCGATCGTGAAAACTTAGATCCGTCTAAAGCTGCTTGGGCAACCAATCGCGACATTCACACGCTGGAAGATGCCATGAAAGATGCCGATGTGTTTATTGGTTTATCAGCTGCAAATGTGGTAACACCAGAAATGCTAAAAACAATGGCAGCCAACCCAATTGTATTGGCAATGGCAAATCCAAATCCTGAAATTGCTTACGAATTGGCAATGGCAACGCGCGATGATATTATCATGGGTACGGGACGTTCTGATTTTCCTAACCAAGTGAACAATGTTTTAGGTTTTCCATTTATTTTCCGTGGGGCGCTAGATGTGCGTGCTACAAAAATCAACGAGGAAATGAAATTGGCTGCCGTTTATGCTTTGGCAAAATTGGCAAAAGAATCGGTGCCTGAGCAAGTTAATATTGCCTATGGCGAACGCAAATTAAGTTTTGGAAAAGATTATATCATCCCAAAACCATTTGACCCGCGTTTAATGACCGAAATTCCACCAGCTGTGGCAAAAGCAGCAATGGAATCGGGTGTGGCTACAGAATCGATTACTAATTGGGAAGCATACCGCGATGAATTATCAGACCGTATGGGATCCGACAATAAATTGGTGCGTATGCTGATGAATCGTGCAAAAATGAACCCTAAAAAAGTGGTTTATACCGAAGCCGATCAATTAAATGTTTTAAAAGCAGCACAAATTGCTTACGAAGAAGGAATTGCAATTCCTATTTTGTTAGGAAATAAAGATGTGATTTTAGAATTAAAAGAGGAAATTGGTTTTGATGCCGATGTACTGATTATTGACCCTAAAATCAACGAAGAAAGCGAGCGAAGAAAACGATATACAGAGTTCTTTTGGAAGTCGAGAGAACGCAGAGGAATTACAAAAATTGATGCAGAAAAGCTCATGCGCGACCGCAGCTATTTTGCATCGATGATGGTGTTGCAAGGCGAAGCCGATGCTATGCTAACGGGCTATTCAAGAAGTTATCCGTCTGCCTTAAAACCGGTTTTAGATTTAATTCCTCGTGTAAGTGGTGTGTCAAAAGTGGCATCGACCAATTTAATGCTTACGCGCCGAGGCCCAATGTTTTTGGCTGATACTGCTGTAAACCCCAATCCAACTTCCGAAGAAATTGCTAAAATTGCATTAATGACCAACCACACTGTGAAAATGTTTGGATTGGATCCGGTAGTGGCAATGATTTCGTATGGAAACTTTGGTTCGTCAAAAGAAGAAACACCAAGAAAAATGCGTAAAGCGGTTGAAATGTTGCATGAAATTTATCCGGAAATGGTGGTTGATGGCGAAATTCAAATCGATTTTGCACTGAATCAAGAAATGTTAAAAGACAAGTTTCCGTTTTCAAAATTAGTCGGTAAAAAGGTAAATACATTGGTTTTTCCAAATTTAGATACGGCAAATACCACCTATAAAATGCTAAAAGAATTAAACGGAGCCACATCCATCGGCCCTATTTTGTTAGGGTTGGATGCGCCTGTGCATGTGTTTCAATTGGGTGCTAGCGTAGATGAAATGGTGAATATGACTGCTGTGGCGGTGATTGATGCCCAACAAAAAAGTTTAAAGAAAAAAAGTGTGTAAACGCTTAAAAGTAAACCAAATTGCACAAAACGTATTATATTAATTAAATTTTCTATTTTTGATGAAAATTAAATGATAAGAAATGATTGCGTTTTTAAAAGGCAGATTGGTTGAAAAAACTCCTACAGATATTATTATAGATTGCAACGGAATTGGCTATCAAGTTCATATTTCGTTGCATTCTTATTCTTTAATAAATGATGCCGAGGCCATTCAGATATATACATACCTGCAAATCAAAGAAGATGCGCATATTTTGTATGGATTTATGGATAAGGTAGAACGCGAGCTTTTTAAGTTATTGCTTTCGGTTTCAGGGATTGGTGGCAACACCGCTCGAAACATGCTTTCATATGTGGCTCCAAAAGATTTAATCCAAGCAATTGCTTCAAACGATGTGAAAACCATACAATCTATCAAAGGAATTGGCTTAAAAACCGCCCAACGCGTTATCATTGATCTACAAGAAAAAGTACAAAAATTATATGGTTTAGAAGATTTATCTGCACCTTTAAACAATACAAATGCAGAAGAAGCGTTATCTGCATTAGAAGTACTTGGGTTTGTTCGAAAAGCTACCGAAAAAGTAGTAAAAAACATCGTGCAGCAAAATCCAGAAGTTACTGTAGAACAAATTATCAAATCAGCATTAAAAAGTTTGTAAGATTTTGAAAACATCTTCACGTTTATATATTCTTTTAAAGTATTTTTTTCTTATTATCTTATTGGGTAATGCTTCACCTGTTTTTGCACAAATCGAAGAAAACGAAGAAGATAAAGTAGTAATTCGCGGAGCTATTACTTTGAAAGATGTAGATTCTATAATGAAAATGTATACCTACGACCCAGTTTCAGACAGGTATATGTACACCGTTACCAACAACGATTTCAATTTAGAATATCCCATGGTGCTAACCCGCAAACAATATGAAGATATTTTGCTGAAAGCTGCCATGCGCGAGTTTTACGCAAAACGGATTGCAGCAGGTCAAGACCGCTTAAGCGAAGAAGAAAAGAAAGATTTATTGCCGGGATATTATGTGAACTCTAAATTATTTGAAACAATTTTTGGAGGAAATACCATCGATGTGAAACCAAGTGGTTCGGTAGAATTAGACTTGGGTCTGCGCTATTCCAAACAAGACAATCCCATTATTTCCCCTAGAAACCGCCGCACATTTGCGTTAGATTTTAACCAGCGAATCAGTTTAAGTTTACAAGGAAAAGTAGGAACCCGCTTAAACACCGATATTAACTTCAATAATCAAGCAACCTTAGACTTTCAAAGGCAAATGATGAAGTTGAACTACGAACCCGATGAAGACGCTATTTTGCAAGGCTTAGAAGTGGGGAACGTAAGCATGCCGGTAAACAATTCATTGGTGCGTGGTGCGCAGAATTTATTTGGTGTGAAAACCAAATTACAGTTTGGTAGAACCACTTTAACGGGTGTTTTCTCTAGACAAACTTCCGAACGAAAAACCATTGTGGCAGAAGGTGGCGGTACTGTTCAAAATTTTGAAATGTTTGCTTTGGATTATGAACAAAACCGCAACTTTTTCCTTTCGCAATACTTTAGATATCAATACGATAAAGCATTAATAAATTATCCGTATATAAACAGCCGTGTGCGCATTACCCGTTTAGAAGTGTGGGTAACCAACCGGCAAAACCGTGTGGCGCAGACAAATAACAACATGCGAAACATCATTGCTTTGCAAGATTTAGGGGAAGCTCGATTAAGCAATGCTGCAACCGATCGTATTGTGGGGATTGATGTAACGGCAAACCCAACTTTTTTTGGAACTTCTCAAGTCGATGCACCTGTTGATAACGGCAATAACCAATTCAATCCCGAAGCAATTGGCACAAACTTTTTAAACGCGGGCATTCGTGAAATAAACACAGCCCAAAGTGGATTTAATATTCAAGTTACCGAAGGGCGCGATTATGCCAAGTTAGAAAACGCCCGCAAATTATCCGAAAATGAATATAAATTCCATCCACAATTAGGATACATCACCTTGCAGCAACCTTTGAACAATGACGAAGTGCTTGGTGTGGCTTTTGAATATACCATTGGCGGAAAAGTGTATAAAGTGGGTGAATTTGGTACCGATGGCGTAGATGCTACGGTGGTTGGTCAAGATGCCAATAACCAAGACATTCCAACCACTCAAAGTTTAATTGTGAAAATGCTGAAGAGTACGTTGGCGTCGGTAAACGAACCGGTTTGGGATTTGATGATGAAAAATATCTATCAAGTGCCCAACACACGTTATTTAGAACGCGATGGTTTTCGCTTGAACATTATGTACACCGACCCGCAACCGCTCAACTATATTTCTCCTGTTTCGGGTACTACTTTGCCCCAAGGTGTTGCAGATACTCCTTTGTTAAATGTTTTTAACTTAGACCGATTAAATGCTACAAATGATCCGCAAAACGGTGGTGATGGTTGGTTCGATTATATTGCTACCAATCCAACAAGCAATCCGGCAAACAGTAACAATCCAAACCAAGGCGGCGGATATAATAACAACAGCGGGCAACTTCAAAACATGAACAAGTTTGAAGGAATCACCATCGACGAAGAAGGGGGAAGGGTCATTTTTACCACTGTTGAACCATTTGGAGAACATTTATTCAACAAACTAGCAACCGATCCATCCGAAAACTATGATGTGGATGCCAGCTATAACCCCAACCAAAAGAAATACGTGTATAAAAACATGTATCGAAGCACGTATGTAAAAGCCTTACAAGACAGTGAAAAGAATAAGTTTCAGTTAAAAGGTAAAGCAACAAGTTCCTCAGGCGATGGAATTCCTATTCCTGGATTTAATATTGCACCAGGTTCTGTTACGGTTACCGCTGGTGGAAGAATGTTGGTAGAAGGGGTAGATTATACCGTAGATTACCAACGCGGAATGGTTCAAATACAAGATCCGGGGCTTAGAGAAAGCAACACACCGATTGAAATTTCTGTAGAAGAAAATTCTATGTTCAACCAAACTCGTCGTTCGTTTTTTGGTGTGCATGTTGATCATCAGGTAAATGATAAATTAATTTTAGGCGCTACCTATTTGCGTTTAACGGAACAGCCTTTAACGGTGAAATCAAACTTTGGAGAAGAATCGGTAAACAATACTATTTATGGATTTAACGCCAATTATACAACCGATTTGCCTTTCTTGACCCGCTGGGTGAATAAATTGCCAAATATTGATACCGATGTGATGTCGAGTTTAACATTTAGAGGCGAATTTGCATATTTGAAACCTGGGGCATCGCGTTTAGATCAAGTAAATGGGGAAGCAACTTCTTATATTGAAAATTTTGAAGGAACACAAAGTAATATCGATGTGTTGAATCCAACAATGTGGTTTATGTCTTCGGTTCCTGTTGGCTATGGTGAAAATTTCACCGACTTGCAATCTGGGTTCCGCAGAGCAAAAATGTCGTGGTACACAGTAGATCAAATTTTTTATAATCCGTATCGACGTCCTGATAACATATCTGATGCCATGTTGTCGTCCAACAGAACACGCCGTGTTAATAAAGAAGAGCTGTTCCCAACAATGGATATAGCCAATGGAGAGTTGCTTACTGTGAATCCACTGAATTTAACCTACTATCCAAGAGAACGAGGGCCTTATAACTTCAATCCGCAATATTTAGCAAATAACCAGTTGCCTAATCCAAGTCAAAACTGGGCAGGGATTATGCGTTCCATTGCTTCGACCAATTTTGAACAGGCAAACGTAGAGTATATTGAATTTTGGATGATGGATCCTTATACCGGAAATGCGGGCGATACAGCAGATGCAGCAAATACAGGGAAATTATTCTTTAACTTGGGATACATTTCTGAGGATATTTTGCAAGACGGAATGAAGCAATACGAAAACGGATTGCCTTCTCCCGCAAACAACACACCTACGATTAGTTCTATTTGGGGTAAAGTACCTGCTTCTACTGCTTTGATTTATGCATTCGATTCAGACCCTGCTAATCGCGCTTTTCAAGATGTTGGTTTAGACGGATTAAACGATGAAGAAGAAAAGGCTAAGTTTACACAATTTGCAGGTATGGCCGATCCTGCAGCTGATAATTATGAGTTTTTCTTAACTGCCCAAGGTGATATTATTTCGCGCTATAAAAACTATAACGGTTTGCAAGGAAATACACCTATACAATTCACTGACACCAACCGCGGAAACAGCAATTTGCCCGATGTGGAAGATATTGATAATGACAACACCATGAATACGATTAATGCGTATTATCAATATGAGGTAAATGTTACGCCAAACCCAATAATTGGCCAGAACTATGTGGTGGATGTGCGAACAACTACCGAAAAGTTTTTAAACGGAAACACCACTCCTGTGAAATGGGTACAATACAAAGTGCCCATTATTGCAAGCCAAGATTATGCCGTAGGAGCTATTTCTGATTTACAATCGGTGCGTTTTATGCGTATGTTCCTAACAGGATTTACCGATGAAGTAACCTTGCGTTTTGGAACGTTGAATTTGGTTCGAAGCGATTGGCGAAGATATACAGAAAGTTTGGTGGAAGATCCAAATATTGTGGTTCAGGGAACAAATACAGGTTTCGATGTAACTACTTTGAATATTTTAAACAACTATTCGCGTACACCAATTCCTTATGTATTGCCACCGGGAATTATTCGTGAACAAATCAATCAAAACAACAGTATCATCAACCAAAATGAACAAGCATTGTCATTGCGTGTGTACAAAGCAAATGCAACCACCACACCAAATGGTTTAGAACCTGGAGACTCGCGTGCTGTATTTAAGAATGTTGGAAATATCGATATGCGTCAGTATAAAAAGCTACGCATGTTTTTACATGCCGAAGCCACAGAAGCACAAACAGATATCACCCGATTGAAAGATGATGAAATGGTTGCATTTATCCGTTTTGGAAATGATTTTACCAATAACTTTTATCAAGTAGAAATACCGTTAAAAGTAACCGAATGGGGAGCGTCTATGGCAGAAGAAGTTTGGCCGCTTGCCAATGAAATTGAATTGCAGTTAGAGCTGCTCACCAAATTAAAATTGATGCGCAACCGCGACAACAACCAAGATCCTAATTTTATTTATTTTAAAAACGAAGACGAGTTAGCTCCGGA
This sequence comes from Flavobacterium sp. CBA20B-1, assembly GCF_028473145.1. Lineage (NCBI taxonomy): Bacteria > Pseudomonadati > Bacteroidota > Flavobacteriia > Flavobacteriales > Flavobacteriaceae > Flavobacterium > Flavobacterium sp. CBA20B-1. The sequence continues at coordinate 2,539,743 of NZ_CP092370.1, forward strand.
ATTGGCATCAAAAATCAATAAATTGCGTATTGGTGTAAAAGGAAATCCAAACTTTGGAATGTTGCGAACCATTATGATTGGTATTCGAAACAATACCAATGTGCTGTATGAAAACAGCATTGAACAGCCAAGAGATTTGCGAGGAGAAGTTTGGTTCAATGAACTTCGTATGTCTGATATGACCAACAAAGGTGGATGGGCTGCTGTGGCTACAGTTGATGCTAAAATTGCCGATTTTGCAGCTGTAACCGCATCGGTAAACAAACAAACTATTGGCTTTGGTGCATTGGAACAAGGACCACAAGAACGCAGCAGGGAAGATATTTTTCAGTACAATGTAACTACTGCAGTGAATGCCCACCAAGTATTGCCAAAAAAATGGAATTTAAACATACCTTTTAGCTATTCGGTTTCCGAAGAAAAGATCACACCAGAATACGATCCAAACGATCCGGATATTCGCTTAGAAACTAAAATGGATGATGCCCAGTCTGCAGAAGAACGCAAACTGATTAAAGACCGCGCAATTGAATATACCAAACGCACCAGTATTAATTTTATTGGTGTAAACAAACAACGTGGACAAAATCAAAAACAGCATTTTTACGATGTGGAAAACTTAACGCTTTCCCATTCATTCAATGAAGTGCAACAACACAATTTTGAAATAGACCGTTTGTTAGATCAGCAAGCACGTTCGTCTTTAGTATATGCTTATTCCTTCAAGCCATGGAATATTGAACCGTTCAAAAAAGCAGAAAATTTCAAGAAAAGCAAATATTTTAAATTGTTAAGCGATTTCAATATAAATTTATTGCCAACCAACGTAACATTCAAGTCGGATGTGTTAAGACAATACAACCAACAAAAATACAGAATGATCGATGTAGAAGGTATTGAAATTCAACCCTTGTACCGAAGAAATTATTTCTTTAATTACAACTATGGTGTTAGTTTTAACCTTACCAAAAGTTTAGTGGTTAATTACACTGCTTCCAACAACAATGTGGTGCGAAATTATATGGATGTCAACCGCAATGTGGATAACTCATTAGATATTTGGGACGGTTATTTTGATCCGGGTACGCCAAACTTGCGCATGCAAACTTTTGATGTGAATTATAAATTGCCTTTTGATAAAATTCCGTTTTTATCATTCATCAACGCAGATTATACATACAAAGGCGATTACAGCTGGCAACGTGCTACTGATGCTTTTTCAAGCATTGATTACAACGGTGTGAATTATGATTTGGGGAATACCATTCAAAATGCCAATTCCCACAATTTAACCACCACTTTGAGCATGGAAACTCTATATAAATCTGTAGGTTTAGTGTCAAGTAAATCAAAAAAGAAAACACCACAAGCTTTAACCCAAAAACCAAAACCGGGTGAAAAAGTAGAACGCAATAAAGAATTAACCGAAAAAGAGAAAAAAGAACAAGAAGAAAATGGTTCGGCAGCATTAGATGCATTGATAAATGTTGCAACAATGGTTAAAAATGTTCAAGTAGGTTATAATGAATCAAACGGTACGGTGCTTCCGGGATATTTAGGCGGTTTAGGTTTCTTTGGAACAGCACGCCCAACACTTGGGTATGTTTTTGGTTCACAAGAAGATGTGCGCTATGATGCTGCTCGAAAAGGTTGGTTGACATATTATCCAGAGTTCAACCAAGAGTTTAGTCGTATGCACACTGAACGATTGACTTTCTCAGCCGAATTGAAACCTGTTCAAGATTTATTGATTACTTTAAAAGCCAATAAAGATTATAGCTACAATATGTCGGAGCAATACGATTTAGAAAACGGTGTTTACAACTCGCGTTCGCCTTATGAATTTGGAATGTATCGCACATCAAATATCATGATTGGAACAGCTTTTGGCAGAAGCGATGTAAATGGATCGGCTGTTTTTGAGCAATTCAAAGCAAACCGTATCACAGTTGCAAACCGTTTGGCTGCCGCACGAGGCATTGATTTGTCGGATCCTGCAAATATCGACCAATATGGTTATCCAGTAGGTTATAGCCGCACCAATCAAGAAGTATTGATTCCTTCGTTCTTAGCTGCATATTCGGGCAGCGATATTTCGAAGCAAGGAAATGGATTTATGCGTAATATTCCGCTGCCAAACTGGTCGTTGCGCTATACAGGATTAGCAAAATTGGGGTGGTTTAAAAAGAGTTTGAATCGATTGACTATTAACCATAACTATATTTCAGATTATTCTGTAAACAATTTCCAAACCAATTACGAGTTTTTAGAAAATCCGAATGCCTTAAATGCAGGTGGAAACTTTCCGGCAAGAAACGTGGTGAGCAATATCACAATGATGGAAAGTTTTAGCCCACTAGTTGGTATTGATGTATCAACAAAATCAAACATAGATTTTGGTTTTAAGATAAATAAAGACCGTTTGCTTTCCATGAGTTTTGATAACAATTTGCTAACGGAAGTGCAAGGGAATGAGTTCAGCGTAAAATTAGGTTTTATCATTAAAGATGTAGGTTTCACCACAAACTTTGAAGGTGTTGCCAACGGTGGAAGAATTGTTAGTGATTTACGAATTACAAGCGAATTTTCTTGGCGAAGAAACGAAACCATTATTCGCTATTTAGATTATACCAACAACCAAATAGGGGCAGGGCAGGATATGACGAATATCAGGTTGAACGCAGAGTACGATTTAAGTAAAAATTTTAGAATGATTTTTTATTACGAACACATGATGCAAAAAGCAGTTGTTTCAACCATGTTTCCAATCACCAATATACGTTCGGGCTTTACCTTGCGATATAATTTTGGAAATTAAACCCTAAAAATTTTTCAATTCTTAATAATGTTATACATTTGCTTAAAATAATAAAACAATGAATATACCAGCTAATTTAAAGTACACAAAAGACCACGAATGGGTTCGTTTAGAAGGCGATGTTGCAACCGTTGGAATCACCGATTTTGCACAAAAAGAATTAGGCGATATTGTTTATGTGGAAGTGGAAACACTTGACCAAACTTTAGACCAAGACGAGGTTTTTGGAACAGTAGAAGCAGTAAAAACAGTTTCAGATTTATTTTTGCCAGTTGCTGGCGAAATCATTGAATTCAACGAAGGTTTAGAAACAGAACCAGAATTGGTAAACACCGATCCGTATGCAGCAGGTTGGATGATCAAAGTAAAAGTTGCCGATACTGCTCAGTTCGATGCTTTATTAACAGCTGATCAATACAAAGAATTAATTGGTGCATAAGAAAAAGCTGCTTGCCATAGCGTGGAACGTACTCATCTTAGTTTTTTGTTTAATAAATTTATCAAACATTAATGAAGTTCAAAAAATACGCATTCCACATTTAGATAAAGTAGTGCATTTTGTTTTTTACACCACTTCGTCTTTCTTATGGTCATGGGCTTTGCTCAACAAAAAATCATCGGCATATCCATTGAATCGTTTGCTAATAGTTTTAGGATTGATTTTATTTGGGTTGATGATTGAATTTCTGCAAGATGTATTGCCCACTCATCGTTCGTTTGAATGGTTAGATGTGCTTTGCAACACCGCAGGCGTTTTATTTGGAACCACCATTTATTGGATTTATACAAGATGGAAAGAAGCTGTCCGAAAAGTCGGACAGCTTTTTTTTGTTGTATTTTTTCTCCAAAATAATTATCTTAGAGTTGCACAAAAAACCAACAATGGCTAAGGTAGTTTTTAAAAATCAAACAGGCAATAGTCCTGAACTTTTTCCGATTAATATTTTTGATAAAATCCCTAATAATCACCCTGTTCGATTAATCGAAGAGGTTGTTAACTCGTTGGATATTAGCAATATAATTAAGTTGTACAAAGGAGGTGGTACCTCTGCATATCATCCAAGAATGATGATTAAAGTGTTGTTTTACAGCTATTTGTCAAACGTTTATTCTTGCCGAAAAATAGCTAAAGCACTCACCGAAAACATCTATTTCATGTACATTTCGGGCAACTCTACGCCTGATTTCCGAACCATTAACGACTTTCGAGGGAAAATATTAAAAAATCATATTCAACAACTATTTGCCGAAGTAGTGAAAATGCTGGTTGAAATGGGCTATGTAAGTCTTGATATTCAGTACATTGATGGAACAAAAATCGAAGCCAAATCGAATCGTTATACTTTTGTTTGGAGAGGTTCGATTGAAAAATACAAGGAAAAATTAGAAGTTAAAATCAACACGATTCTTTCAGATATCGAAAGTGCTATTCAGTCTGATAATCAAGAAATTAACAAAGAAGAATTACCTAAAAGCATCAATTCGGAAGAACTTCGGGAGAAGCTATCGATCTTGAATAAAAAGCTGAAAGAACCCACTAAAAAACAGGCAAAAGAGCTACAAAAACTTCAGGATGAGCATCTTCCAAAATTAGAAAAATACGAAAAAGACCTAGAAACTTTAGGCGATAGGAATTCTTACAGCAAAACCGACCCTGACGCTACTTTTATGCGGATGAAGGAAGATCACATGAAAAACGGACAGCTTAAACCGGCTTATAATACGCAGATTTCAACTGAAAATCAGTTTATTACCCACGTTTCCATCCATCAAAAACCGGGGGATACCACGACTTTGGAATCGCATCTTGATGGTTTTGAAAATCTCTATGGAAAACAAAGCAAAGATGTGGTTGCCGATGCAGGTTATGGAAGCGAAGAAAATTACGAAATGCTTGAAAATAAAAGCATTAAAGCCTACGTGAAGTACAATTATTTTCACAAAGAAGCGAAACGGACGATGAAAAATAATCCGTTTTTGGTTCAGAATTTATTCTACAACAAAGAACAAGATTTTTACGTTTGTCCGATGGGTCAACGAATGGAAAATGTTGGCAAAGGAAAACGAATTTCGAGCAACGGACACGAATCGCAAGTGTCTTATTATCAGGCAAAAAACTGTAATAATTGTCCGCTTCGAGAGCAATGCTTCAATGCAAAAGGTAATCGCAGAATAGAAGTCAATCACCGGTTGAATGAGCTTAAAGAAAAGGCTCGAAATTTATTAACGAGCGAGAAAGGGCTGGAACATCGCAGTAAACGCCCTATAGAAGTAGAGGCTGTTTTTGGGCAACTCAAGCACAATAATGATTTTAATAGATTTACATTCAAAGGCTTAGAGAAAGTAGAATTAGAATTTCTACTGATGGCTCTTGGACATAATTTTAGAAAAATGGTGGCTGTAGCAGTTGCGGGAAGAAAAACGGTATTCAAACGCCGTATTTTTGGTTCTAAACTTGTCATTTTTGTCGAATTTAGATGCTATCAGCGGTCTTTATTTCAAAAAAAGCAAGAAATTAACTTTAGTGATGATGTTGAAAAGTTAGTAGTATAACAAAGAGGCTATCCTTTTTGGACAGCCTCTTTTTTTATTTTTGAAAGAATTTAGGTTTAAAACCATGAAACAAATCACTGAATTTTTAGATGCCACCTATCTGCAAACAGCCGAACAAGCAAATATAACTTCTTTTGAAAACGATGCCATTGTAGCAGATTTATTGCAAAATGCCGTTGCCAACAAATACAAATGCGTAATGATTTTGCCCGAATATGTGCAGCAAGCCAAGCAATTTGTAATCGCGCACAAAAGTAAAGTGTTGGTTGGAACCGTAATCAGTTTTCCACACGGCACTGCATCAACCGAAGAAAAGTGTTTGCAAATCCAAAACGCTATAAACAATGGTGCAGATGAATTAGATGTAGTGATCGATTATCTTGCATTTAAAAATGGTGCTGTTTCCTTGGTCCAAAATCAGGTAAGGGAATGTACGATGATATGTTTGCAACAATTCAAAACCATAAAATGGATTATAGAAACGGCGGCATTATCCAACAAAGAAATTATTCAAATCACCACATTGATTAAAAATGTTGTGATAAAAAATTGTAAAGAAAATGATTATGCACGCGTTTTTGTGAAATCATCAACGGGATTTTTCACCACCGAAAACAACCAACCCAATGGCGCTACACCCGATCATATTACGTTGATGCTTGAAAATGCTACACCATTGCCTGTGAAAGCTTCCGGTGGCATTAAAAAGTTGACCGATGCCTTGTTTTATATACAAATAGGAGTGAAACGAATTGGTACCTCTTCCCAAAAGCAAATTTTATTAGAAACAACAACCATATAAAGTGTTTTTTCGATTTTGTTTAACACTTTAATAGTGTAAATAGTTAGTTTTAAGATTTTTTTTCAAGTATATTTGCACACCGAATTATTTAGGAATAAACAGCTTATTTTGGAAACATCTTCATCAGTCATAAAAGTTTCAGCGCTATCAGAATTTAAAAGCATGACCAAAGTAGGTTTGGCTATTAGTGTGGTTTTTTCTACATTGGCCGGATACCTTTTAGCGGTGGAAGACTGGCAGCAAATCGATATAATGAAATTGATGATGCTTGCTGTGGGTGGCTATTGCATGGTGGGAGCATCGAACGCATTTAATCAAATCATCGAAAAAGATTTAGATGCAAAAATGGATCGCACCAAAAACCGTCCGGTTTCTTCAGGGCGAGTTTCAAAAAACACAGCGTTTATATTGGCTGCAGCACTTACGATTGTTGGTTTAGCAATTTTGTATATCGTGAGTCCTAAAACAGCTATGTTTGGTGCTATTTCCATCTTTTTATATACAAGCGTTTATACACCTTTAAAGCCCTTAACGCCATTGGCCGTATTTGTAGGTGCTTTTCCTGGAGCCATTCCGTTTATGTTGGGTTGGGTGGCGCATACCGATCAATTTGGTATTGAAGCCGGAATGTTGTTTCTCATTCAGTTTTTTTGGCAGTTTCCCCATTTTTGGGCATTGGGTTGGTTCTTGTTCAACGATTACGAAAAAGGCGGATTTTATTTATTACCCACACGGAAAAAAGACAAAAAAACAGCATTACAAGTTATTTTATACTGTGTGTGGTTAATCATTGCATCGTTATTGCCGGCAACAGGTTACACCGGAAGATTGTATCTTTCACCAATCGCAGCAGTTTTGGTTTTGGCGGCAGGTTTATGGATGCTCTATGGCGGTGTGCAATTATACCGCAAACAAACCGACAAATCGGCAAAAACACTAATGCTTATAAGCGTTACCTATATTACATTGATACAGATTATTTTTATATTAGATAAATTCTTGCGATAATGAATACTGAAGAACTTCAAGCAGAAAAAATACAAAAAGGAAAGGCATACAAAACCATGCTTATTTTTGCAATGGGCAGTATTGTGATGATTTTTGCCGGCTTAACAAGTGCTTATGTGATTAGTAAAAACCGTCCGGATTGGTTAAAAGACTTTCAATTGCCACAAGCATTTTTATGGAGTACGTTGGTGATTGTTTTAAGCAGTATCACATTTCATTTAGCCAAAAAAGCCATACAAAAAAACAACCGTTCCACCACAAGTTTACTATTAGGACTTACTTTTTTGTTGGGAATTAGTTTTGTGATGTTGCAGTTTCAAGGATTTAATCAAATTATTGAAGCCGGATATTATTTCACAGGAAGTGCAAGTACCATCACCACATCGTTTTTATATGTAGTGGTTTTAGTACATATTGCCCATTTGGCAGGTGGATTAATTTCATTGTTAATCGTAATTTATAATCATTATAAACAAAAGTATAATGCAACTCAAACCCTTGGAATAGAGTTAAGTGCGATGTTTTGGCACTTTTTAGGATTCTTGTGGTTGTATTTGTTTTTATTTTTTACTTTTTACAAATAATCTTTTTACTTTTCTTTAAAAGAAAAAAGATGTAAATTTGGGAACTTTTTAACAACTTAAACTTTTTATGGGAGCGACAGTTACTACAGCAGCGACTAAAGAACAAACTTGGGGAGGTGGCGAAGATGTCCAACCTCTTGGAGCGAGCTATGGGAAAATGATGATGTGGTTTTTCATTTTGTCAGATTCATTAACATTTGCCGGATTCCTTGCCGCTTATGGTTTTACAAGATTCAAATTTATTGATTCGTGGCCAATAGCCGATGAGGTATTTAATCACTTTCCGTTTATGCATGGTGTAGATGCACCAATGTTTTACGTGGCATTAATGACTTTTATCTTGATCTTTTCATCGGTAACGATGGTATTGGCAGTAGATGCAGGTCATCAAATGAAGCAAAAGAAAGTAGCCGTTTATATGTTATTAACCATTGTAGGCGGTCTTGTTTTCGTTGGATCACAAGCTTGGGAGTGGAAAAACTTCATCACAGGAACTTATGGTGCTGTGGAAACAAGAGGTGGCGAAATTTTGCAATTTGTTAATAAAGACGGAAAACGTGTAGCATTAGCAGAATTTGCTGATACAACAATTGCGCGTGAAGACGCTGCATTAACAAGAAGCAAAGGCGTTTGGGGAATGTCTGGAGGATCTAATACATCCGTATCATTAAGCCAAGTGAAAGCAGGTTTAGAAAACAACCCAGATATATTGATTAGAACACAATATACCGACCCGGAAAATAAACATAAAAAAATAACCTTATCTCGCGAAGAAACTTTAAAACGTGCAAACGATTTCCAATACGTGGTAGAAGGTGCAAACTTGGTGCGCAACGAATACGGTCATAAAAGTTTTGGCGATTTATTCTTCTTTATAACAGGTTTCCACGGATTCCACGTTTCAGTAGGGGTATTGTTAAACATCATTATTTTCTTTAATGTATTGTTGGGTACTTACGAAAAAAGAAGAACTTACGAAATGGTTGAAAAAGTAGGATTATACTGGCACTTTGTAGATTTAGTATGGGTGTTTGTATTTACATTCTTCTATTTAGTATAATCATCTAAAAAAAATAAAAAAATGGGAGCACACGCATCAAATACAAAAAGAATTTGGCAAGTATTCATTTACTTATCAATCCTTACAATAGTAGAAGTTGTTTTGGGTATTTATAAACCCGATGCATTATTTCACAACAGTTTATTAAATTTAAGCTACTTAAACTGGATTTTCATCATTTTAACCATTGTAAAAGCGTACTATATCATGTGGGCGTTCATGCACTTAGAAGGTGAAAAATCATCATTCCGCTGGTCAATCGTTGCACCAATGGTTTTCTTAATTGCTTATTTGGCATGTTTGCTATTGATAGAAGGCGATTATATCCACGATGTTTTTAAAACTTCTTCCATGAGATGGATGTTTTAATCTATAAAATTAAAAGATAAAAAAGCGGTTTCAGTAATTTGAAACCGCTTTTTTATTGGAGTTATAATGACGCCACCCAAATGTATTATTACGGCGCACGTTATGGAGTTTATGCTGAGCGCAGTCGAAGTAACCCAAGAAGTAGTATATTTGTAAGTGTGGATTTTTTGCGGAAGACTGTGCAAACGGAATTATGTTACCAGTACGAACATATGGACTATGATGGTGAGGATTTGCTATCCGTAGCTCCAATTAGCATTGCTAAAAAGTTAATTTCAAAAATCAATTAAATACTGAAATGACAAAGATATTTTTTTTGATCAGTTTTCTATTGCTTGCTACTAATTGCAATAAACAAAATGAAGATTTATCGAAGGTACAAGATAAATATATCATGAGTTATGAAAGTTGGAATTTACAAACTGATTCTCAAATAAAGCGCGATTCCGTTTTGTTTTATATAGATAAATTGATAAATATTAGTGAAGATGATTTTTATAAAATAGAAAAAATAAAATTTTTATGTCGAATAGATAAACATAACGATGCTCTATTAGTCATTAAAACATTAAAAGAGCAAGATTCATTTGCGATTGAATTATTTAGAAGTCTTGTAGAAATCAAAGGATATTCAAACAGAGCAGATTTTGGATTAAAGAATGTTTATGATAAATATGAAGGGAAAAAGTTAACAATAGAAGAAAATTTTTATAAAATAGCTTTAGATTATTATTTTAAAGGAGGAAATTATGCACTTAATGAAATTAATACTATAATTGAAAGAGATGTGTTGTCATTGTCAAATAAACAACTTTACCAATTACTTAAACAAAAAATACAGGAAGAAGAGGATGGTTTAGAAGTATTATTTTATCTATACAATCTTTAATTTACGGTAATGTAGGTGGTACAGACCCGATGGCGCGGATTTGCAATCCGTGCCTATAAAAACCAACAGCCCTCGCTACCGCACGAATCTTTCGTGTGGTGGTAACTAAAAAAAAGCGCACGCGCAGATTTAAAGTTGCAAATCCGAGTGTTAACTAAATAAAAGTGAGGTGTGTCAACAAAGTATAAATTAACAGACCTTAATAGTGCATATTTTATAACAACAACAGTAAAATTTTATAGATAAAGTCACGGATTACAAATCCGCGACATCGGGTGAAAAAAGAAAGAGATGAAAAAAATGGCAACTATATTAGTTTTTACGTCCTTATTCCTAATATTTGGATGTAAAAACGACAAATTAAGATTTGTACAAAAAAAATATACAGAAGACTCTTTAATATCCGAAGGGTACATGTTAGATACCCTACCAGTTGGATATTGGAAATCTTTTGATTTGCAAAAAAATCTTGTTGCTATTAGTGAATTTAAACTTATAAATAACCAAGTGTATTTGAATCAGGAAATAGTCTTTAATAAGCAAGGAGATACACTATATAATAAATCTAATTTTTTTACTTTTAAAGTTAAAACAGTCGATAAAGATAGTTTAATCGTAGAAATAAAATATGAGGGAGTAGTTGATGCCATATATAATGATGCCGAATCATACCCAATGTTAGTTTATAACAATAGCATAAATGTTGATTTTAGTAATCTAAATAAACTAAAGTTGGATACTCTTATTTTTCATGACAACAAACTTCAGATACGCCTCCATAAAAACAGTGGGATAAGGGGAGTAATAAATGAAATGATGTTTTTGGAAAAGGGGATGGAGATAAGAAAAATATATATTGATTTTAATGATGAATATCAGGATATTTCTGAGATTAGATAACCACCCGCTGCGCAAAGATTTTGTGTTAAAAACCTAAGACACTACCCCGATGGCGCGGATTTGCAATCCGTGCTTTTAAAAACACAACAGCCTCTTTACACACGTATTGAGGCTGTTTTGTTATAAAACACTTACTGCTGTTGCACATTTAATAGTTTCGACTTTTATAAGGACGCAGTAAGTTATTGTGTTTTATGTTGGTAAAGTACAAACTCCCACCGCATCAGTAACCCATTGTATCGATGCAATCAACGAAATCATCAATAATTCGGCTACAAGCTGTGAAGCATTAATTGCGGTAAACCAATATGTGTGTACACCGATTGATGAAAACAATCCGGGCAATGTTCCTGTAGATCCAACAGATCCAACATTAACACCCGGGCAACAGCAGCAGGCAGACTGTTTAACCGACTTGAATATTTTGGTAGCACAATTGGCTGTGCAGATTCAAAATGGGGAAGGATCGGCATTTTTTGAATGGTATCAGTGTATCAATGTATGCATAGAAAGAAACGATATAATTGATAGTTATGGCTGTTGGGAACGTTTTATACATGGCGATGGGGAATGGCCTTCAAATTGTAATATAGTTTTTGAACAATGCGGTTGCGAGGAACAACCTATCATCGGTGAAATTGATCTCTGTCCTGTATTGGCAATGATTTATATAGACAACCACCTGCTACCTGATTTAAGCAATGCCTGTGAGGTGTTAAATTATGTGGAAGAAACCTATAAATGTGTACCTTTACCATCAGAACCAATTGACGAACCTATCACACCAGAGGATGAAGACGACGATTGGGTTGATGGCGGCGGAAACACCGAGGATCCTGGAGAAGATTATGATGAAGAATTACGCAAACCAATTTGGTGGTACCATACCGACCATTTAGGCAGCAGTACATACCTGACAGACAACTTTGGACGCCCAAGTCATTATTACGAAACATTACCGTTTGGGGAGATGATGGTAGAACACAACCAAAGTGCCAACCACCCGTCTGGTGTGGGTTACGACAACAAATGGAAATTTAATGGTAAAGAGTTAGACGACGCCACACAAATGTATTATTACGGGGCACGTTATTACGACCCAAGAATTAGTATATTTGTATCTGTAGACCCACTGGCGGAGCAAACCATGACGCCTTATCAGTATGTAACCAATAATCCTATTATGTTTACAGATCCTACGGGGATGACTGCAGAACCAGTATATGATGTAGAAGGAAATCATTTAGGGAATACTAAAGAAGGTTTTACAGGAGATATAATTATTTACAATGGAGATAAAGACAAAAGCTTCTTTGAAAATATGACAGCAGAAGAGTTTATGAATCATGATGAAACTGTAAATGATGTTTTTTTATTAGATAATGTTTCATCTGAAATTTCTGGAAAAGCAAAGTCTAAAATTTGGAATCATATTGTTTCCGCTCAAGATGGGAATTCATTTTTCGGAACGGAATTTAAAATGAATAATATAATAGGTGGGATTCAGTATCAAGCTAGTTCAGATTTTGGTTGGATGACAGAATATACATTGAACGGTAATATTGGAAAAATATATGGATCAGGAGAATATAGTTATGAAAGTACAGTAGAAAATATTCAATCATCTGTTATAATTCATGAATATATAACTCATATGCAGTACAAATTAGGTGATGGCAGTAAAAGTCATAGAATGTCATATTGGTATGTGATGAATTCTGGTAAATTATGGAACTCAACTACTCAAAAGTACAAAGAATTTAATTGGCGCCAATACAATATATATAAAAACCAAGAGGTAAATGAAGGAAAAAGACCAAAACCTATTCCTCTCTATAATAGTGTATTTAAACTTTTTTAATATGAAAAGAATATTCCCTATATTATTTTTTTTTAGTATTTTCTGTAATTGTAATAAAGAATTACAGATTAATAAAGATGATATTATTGTTACTCATAATCTTACAGTGAATGATTCTGTTTCGAATTTACCAAAAGAATTAGATTCAATAAATATTTCTTTTAGTATAAATAAATTTGAAGAATTTATTTTGCATATTGATAAAACAGATTATATTTTACATGATTTGAATAATAGTAAATGGTATAATGTAAATGTAATGAAAGATTCATTAGATAAATATATCCCTGATTTATTTATTTATGAAAAGATTAAACCTATAATTACAATATCTCAAAGTGATTACATAAGAAGTGAAAAATATAGTAGAATGGGTGTTTATAAATATTTTAATAATCAACCAAATATTCATTATGAGATTTCTGTAAAAGGTGAAAATGTTAATGTTGAGTTTAGCCGAGAGTTTATTCAATTTAATAGTCTATTATTTTTTATTAGTAAATCTCCTTCAGATATAGAAAACCGATTAGATATTTTAAAAAGGTTTAAAAAGAATAGATAAGTTTAACCCGATCGCGCGGATTTAACTTCGTTCCGTTCGGCTAAAGCCTCGGGTGTAACCCGATGGCGCGGATTTGTAATCCGTGCCTATAAAAACCAACAGCCTCATTACACATGTATTGAGGCTGTTTTGTTTTAAAAGTTTGTGGTAAAAGCAAAACGCCAGGCTGGTAAAGAATGCGGCTGTATTAGAGACGAAGAAGAAGAAATGCAGATTTGTGCCGAAGATTGCGCAAATCCACAAGCAAGCGAATGTTATGAATATTATGCTCAAACCGGTGTTTGGATGGACGGTTGCGAGCAAATAATGATAGATTGTGGTTGTTTGGAAGACGATGGTTCTAATAATGAGTTAGACTGTTTTCAACAAGCGTTAAACTACATACGGGTAAACCTAACGTTTGAGCCAAACAATGCCTGTGCGGTATTAGATTATGTGCTTACAAATTTCAATTGTTCACCAAAAGAAACTGTAAGGCCAGATACGCCAGAGTTTTTCCCTGATTTGGATTTGCCAACACCCCATCCGGAAAGTAACGATGATTTACCTGGCGAAGATGGACCATACCGCGAAGAAGAACGCAAGCCAATTTGGTGGTACCATACCGACCATTTAGGCAGTAGTACATACCTAACAGACAACTTTGGACGCCCGAGCCATTACTACGAAACACTGCCGTTTGGGGAGATGATTGTGGAGCATAACCAAAGTGCCAACCACCCGTCTGGTGTGGGCTACGACAACAAGTTTAAGTTCAACGGAAAAGAATTAGACGATGCCACACAAATGTATTATTACGGCGCACGTTATTATGACCCAAGAATTAGTATATTTGTAAGTGTGGATCCGCTGGCGGAAGACTTTGTAGGTTGGACACCATATCATTACGTACATAACAATCCAATAAATTTAATTGACCCAACTGGTATGAGTGCTGTATACGGAGAAGGTGGCCCGAAAAATAGAGATGGTTACTCATTCGTAAATTATAAACCGGGGAGTGATATAGGAACAATGGCTGTAATCCCAAGTAACTATAACTCTGATTCTGCATTTTCTATGGATTATAATAATGCTAAACAATCAGGTACACCTATTATGTTGGTTGATGATATTTCAGGTTTCTCTAAAGGACTATCACAATTAAAAACAGATGGTTCTGATGTTGGAACATTTGCCTTGACTTCTCACGGAAATTCTGGTTCTTTTAGTATTGGCAGTACTAAAGTAAATAATAAGAATAGTTCTTCAACTTTAAGTGCCTTAGGTGATAAGTTAAGTGGAAAAAATTTAGTTGTTTTAGCATGTAATACTGGCAGAGGGGATGAAGGAGCTGAACTAACTCAAAGTATGTCCAAGCAGTTAGATGCTAGGGTAATAACTTCTCAGCATTTATTGATCGGCGGGTATAGATTTAATGGAGGTGAGAATATGTTGAAAAGTTTAAATCCTAAAGATAGTGAGACAATGAATAGTTTTACAGTGTCCGCACGGGGTCAACAATCGAGAACTGTTTTTAACTTGTCTATGAATAAAAATGATAAAAGTCCAAGTTACAGTAGGAGTGATACGAATAGAACTTTTAAGAATAGTTATCGAGCTGTGAAAAAAGGATTTAATTTAGGTAGTCAAAATAATTTTATAAGATGATAAAATATATGCTTCGTTATTTTTTTATATTATTTTTATTTAGTTGTGCTAATCAGCTAAATGATTTAAAGACATTTGAGTATAAAAGTATGCAAATGTCAAAACCTAAAATAATTTTAGACAAAACTGCTTGGGTTGAACCAATTACTTTAAATAGTAATAACATTATTATTAATGCAATATTGGATGGAAAAAAAACAAAGCGGGTTTTTGAAAAAAAGGATGATTATTGGTATTCTGAACTTAATTATAGACATAATCCCGTCAAAGGGACTGGTCATGAATTATATGAAGTTTATCAAAAGTACTATATTTATTCAGAATATATAATAAAGGAATTTAGAGATTCAAATGGATCAGAAAAAGTTATTTATCTTGATTTACTGAAAAATGAAATTTATTATTTCAGAAATTTTAATAAAAATACTTTTGATTTAAAATTAGCATTGTTAGGAGATTATAAAAAAAATTTTTTTTTTATAAAAGGTGAAGAACTATACAAAAAGCAAATTAGTTTTAGTAAAGGCATTAGTACCGGTGAATCTGTTGAAGTGGTTTATGGATATTCAGGAGAAGATATTTTTTTTATTTTTGATTTAGATGAATATAAAATAGGTGATAATTCTTCAGGTTATATGGAAATATTTAGTAATAAATAAGCCACACGCTGGCGCGGGCATCTTGCCCGTGCAATAACCCGATGGCGCGGATTTGCAATCCGTGCTTTTAAAACCAACAGCCTCTTTACACACGTATTGAGGCTGTTTTAGTATAAAACACTTTACTGCTGTTGCACATAAAATAGTTTGTTTTATAGTTGCAACGCATTAGAAAGCGTTTGTTTAAGTTTAAAATGATACACCGTATTGTTTATAAAATATTCATTTTAGGGTTAAACCATTTTTTAATGATTTATTAGTTAAGAATTAAGGGGCAGTCCGTTTTAGCCTGACCCCAATCGCTCGGATTTGTAATCCCCGATCGCGCGGATTTGCAATCCGTGCCTATAAAAACCCGCTGCGCAAAGTCTCACGATTTTGAGCAACATTAAAAACCAACAGCCTCTTTACACACGTATTGAGGCTGTTTTGTTATAAAAGTTTGTGGTAAAAGCAAAACCCCCACTACCAGTTGTTTCTTATCAAAATTTAAAATATCTATCATCAAAATAGGTTTTTGCGAACATTTGTTGGTTTTTAAACTATAAATAAGCGTTAAAAAGGCGGTAATTACACCGTCTTTTTTTATTTTTGTAAAAATTTTCACCATGAAAAAATTACTGCTCTTGGTAGCACTTTTTATAGTACCCATTGTTGCATATTTGTTTTTTGCATCGGGTGTAAATTCTTTTATAAAACTACCTGTTGTCACCGAAAAAATTGCAGAACTTCCTTCAAACTGGCAACCTCTTTCGGAAAATCCTGTGCAACTAAAAAATAAAATCACCATTTTGGGTTTTCCCGGAACCGATATAAAATATGTGGAAGGCAATATCACCAATTTAGCCCATAAAATTTATGACCGCAATAAAGATTTTGTAGATTTTCAGGTGGTTATGATTGCTCCAAAAGGCACTGAGGAAGGCATTAACAAGTTGAACCAGCAATTAGGCGTAAACATTGATCTAAAAAATTGGTACTATGTGATGGCAGATGCCAACGAAATCGAGCAATACCACAAACAATTGGGTTTGGTGGGTGGTTTAGATGATAAATACGGAACCTCGAACGTTTATATTATCGATAAAGAATTGAACTTACGCGGACGAAAAGGCAAAAACAAAAAAGGTGAAGAAGAGTATCGCGAAGGATACAACACCATTTCGGCAGCCGACTTGCACAATGAAATGGCAGACGATGTAAAGGTGATTTTAGCTGAATACCGCTTAGCCTTAAAGAAAAATAATAGAATTGATAACGTAACCAATTAATCATGAAAAAAAACTATGCATACATTTGGATTTCACTGGTGGTTTTAGTTTTTGGTATTTACTTTGTGCCAAAAATCGTAAACCGCTTTAAAGACGCATCGGTTGTAGAAAGCGACCGTTTAAATGTGGCAAACCGAAATGATTTGCTAGAAGTGGGCAAAGCACCTGCTTTTTCATTCACCAATCAAAACAAGGAAACCATTACCAACAAAGATTATGATGGAAAGGTTTATTTGGTGGAATTTTTCTTTTCTACCTGTCCCACTATTTGTCCCATAATGAATGAAAATATGGTGAAGTTGCAAAACGAATTTCAGAAAGAAGAGCGCTTTGGAATTGTATCAATAACTATTGACCCGGAAACAGATACGCCCGAAAATTTGAAAGAACACGCGCAGTTTTTAGGTGCTACAATGAAAAACTGGCATTTTTTAACAGGAAAAGAAGACGATATTTTTGCCTTGTCGCGTAAATTTAATTTATATGTTGGCAGAAATAGCGATGCTCCAGGCGGTTTTGAACATTCAGGCTTGTTTGCTTTGATTGACAAAAACGGAATGATTCGTTCAAGGGATATCAGTATAAACGGTGATTTTCCGTATTATGATGGAACCAACGAAGAAGGCTTAAAAATGCTTAAAGAAGATATTCAACAATTAATTAAAGAATAATGGAAAGCGCACAAATTGAAAAAAAATACAGCATTTGGATTTGGATCTTGTCTATTGCCATTCCGGTTGTTGTAGCTGTTTTATTCAGTGTAAACCTACACGATTTGGGTTACAACGTGAAACCACTCACTTTTTTACCACCAATTTATGCAACTATAAACGGGATTACAGCTGTGTTGCTCGTTTATGCTGTGCGTGCTATTAAAAAAGGAAATCAATCTTTGCATGAACGTTTAATAAAAATATGCATTGGCTGTTCGGTTGCTTTTTTGGCAATGTATGTGGCATATCACATGACATCTGTAGAAACTAAATTTGGCGGGGAAGGTGCATTAAGATACCTTTACTTTTTTATTTTAATTACTCACATTCTTTTATCCATCATCATTATTCCATTTGTGTTGGTAACTTTTGTGCGTGGTATTGCAGGTGCATATCAGCGGCACAAAAAATTGGCACGCATCACCTATCCCATGTGGTTGTATGTGGCTGTTACCGGCGTAATTGTATATTTAATGATTGCTCCGTATTATGTTCAGTAAAAAAGAATATTTTCTGTTTTCTATTTTCTATTTTCTATTCTCTATGGATGGATTCGCTCAGTGTGCCATGTGCAGAGCAGCGTTGGAAACCGAAGAAACCGGGATGAAAGCAGAAGCTGTAAACGATGGAATTGTATATTTAATGGCATTTCCTTATCTGCTTTTATTGGTTGGTGGCATTGTGATTTATCGAATCATGAAAGGAAAAAAGAAAAACAAAGCATAATGGTTTATATTTTAAATATCGAAACAGCTACAAAGAATTGCTCTGTAAGTTTGGGTGCCAATGGAACAACCATCGCTTTTAAAGAACTTTCCGAGGAGCAATTTAATCATGCCGAAAAATTGCATGTGTTTATTAAAGATGTTATAAACCAAGCTTCTCTTGATTTGTCGCAATTGCATGCAGTAGCAGTTAGTAAAGGTCCGGGTTCATATACTGGTTTGCGAATTGGTGTTTCTGCTGCAAAAGGTTTGTGTTATGCCTTGGATATTCCCTTAATTGCTGTGGATACATTGGCAGTTTTGGCAGCACAAATTTCTGTTGCAAACGGTTTGATAATTCCAATGATTGATGCCCGAAGAATGGAAGTTTTCACCCAACAATTTGATGAACACCACAAAGCTATCACCCCTGCCGAAGCTTTAATTATTGATGAAACTGCTTTTGCAGATAAAAGCGGAAATATGCATTTTGTGGGCGATGGCGCATTGAAATGTAAAACTGTTTTAACCAGTGATACATTTGTTTTCCATGAAGATGTTATTTATCCTTCAGCAAAAGAAATGAGCCCATTAAGTTATGAAAAGTTTCAGCAGAATGATTTTGTAGATGTGGCTTATTTTGAACCTTATTACCTTAAAGATTTTATGCTTACCACCAAAAAATAACAAATTAGATGTTTTCTTTGAATACGAACTCTGCCAAAGTTTAGAACTTTTTGGCAGGGTTTTTAAAAGCAGAAATTTTTGTAACCTAACGCTTTTTTTGGTTAACCACTAGAAAAAGAAAAGACTCCCAAAAAGGAGTCTTCGTTGTTTTAAAGATTAGCTAAGAAATGTCCTAGCTTAATCATATCGGCGTCGTTTTCCTTAATTTTATTTTCTTTAAAGAATTTTTTAATTTCTGCCGATTTCCCTTCAATATTTTTATCTAAGGTTTTCTGTTTTCCATCAAATTCAAACGTTTGATTGTTATAGGTAATGTAGTACACATCATTGTTTTGTTTGTAAAAAGCTTGTGAATCACTTTCATAACTATTACTAGCTTTTGTTGCAGGATTCAATTTAACACTTTGAAATTTAGAAACCTTCACATTGTTTTGATCCATTAAAATTTTATGGTATCTGCTGTACGAATTCTTGTCATCGGTATATTGTAGCAATTCATAAACACTTCCGTCTTCAAATACAAAATGCGTGTTTTTTTCTTTAATTAACTCTAAAACATCGCTTCCGTCTTTGTATTCCATCACATCTGCATAAGCGTTATATCTAATTGGGAAATTTTGAGTGCCGTTATTCACTTTTGCACTTTCAAAAGATTTTTGAATGTATTTTGATCCTGCAACAGCAGCGTCGTTAAAATCTGCACTTCTTCTAAAGGTTAAGTTATTTCCGCCAGTTTGAACAGTAACTTGCGCATTTGTAGCAAGTGTAAATAATCCGAAAGAAAGTATAAAGATTGTTTTTTTCATGAGGTTTAATTAAAAATTTTAGTAAAATCGTTTGTTTCTATTTGGCAACTATGTAATGTGCAAACTTGAAATTTTTTGGTTTGATTTTTATAGCCGTCTAAAATAGGAATATTTAATGAATTATTCAGTATTATTTGATGCTTATTTGCTTCATAAATAGCACGGAATTCTTCTTGTGAAACATCTTTCAAAATGATGTACTCAAAATGATTGGTAACTAATAAATAGTTTGTTAACCATTCCGAATAAGCACTGGCGTAATTGATTTGTGCAAGCACCCTTTCAATCATTTCATTGGAAACTTTTGTGAAATATTCGTTTTTAAAAAGCAATCCCAAATAAAATAAATTTCGAGCCATGATTGCATTGCCTGATGGTATCACATTGTCTTCTATCTCAAAAACCGTACCAAGTGAATTATCTTTCGATGCTTTAAAAAAGCCTTGTTTTTCATCAAAAAATACATCTAAAGCATAAAAGGTAAGTTCTTGAGCAAACTGCAGATGCTGCTGCTGCTGTGTTTTATTGAAAAGTTGGATAAACGCTTCAATGGTAAACGCATAATCTTCTAATGTGCCATCGATATACAGTTCATTGTTTTTAAAAACTCTTCCTAATTGATTGTTTTGAAAGGCTTTTGTTTGCAGAAAATGAGTCAAAGATGCTATACTTTGGTTGATTTCTTGTGAGGGAATGATTTTTTCTGCCATTAATAAACCGGTTAAAAGTTGTGCGTTCCACGAGGTGATGATTTTGTCATCAAGCAATGGCTTTGTTCTTTTTTCTCGGT
Source organism: Flavobacterium sp. CBA20B-1 (assembly GCF_028473145.1). NCBI lineage: Bacteria > Pseudomonadati > Bacteroidota > Flavobacteriia > Flavobacteriales > Flavobacteriaceae > Flavobacterium > Flavobacterium sp. CBA20B-1. Next base: position 2,560,429 of record NZ_CP092370.1, read on the forward strand.
TTTTCAACAAAAGTTGCTCCCAAATCCTCTTTAGTTGTTCAAGCTGGTTGAGGTTTAATTGATATTTTTTGGCAATTACGGCTAAATCTTCTTTTTGAAATAAAACATACGCCTGTGCTTCTTCCCAAAATCCATCGGCATTAATCGAAAAAACCTCTTCAAACAAATTCCATTCACTTGGGTCAATTAAATCCTGAAGCTCGTTTTTTTGCCAAAAATAGTAAGCACCTTCTTGCAATTTATTTTCGGTATTAAAACTATCGGCATCGTATGCGGCATAAAATCCACCCGATGCATCTTGCCAATTTTTTGTAACGAATGCAACTGTTTTTTCTACAACATTTTTATACAATATATAATTTGTGCGAAGATACGCTTTGGAATAGGTTGTGAGCAGTTGGGCATTGTCATACAACATTTTTTCAAAGTGGGGAATGTGCCATTTGTGATCAACACTATAGCGCGAAAAGCCACCTTCAAGCACGTCAAACAAACCACCATAAGCCATTTTAGAAAGTGTGAGCTCTACATGCTGGGTTAACGAATCATCGTTTGTTGCAATTCCATATTGATAAAGAAAATTCAAATTAGTAGGCATCATGAATTTCGGTGCCCGTTGATAACCACCAAACTCATCATCGAAACTTTTTTTCCAGTTCAACAAAAGAGGACTAAAGTCAAATTCTGTTGATTGTTTCGGATAAATTTCTAACATATTATTAGCAAGCGAAATACCATTCTGAAGTTTTTCTGCATATTCATACATTTTTTCAGGGTTATTTGTAAAAAGTTCGGCTAATTGTTCTAAAACATCTATCCATTGCTCTTTAGGTACATAAGTGGCGCCCCACACAGGCAAACCATTTGGCAAAGCTACAATGTTTAGCGGCCAGCCACCTTGCTTGGTCATTAGCTGCAAAGCCTGCATATAATATGCATCTATCGCCGGTAATTCTTCGCGGTCAATCTTAAAACTGGTGAAAGAAGCATTCATCACATGTGCAACTTCATTGTCTTCAAAACACTCTTTTTCCATCACGTGGCACCAATGGCAAGCGGCATATCCAATACTAATGATGAGCAATTTATTGGTTTCTTTAGCAAAATTTCTGTTTTGGGTATTCCACATTTGCCAAAAAACAGGATTTTGGGCATGTTGCAGCAAATAGGGGGAATGTGCGTTTTTAAGTTGATTTTGCATAATTGTATTTTTTAGAATAAATAAAAAAGGCTGAGAAAACTCAGCCTTATCAATTAACCGTTTAATGCTTCCACCACAATATCATTGTTTTGAAGCATTTGTCGCAGCATATTTTCGATACCATTTTTTAAGGTAAAAGTTGATGACGGGCATCCGCTACATGCACCTTTTAGCGTTACAGTAACAAGTTTGCTGGTGTCGTCATAGCTTTCAAAGGTGATATTACCACCGTCTGATTGCACAGCTGGTTTTACATATTCTTCTAAAATATTGATGATTTGTTGAGAGGTTACATCTAAATTTTCAAAATAGTCTTCTTGTTGTTGTTCGTGTTCTTTTGTTTGCGAAATTAAACTGTCATCGATAACCGTTCCGCCGTTTTCAATGAATTGTTTAATAAATGAACGCACTTCTAATGTAATTTCATCCCATTGATAGGCGTCAAACTTTGTTACCGAAACGTAATTTTCATCAATAAAAACTTCTTTTACATAAGGCAATTTAAACAACTCTATTGCTAAGGGTGATGGTTTAGCGTCATCGATATTCTTAAATTCCACCGCTGTTTTGGTGAGTAGTTTGTTTGATACAAATTTTAGTACGCCCGGGTTTGGTGTGGTTTCTCCATACACTGTTACAGGAATTTTTTTAGAAGAAGTTGCTTCTGTTTCTATCAGCACTTTGCCGCCATTGGTAACGAAATCTTCAATTTGCTTTTTAACTTCGTCTTGCACATCACTCCATTCTACAATCGAAAAACGCTCTACAGCAACAAAATTTCCTGAAATGTAAACCGTTTTTACAAAAGGAAGATAAAAAAGTTGACGTGCCAAAGGCGAATTTGCCGTTTCATCGATGTTTTTAAACTCAAAATTGCTTCCATAGCTTATAAAATCTGGGAATTCAAATTTAATTATAGCGGGGTTTTGAGTGTCCTTTATATTTATTTTAAACATTTTTTAAGATTTTTTTCAAAATTAACAAAGAAATATCAATTGAATATTTATATTTGGAATTTAAACGTAAAATTAACATATTTGAATTCGTAACATTTTTAGATATATTTTAAAACCATAGTATATATTGTATTATAGTTTTTTATATATTTGTTAACCATTTCTAAAGAGAAAAAAAGAATTTATGAATATATTTACTAAATCTTTATTAGTTGTTATATCTTCATTATTTGTGTCACAAATAAGTAATGCGCAAGAAGGAATTCCTGTGTATCAAGATTATTTAACAGATAACTATTATCTTATCCACCCTTCAATGGCGGGTATAGCAAATTGTGCAAAAGTTCGTTTAACGGCACGCCAGCAATGGTTCGGTGAAAAAGATGCACCCGCTTTGCAAACAGCAAGTGTTAATACCGCTATTTCGGAACGATCAGGAATTGGTTTCATCGCTTTTAACGATAGAAATGGATACCATAAACAAGCAGGAGCAAAAGTAACTTATGCACACCATATCACTTTTTCACGAAGCGATTATGATTTGAATAAACTATCTTTTGGTATTAGTGCCGGTATGGTTAATTCGCAATTAGACCAAAGTGAATGGGGCAATATTTTTGATCCTTCAGTTACTGGAGAGGAATTAAGATACAATTATTTTAATGTAGATATTGGTGCTTCCTACCACTTTTTAGACTTTTATGCACACGGTACGGTTAAAAACGTAATCACTACCGATCGTGAAATTTATTCGATGGTTGAAAACGATAACATTCGCCGATACATTGTTTCTGCAGGTTATGTGTTTTCTAAAAACCGAGGATACAGATCTTATCGCGATCAAGGTTTCTCATGGGAACCATCGGTTTTATTCCAATACGCTGAAGCTACAGAAGAGAAAATGTTAGACCTTAACCTTAAAATGTATAAGGAATTTTCTAACGGACAATTTTTCGCAGGTATTTCTTACAGAACCATGTTTGAAGGAGCTGAATACATGAAAGATATAAATGGTGAAGTTAAAAAACAAAACTATCATTCTGTTTCACCAATATTAGGTGTTAAATTCAAAAACATTATGGTGGGCTATACTTATTCGCACCAATTTGGCGAAGTGCAGTTTGCCAATGGAGGTTTTCACCAGTTAACACTTGGTTTCAACTTCTTGTGTAGAGAAAGTAATTACAAATGTAACTGTCCGTCAGTGAACTTTTAATATTAACAGAAAATCCCGATATTTATCGGGATTTTTCATTTTATACTATGGCTTTAATTAAATCTATAAACGGAAAAGCACCTCAATTTCCAGATAATTGTTTCATTGCTGAAAATGCTACCATTATTGGCGATGTACAAATGGGCGAAAACTGCAGTGTTTGGTATAATGCAGTGGTTCGTGGTGATGTACATTTTATAAAAATGGGTAACAAAGTGAATGTACAAGACAATGCAGTAATACATTGTACCTATCAAAAGCACCCCACAATTATAGGAAATAATGTTTCAATTGGTCACAACGCCGTTGTGCACGGTTGTACGATTCACGATAATGTATTAGTGGGTATGGGAGCAATAATCATGGATAATAGTGTGGTGCACAGCAACGTTATTGTAGCTGCTGGTGCAGTGGTAACTCAAAATATGGAATTGTTGCCAAATGGTATTTATGCAGGAATTCCCGCTAAACGTGTGAAAGAATTAGAAGCATCTGCCTTTGCTGGCGAGATTGAACGAATAAGTAATAATTACGTGTTGTACAGTAGTTGGCAATAAAAAAAACAAGCTTATATGGCTTGTTTTTTTATGTTCTCCTTAAAAAATTCGATTTGCTGTAAAATAGAATAAACTGATAGATATGTAAGGAAGCTTCGCCTTCGGACATTCCATTATAAAGCAATCTTCTCATTAATTTTTGGTAATCTAGGGTTTCTTTAAAACGGCGGTATTGATAGTCTTTAAAAAGCTTTAACTGATTATGGGTAAATGTTTCGGTTCTTCCAATGATGCCTTTTTTTACTTCAAATACAATATATTGGTCATATATAGGTATTAAAGAATCGTTTGCACTGAATCTTTCTGTACCCATGCCAATATCAAACAAGCCATTCACCCAGCTTAGAAACATGGGTTCGTTTGTAGTGTTTAATTCTTGTAAAACAGACAAATCTTTCACCTTTTGATTTTTGCCGTGAATGTACATATTGTTTAAGTAAAATTTATTTTCTTTCACTTCAAAAACAGCCAAGTACTTACGGTTGATAATGGTGGTGTCTTTATTAGGAACGGGACGTTTACTTGGATAATATCTAAAATATTGTTCCATGTGATGGTAACGGTACGGATACGTTTTTCCGTTCCAAATGATTTGTTCGGTTTCATAATTTTTTTGAGCAGCTACGTTTACCGCAATCAAAAGAAACACAAAGGTGTAAAGTTGTTTCATAGGCTTTTAAAAAAAATACCGGACAATTTGCCGGTATTTAGTATCGTAGTATCATTTTTTTAAAAATCATCGAATTCTACATTTGTAAAACTTTTTGCATCAGCCAATTCTCTTTTGAAATCTTTTTGATGTCTTTCAGAAATAACTTCTTCGCCTTTTTGTTCTAGCACATAATCGGTCATTTCATTTAAGATTTCTTTAAAAGAGGTGAAATCTTCTTTATACAAGTAAATTTTGTGTTTCTTGAAGTGGAATGATCCATCTTCTTCTGTGAACTTTTTACTCTCTGTAATGGTTACATAGTAATCATCTGCTTTGGTAGATCGCACATCAAAAAAGTAAGTTCTTCTACCTGCTCTTAATACTTTTGAAAAGATTTCTTCTTTTTCTAGCATTTCATTGTCTCTCATAGTCCTTTCGTTCTGTTAAAGTTTTTACATCTCTTCAAAAGTCTAAAAAAAATCTTATAAAACAAAATTTAAAGTACATCTTTTTCTGCTAATTGTTTATTATACAAATCTGCGTAATAGCCGTTTTGTTTTAATAGTTGAAAATGAGTGCCTTGCTCTAATATTTCGCCCTCGTTTAAGATGATGATTTTATCTGCATTTTTTGCCGATGAAACTCGGTGGGTTACAATTAAAGTTGTTTTTTTTGCCGAAATATCTTTTAAGTTGTTTAAAATGCGTTCTTCGGTTTCGGTATCAACAGCAGACAAGCAATCGTCTAACAACAAAACAGGAGCATCTTTTATCAGCGCACGTGCAATGGAAACCCGTTGTTTTTGTCCGCCTGATAGGGTAATGCCGCGTTCTCCCAAAATGGTTTCATAGCCGTTTTCAAATCGAATAATGTTTTTATGCACATCGGCTATTTTTGCATAATGTTCAATTTCTTCTTGTGTTGCGTTTTCTTTACCGAATTGAATGTTGGTTTTGATGGTATCCGAGAACAAAAAAGCATCTTGGGGCACCACCGCAATCTGGTCGCGAAGGTTTTCTACATTCCAATTTTTAATATCGATTCCATCAATAGCGATAGAGCCTGATGAAACATCATACAAACGGGAAATCAACTGTAAAATGGTCGATTTTCCAGAGCCGGTTTTCCCTAGAAATGCCACGGTTTCGCCTTTTTCAATTGTAAAAGAAATATTGTTTAGTGCTTGAATATTAGTGTCTTCATAAGTAAAGTGCACCTTGTGGAATTCAATTTTTCCTTGCAAAAGATGCTGTTCTGTGGTGTTTGATTGAATTGATGGTTCTTCGTTTAAAAATTCATTAATGCGCTTTTGGGAAGAATCGGCCTCTTGAATCATAGACGAAACCCAGCCCAAAGATGCAATGGGCCATGTGAGCATATTTATATATAAAATAAACTGTGCAATGATACCAATTTCGGTAATTACACCATTAATATACATGCGTGCGCCAATAAAAACAATTAATAAGTTGCTTATGCCAATCAACAAAATCATTAAAGGGCCAATTAATGCGTTGGCATAGGTTAACCGCATAAATTTGGATTTGCTTTCGGTTGTGGCAAGGTCGTAAGCAGTATTTTCGCGATTTTCTAAGGTGTATGCTTTAATAACGCGGATGCCTGAAAAAATCTCCTGTGAAAAAGAGGATAGTTTCGAAAGATTTTGCTGATAAGCAAAACTGCGACGGTTGATTTCGGTACTTAATTTATACATTAAAATTGCCAAAAAAGGCACGGGAATTAAGGAATACCAAGTAAGAGTGGGCGAGATGATATACATCTGCACAATAACAACCGCCATTCTAAAAACAGTGTTGATTGAATACATCACTGCCGGGCCCACATACTGCCGCACCTTTGCAACATCTTCCGAAATACGGCTCATTAAATCACCGGTGCGCTGGCGTTTGTAAAAATCTAAACTTAATTTTTGATAGTGGTCGTAAATTTCATTTTTTAGATCAAATTCAATATTTCGCGACATCACAATAATGGTTTGTCGCATTAAAAAAGTTAAAAAACCTGCGGTTAATGTGGTGCCGATAATAAGCAGCATATTGTGCCATAATGCTTTTTTAGTGGCTTCGGCGGTTAGTTCGTTTTTTAAGAAATGTTCTAAAACCGTAATTGCATCTCCAATATATTGCGGCGTGAAAACGGTAAATATCTGCGAGGCAATTGTAATAACAATTCCAATTAAGAAGCGATATTTGTATTTTATAAAGTATTTATTAAGCTTTTGAAGTTCTTTCATAACTTATGCGGCATTTCTGCTAATAATTAATAAACCAATGTTTTTTGTTATAGCTTTTTTGTGCTATGTATTATATATTTGTCAATTTAATAATAATGTAAACATAAAATAATAATAAAAAATAATTGTTTTATATTTGATACTATCAAATTAAGTAAAATTATGACAACAAACACATATACTCCAGAAGAGTTAAAAAAAATTGATCCGGTTTTTGGACAAATTTCATTTGATCATCACGAACAAGTTGTTTTTTGCCACGACAAAGATACTGGATTAAAAGCAATTATTGGTATTCATAATACAGTATTAGGTCCTGCATTGGGCGGTACTCGTATGTGGAATTATACTTCAGAGTGGGAAGCATTGAACGATGTTTTGCGTTTATCGCGCGGAATGACTTATAAATCTGCTATTTCAGGTTTAGATTTAGGAGGCGGTAAAGCAGTAATTATTGGTGATTCTAAAAAAGATAAAAGCCCGGAATTAATCAAAGCATTTGCAAAATATGTAGATTCTCTAAGCGGACGATATATCACTGCAGAAGATGTGGGTACCACCACTCCCGATATGGATTTAATTCACTCAATCACCCCACACGTTACAGGAATTTCTGAAAGTTTAGGTGGATCTGGAAACCCATCACCTGTTACAGCATATGGTGTTTACATGGGATTAAAAGCAGCTACAAAGTTCAAATACGGCTCTGACGATTTAAGCGGAAAAAGAGTTTTAGTACAAGGAATTGGTAATGTTGGCGAAACTTTGGTGAAGCACTTAGTAAACGCAGGAGCATTGGTAACAATTACAGATATTAGCAAAGAGCGCGTAGAAGAAGTAGCTCAAAAATACAACACAGCAATCTATATGGGCGATGATTTATATTCATTAGATGTAGATATTTATGCACCATGTGCTTTAGGAGCTACTGTAAATACCGATTCTATTGCAAAATTAAAAGCACAAGTTATTGCCGGTGCAGCAAACAATCAATTGGCAGACGAAAGCATCCACGGAAAAATGTTGCAAGAAAAAGGTATTGTTTATGCGCCCGATTTCTTAATCAACGCTGGTGGTATCATTAATGTGTTTGGTGAAATTGCTAAATACGGTTCAGACGAAGCAATCCGCAGAACAGAAAATATTTATAACACCACATTAGATATTTTAAACTACGCAAAAGAACAAGGTATCAGACCCAACCAAGCAGCTATGAAAATGGCAGAACAGCGTATTGAAAAGAAAAAACAAGAAAATAAATAAAATTTAAAATATTGTTTTAATTTTGCAAAGCGAAAATCAATCAGGTTTTCGCTTTCTTTATAAAAATAAGTTCTTAGTAGCATGGTAAACCGTCGTCATATCCGTTCAAAAGTATTGCAGGCAATATATGCAATGACCCAAAACCAATCCGATCAATTAGATGTATATGAAAAATATCTTTTCAGTAGTTTAGAAAACATCCGTGAATTGTATCTATTAATGCTTTCTTCATTAGTAGAACTTCAAAAAGTAGAAGCTACCTTTTTAGAAGTATCGGCACAAAAACACTTAGCTACACCACAAGAAAAAAATCCGAATAAAAAGTTTGTAAACAACGCAGTTCTGCAAATTTTATTGCAATCCGAAACCTTAAAAAACTGGACAGAAGAGTTGCACGTGAATCAGTTTCAGGTAAACGATCACTATATTAAAGCGCTTTTGCAAGAAATAAAAACCAGCGATTTGTATAAAAATTATATGCGCAACGGGGTGAATACATTTGCAGAAGACAAAGAGTTCGTAATTAAACTTTTTACCGATTTTATTGCACCAAACGAGAAAATTTACGAATTTTTAGAAGATTATAAAATATCTTGGATCGATGATATTCCGGTTGTAAACACAGCGATTTTGAAACAATTGGAAGGATTGAAAAACGAAAGCAGCTACTTTAAATTAAACAAAGTTTTTAAAGACGACGAAGACAAAGATTTTGCCAAACAATTGTTTAGAAAAACAGCTTTAAATGCCGATGTTTTTGTGAAGGAATACGAAGACAAAACCCGCAATTGGGATTTGGATCGTATTGCAGAAATTGATAGCATTATCTTGAATTTAGGTGTTTGCGAATTACAAAAATTTCCATCGATACCCGTAAAAGTAACAATTAACGAATATTTAGAACTTGCAAAAGAATATTCCACACCAAAAAGTAGTATTTTTATCAACGGAATTTTAGACGCTTTAGTCAAAGAATACCGCGAAGCAAATAAATTAAACAAAATAGGAAGAGGATTAATTGAATAAAATTATGAGAAAATTAATGTTTGTGGCGGGTTTAGCCGCTTTAAGTTTAACAGCTTGCAACAAAAAAGAAGACGCTTCATCTCGTATAGGTAACACTGCGTCAACCACCACCATCGAAACTACAACAACTTCCGAAACCGATGCAAACGGTGCAGCAGAAACCACAACTTCTACCAGCACCCAAACAGGTTTTCCTAAAATCGCATTCAACGAAACTACCCATGATTTCGGCGAATTGAAAAAAGGTTCAAAAGGTGAAGTGGAGTTCGAAATTAAGAACGAAGGAACTGTGGATTTAGTAATCATCGATGCAAAAGCATCTTGCGGATGTACCGTTCCTGAAAAACCAAACGAACCAATCAAACCTGGTAAATCGGCAAAAATGAAAGTAGTATTTTCTGCAAACAGCCTTGGTGCACAAAGTAAGACCGTTACTTTAACAACCAATACCGAAGCGGGAAGCGAAATATTAACGGTTAAAGCAAACGTAACAGAATAATAAAATGGATCAAGTACAACAGTTTTTACCTTTTGTTTTAATTATGGCGGCTATGTATTTTTTAATGATACGCCCACAACAACAAAGAGTAAAAAAAGAAAAAGAATTTGAAAGCAACTTAAAAGTAGGCGATAAGATTGTAACGAAAGCTGGTATTCACGGCAGAATTTCCGAACTTGCAGAAACAACAATGATTGTAGAAACAATGGCAGGAAAAGTGAAAATGGAAAAAGCAGCCATCTCGTTAGAATTAAGCAGAAAAGTAAATGCTTCCCCAGTAGTTGAAAAAAACTAAAAAAAAACTCCTAAAGAAATTTAGGAGTTTTTTGCATTAGTTAAGGTCTGTTTCCAGTAATTAGTCGGTATAAAATGGCAATAACTGCCAACACCAATAAAACGTGTATAAAACTTCCTACGGCATCTGCGAAACCAAAATATCCCACAGCCCATAAAATAATTAGTACTACGGCAATAAGCCAAATTAAATCTCTCATAGCATACTATTTTTTAAAATTAGTATATTAAAATTAGTAAAAAAATCGGCGCTATGCAATTTAACTTTTTATTTTTTTTAAACTTTGGCTGCTACAATACATTTTAGTACTTTTATCGCACATATTTTTAAGTAAACAAAAAGCTCTTATGCTTACAGAAAAAAAAGATATCGCTATTGCGGGTGCCGGTTTGGTGGGAACACTTTTAGGCATTTATCTTAAAAAGAAAAACTACAATGTAACGGTTTTTGACCGTAGTGAAGATATTCGAAAAATAAAATTTTCAGGTCGTTCTATAAATCTTGCAATGTCAACACGCGGTTGGAATGCTTTGGATAAAGTGGGTATCGGCGACGAAATTAGAAAAATTGCCATTGCAATGGATAAAAGAGCCATTCATTTAAAAGACGGTTCTTTGTCTTTCCAGCCCTATGGCATCAACGGCGAAGCCATCTATTCTATTTCGCGCGGCGGTTTAAACCGAATGATGATCGATTTAGCAGAGAAAGCCGGCGTGCATTTTGAATTCAATCAAAAAATTTGGGATGTAAATTTAGAAACAGCAACCTTATATATAGGTGAAAACGAACACGGCCCTTTTGAAGAACAGCAGTTTGATCAAGTATATGGTGCCGATGGTGCTTTTTCTCGCATTCGTCACCGCATGCAGCGCCAAAACAGGTTCAACTATTCACAGTATTTTTTAAATATCGGCTATAAAGAATTGACCATTCCTGCCAATGCAGACGGTTCGCATAAGATCGATCCGAATTCGTTTCACATTTGGCCACGCGGTGAATTTATGCTTATAGCACTTTCAAACGATGATGGCTCGTTCACCTGCACCTTATTTATGCCTTTTGAAGGAGTAAATTCGTTTGAAGAAATTAATACGGAAGACAAACTAACTGCTTTCTTTAACGAATATTTCTCTGATACAAAAGATTTAATTATCGATTTAAAGAAAGATTATTTCACAAACCCAACTTCTTCATTGGTGACCATGCATTGCTATCCGTGGACATATAAAGATAAAGTAGCTTTAATTGGCGATTCGGCACATGCTATTGTTCCTTTTTATGGACAAGGGATGAATGCCGGTTTTGAAGATATTACAGCTTTGAGCGAGTTGCTAGACGAATTTCCAAATGACATCCAAACTGTTTTTGAGAAATATCAGGAAAAGCGAAAGCCAAATGCCGATGCCATTGCAGAGCTTTCTTATAGAAATTTTATTGAAATGAGCACCAAAACAGCCGATGCCGATTTTTTATTACAAAAGAAAATAGAAGCATGGTTCACTAAATTGCATCCAGAAAAGTGGTTGCCGCTGTATGACCGGGTTACATTTAGTTTAAATCCGTATGAAGATGCACTAGCAATTGGCGATTTTCAGAAAAATGTAATGGATCAAGTAATGAAATTGCCAAACATTCACAGCGATTGGCAAACCAAAGAAGTAGAAAATTTTATCTTAGGTTTATTAAATACAAAAAAAGCAGACAATTAGTCTGCTTTTGTTTTGAAATTATTTTTTGAAAATTTTGGTAAGCACTCCAAATGCACCTCTAATAAAAGTGGCACTCGTTAGCACCTTTATAATTTGTTTGGTAAAATAACTTTCTTCTTTTTTTGGTGCAGCACTTCGGCTAGATTTTTTTGCCGTGGTTTCTTGAGTACTTTCTTCCTGCACTGAAAGTTTTTTATGCAGCAATTCATAAGCACTTTCTCTATCAACCACCTGATTGTATTTGTTTTTAAGAGGCGATTTTTGTATCAATCCCTCAATTTCGGAGGGCGATAAAATATCCATACGGCTCATAGGTGCTTGTATCATGCAAACCGCCAATGGAGTTGGAATACCTTTTTCGTTCAACACAGTTACCAAGGCTTCACCTGTTCCCATTTGAGTGATGATTTCACTGGTCTTATAATAAGGAGTAGAAGGGAAGTTTTCCGAAGCCAATTTTATTGCTTTGCGGTCTTTATCAGTAAAAGCCCGAAGCGCATGTTGAATTTTTAAACCCAATTGCGCCAAAACACCATCTGGCACATCGGTAGGATTTTGTGTGATAAAATACAGACCAATTCCTTTAGAGCGAATCAGTTTCACAATGGTTTCTATTTGATCTAAAAGTGCTTTGCTGGCTTCCTTAAAGATTAAATGTGCTTCATCAATAAATATAACCAATTCGGGTTGGCCGCTGTCGCCTTGTTCGGGCATGGTGTTGTAAACTTCTGCCAATAAACACAACATAAATGTAGAAAACAATTTGGGTTTATCTTGAATGTCGTTCAATCGAAGAATGTTTACAAAACCTTTTCCGTTTTCATCAATCCGCATTAAGTCTTTTATATCAAACGAAGTTTCGCCAAAAAATAAATCGGCATCTTGCTGTTCCAATTCAATTAATTTGCGCAAAATGGCACCGGTTGATGCAGTAGAAACGCGCCCATATTCCTTTTCAATGTCTTCTTTGCCTTCGTTGGTTATAAATTGAATCACCTTTTTAAGGTCTTTTAAATCCAGTAAAGGCAGTTGGTGGTCGTCGCAATATTTAAAAATTAACGACATAACACCCGATTGGGTATCGTTTAAATCTAAGATGCGTGAAAGCAACACCGGACCAAACTCAGAAATAGTTGCTCGCAAGCGCACGCCGTTCTGTTCAGAAATGGTTAAAAGTTCCACTGGAAAAGCAGCTGGCTCATAGGGAAGATTCATTTTTGCGTGGCGTTCTTCTATAAAAGCCGTTTTTTCTCCCTTGGCGGCAATTCCACTAAAATCGCCCTTAATATCCATCATTAAAACGGGAATGCCTTTGTTTGAAAGCTGTTCCGATAAAACTTGTATGGTTTTTGTTTTGCCCGTTCCGGTTGCCCCTGCAATTAATCCATGACGATTTAAAGTTTTTAACGGTATGTGTATCAGTAAATCGGCAATAGCTTGCTTGTCTGCCATTGCACCCCCAAGCGTGATAAAGTCGGTTTTAAAAGTGTATCCGTCCTTAATAGTTTGTTGAAATTTTTCTAAATCCATCGAAATAAATACTATTTTTGATAAAGATAGGAAGTTCTTGCAACAAAAAAATGCAAGAAAATCTAATATTAATTAATTGTTATTAAAAAAGTGGTGTTAAAATACAATAATAAAGATAATGAAACGTTTATAATTTAGGGATATGATAAAAAAATATTAAAAAGTAAAATAATTGTTTCTTTTTCGTTAATTTTAAAATCTTTAAGTACACGAACTAAAAAATTATTTTTTTATTTCAACTAAACAACTAAATTTGCTTTGCTTGAATGAAAGCGCAAAACTAATTTTAAAAATTGAGTAAACATTAAATTTAAATTTTATTAAGATGACACAAACAGTTGAGAAAAATCCAAGTAGTTCAGGATTATCAAACGTGGCTGCGGCGATTGCTATTATTCTATGTTTAGTTTTTGGGTATATTATCTGGAGATTTGTTCTAGGTTCATCCGTACACTTCATGAATGGTGATCGACATGGCGATCCTCTTCCAGGTGACTTGTTGGGAATGATGTATAAAGGAGGTCCGGTAATTGCTTTATTAATTGGATTGTTAACAACAACTATTGTATTTGGTATTGAAAGATTCATTGTGGTAAGTAAAGCTGCTGGTGCTGGTGACGTGAAAGGTTATGTTGCAAAGGTACAGTCTTTAGTAAACGCTAACCAAATCGATGATGCTATTGAGCTTTCAGACAAACAAAAAGGTTCTGTTGCAAATGTGGTAAAATCAGCATTAATCAAACTAAAAGAAGTAAAACGCGAAGGTTTTGATGCAGATAAAGCTACTGAAACTATTCAGAAAGAAATTGAAGAAGCTACTGTATTAGAAATGCCAATGTTAGAGAAAAACATGATTATTTTGGCAACATTAGTATCAATCGGTACCTTAGTGGGTCTATTAGGAACAGTAACTGGTATGATTAAAGCATTCTCGGCTTTATCAACAGCTGGATCGCCCGATTCAACAGCTTTAGCAACAGGTATTTCTGAAGCGTTAATGTGTACAGCTACTGGTATTGGTACATCTGCATTAGCTATTGTTTTCTATAACGTTTTCACAACTAAAATCGATAAGTTAACGCATTTTATCGACGAAGCCGGATTCGCAATTACACAATCATACAGAAGACACAATAAATAATTTATTGTAACTCGTATTAATTGTATAATTCCAGATTTTAATCTGGTTAAAAAAGAAGAAAGAATATGGCAAAAATGAAAAAATCAAGTATAAGGATTGATATGACCGCTATGTGTGACGTATCATTCCTATTGCTAACATTCTTCGTTTTAACCTCTACAGCAAAAACACCAGAAGTATATCCGGTTGATTTGCCTGCATCTACAAAAGAAACTAAAATTCCTACAGATGATATTTTAACTATTACTGTAGGGCAAGAAAACGTTTTTGTTGGTTTGTCAGGTAGAGAAGACAAAATAGAAGTACTACAAAAAATGGGGCAAGAGTACAAAATACAATTCACACAAGAAGAGTTGAATGCTTTTGCAGGAATGGAAAATTTTGGTGTTGATATCCGTGAAATGAAGAGTTTGTTGGCAAAACCTGCTAGCGAGCGTATGAATAAAGATTTGCATAAGGGCATTCCTTATAAAGACTCTTTAAACAATCAGCTTGCATCGTGGGTGAGTAACGCACGTAAATCTTCATGGGAACGAAAAGAGTCGTTCTTGAAAGTAGCGATTAAAGGAGATGCAAACGAGCAATATGGCACCATTAAAGAGATAATGGATATTTTACAAAAACAACGTCAAAACCGCTTTTACCTTGTTACAGGTTTAAGAACAGACGATTTTTAATCTACTAAATTTTAAAAAGAAATGGCAGAATTAAATACGGGTGGTAACGAAGGCAAAGGCGGCAAAAAAGTAAGAAGTAAAAAACAAAATGCCGGCGTTGATTTAACGGCAATGGTAGATTTGGCATTCTTATTGATTACGTTCTTTATGTTGACCACCTCTTTATCAAAACCTCAGTCAATGGACTTGACGATGCCGGATAAAATGAAAGATCCTAATCAAAAGGAAACTCAAGATGCTAAAGAATCAAAAACCATTACTATCTTAATTGGTAAAGATCGTAAATTAAAATACTATATGGGTATGTTTAATGATCCTTTTCAAGGTATTGGTCCAACAGATTCAACTTATGGGCAAAATGGTATCCGTAAAGTTATTTTACAAAAAATGGCTAACCTAAAAGCTCAAGGGTTTCAAGGTAAAGAGGGGATTGTTGTGTTGATCAAAGCAACTGAAGATGCTACATATACAGATATGATTGATATTTTAGATGAGATGGCAATTACTGGAGTGGAGATTTATGCATTGCAAGACATTACAGAAGAAGAAAAAGCAGTTATGCAATAAGCATAAATAAAAAATAAACTACTATGGCTAATATTAATTTATTTGGAAAGGATTGGACAAACATCGTGTTTGAAGGCCGTAACAAAGCGTACGGAGCCTACAAATTGCGTCAAGAAAATCCTAAAACAACCCTACTGGCATTATTGCTAGGAGTGGTTTGTATTGGTTTGGCTTTTGGTGGATCAGTAGCATATAAATCTGTTTTTGGAGAAAAATTCGATAGCAGTAAAAATGATGTTGAGGTAGAAATAACTGAAATTGCACTACCAGAGCTACCAGAGCCAGAACCACCAGTTGAAGAAATTGAAGATGAACCGGAACCTGAACCGGAACCTGAACAAGCAGATGCTTCTAAATCTGTACAAGAAGAGGTTAAGTTCTTAGAGACAGAAGTTAAGAAGGATAAAGATGTTAAAGACGAACAAAAAACATCTCAAAAAGACTTCGATGATACTAAAACTTCTGGACGAGAAGACCGTGAAGCGGATAAAACAGACGGTGATTTAAAAACCGATGGTTCGCAAACAGGTGGTGCAAGTAAAGGTTCGAAAGGTGATGGAAAAGGAGATAAATTTTCTGAAGAAGAAAACCCTAACAAAGTACACACTTTTGTATCGAAAAAAGCTGCACCAAACGAAGGTATTCAAGGTTTCTTCAATAACTTTATTAGAAAGTTCAACGCACCAGATGTGGGTGGAAACGTGAAAGAGATTTCTGTTCGCTTAAAGTTCGTTGTTGAAAAAGATGGTTCTTTTACCGATATACAAATTGCTGGACCAGATCCGCACAACATTGGTAAAGAAGCAATCAGAGTACTAAAAAGTATGCCTAAATGGAAACCGGCAGAACACAATGGGAAAACCGTGCGTTCAAGCTTTACGTTACCAATTAAAGTTAGAGTAAATAACTAATATGTTACAAAATTTTATAAATAACTTTAAACAAAAATCGCTTTTACAGCGATTTTTGTTCTTTGTGGGATTAGTGTTTTTAACACTTTATTTTATATTGGGATGTATGTTTATCTTTTGGAAATCAATCCCCTTAGAACTTTCCTATAATAGAAGGTTGCTTTTCGGGATTTTACTAATTGTGTACAGCATTTTCAGATTTTATAGAATTATTAATAGCAGGCAGGAATAAACTTCCTGCTTTTTTTATGGATTGCTATACAATAAATGCATATTCTTTACGTTTACCTATAAATGGCTGGTTTAATTTTTGTATATTTAGTTAAATGATAAAAAATATGGTTTGAAAAGTACGCTTAACTTAAAAATGTTTTATTATGAGTAATTTGAATTTATTTGGAAAAGAGTGGACCAATATTGTGTTTGAAAACCGCAATAAATTGTATGGAGCCTATAAATTACGACAAGAAAGTCACAAAACCACATTTATTGCATTGGCAATTGGTTTAACAATTATCAGTTTAGGTTTCGGAAGTTCGTATTTGTATGCATCCAACAAAAATGAAAGCACTATATTTACTCCTGCTGATGATTCATCTGAAACAGTTACATTAGTAGAAACTGATTTGGATAAAATCGTAGAACCACCTGTTACAGAAAAACCTGCCGGAACAAAAGATGAACCAACAAAGGCAGTAGAAACCAAAACGGATGTGATGGACAATAAAAAATTGACCGATGTTAATATCGTGGAAGATCACAAAGTGAAAAATGATGACTTAACAGCGCAAGATGAATTTGACGATAACACCAATTCAAGCACTGAAAATGTCGATGCAAATAAAAATGGATCTTTAAATACCGATGGTACCAAACCAGGAGATAAAAACACAAAACCCGGTAAAGATAAAATTGGAGATGGATCTACCTCTGGATCTACTGTGCTAAAAGGAAATGAAATTGTAACATTGGTGCAAAAAAAGGCAGTGCCTGTAGAAGGATACCAAAAGTTTTTTGATGCATTTGTGCGGAAGTTTTCTAAGAACACTACTGAAACAAGCTTAAAAGAAGTGACTATCAAATTGCGTTTTGTGGTAGAAAAAGATGGCTCGTTTACCGACATACAGATCGTTGAAGATAAATTAGGAATGGGGCAAGAAGCAATTCGTGTGTTACAAACCATGCCCAAATGGAAACCCGCTGAGCATAATGGAAAAACCGTACGTTCAAAATTTACATTACCCATTAAAATTAAAATAAACAACTAAAAAAGAATCTCGCACAAAAGCGAGATTCTTCGTTATAAACTACATATAATTGCGAAATTTAACAGAGCATAAAACCAGATTTTGGTCGCTTATAATTTTTGTTTGTTAAAAATGCAAAATTTGTCAAGTTTATTAAAAAAAAAATTAGTAGATTTAGCAATCAATTAATGTGTAAAAAGATGAAGCAAGTAATTTGGTGTATTTTAGGTATAAGTTTGTTTATTTCGTGTAAGCAAGAAACCCAGCAAAATAAAACCAAAAGCCAAGAAGCATATAATAAAGGAACAACCGAAATGTATGTGGAATCATCGGTTTTCCCTATAGTTGAAGACATAAATGAAGTTTTTAAAACATATTACAACGATACGGATATTCAGTTGAAAATGCTTTCGCAAAACGAAATTCTGAAAGCTGTTTACACTGATTCCATTCGATTGGCGATTGTGCCAAAAACGTTTAACGAAAAAGAGCTTAACGTTTTTAAAGGCAGGGTAGTGCCCAAGATTACGCCAATAGCAAAAGATGCGGTGTTGTTTATCACACAAAAAAGCAGCAACGACACCTTGATTAATTACAACGATGTGGTGGCTATTTTCAAAGGAACAAAAGCTTCAGATAAAGTATTTGTTTTTCACGATGCCAATTCCAATATCGTAAACAAAATTATGAGTGATGCCCAAGTGAAAGAGGTCAGTAAAAATGTATATTACGTGAACTCGGTTGAAGAGATTGTGGCTTATATCAATAAAAATAAAAATGCAGTAGGCGTTGTTGGAATCAATTGGATGGTGCAACCCGACGCAAAAATCAAAGAAGGAATTAAACAATTGCGTTCGATGTTGGTTTATAATGATTCGCTGAAACAATATGTGCAACCGTCGCAGAGCACCATAGCCGATAACAGTTATCCGCTGATTCGCACAATAAGCATTATCGATGTGCAGGGAAAAGCAGGTTTGGGAACAGGTTTTGCAAGCTTTGCCGCTTCAGACAAAGGACAACGTATCGTTTTAAAATCGGGTCTTATGCCCATATCATTACCAAAACGCGAAATTAACATAGTAGAATAATCTAGATTTTCAATACATTAGTAATTATGAATAAAAAAATTACCCTAAGTTTAGCTTTATTATCTTTTATTTTTAGTGCAAATGCCCAAGACGGCAATGAAATTGATACGGCGATAAAATATGGTCGTTACGATGTTGCTAAAAAAGAATTATATCGCCTTATTCGCTCACAACCCAATCAAGGAAAAAACTTTTATCGATTAGGGGTAATTCATTTAAACGAGAACAATAAAGACTCTGCCAGTTTTTATTTTAAACAAGGATTAAGAGCTGTAAAAAATGCCGATGTAAACAATATTGGTATTGCAAAAATTGGTTTACTTGACCAAAAAGATAAAGAAGCAAAATCAAAATTTAATGCAGCAACGCTGAACCTTTCACCAAGTGATTTTGAAACCTATTTGGTGATTGCAAACGCATATACTTTTGCGCCAAAACCCGATTTTGATGCCGCATTAGACTATGTGAATTTAGCAATGTTAGTAAACAAAGATACACCAGAGCCGCACATTGCGCGCGGAGATATTTATTTTGCAGAAAAACAGTTTGTAGATGCCCGCCGAGTATATTACGCTACTTCTAAAATGTTTCCGAACAGTTTGTTGCCAAAAATGAAGTTAGCCGATGTGTACCGTGCCGGAAATGAATTTGAAGAAGCAATAAAAGTTTATGATACCATTGTTTCAAAAGATCCAAATTATGCAGATGTTTATAAGCAGTTGGGATTAACTTATGCAGATTATGCTCGTTTTAAAGACGATCGTTCTTTGTTAGACAAAGGGGTGGAAAACTATTTTAAATACCACGGAATGATTGGAGAAAGTATGGATGTAGACAATGAGTTGGCAGCATATTTAATCAAAAATAAAGATTACAAATCATTAGGAGATTTAGTGCGCACCAAATGGTACACACGCGGTGATAACTTCTTCATGTATCGCTACCGTGCCATAGCCGATTTCCAAAACGGAAAGTTCTTAGACGCAAAAGAGAGCATTGATAAGTATTTCGATGTGCAAGATAAAAAAGAACAAATATTACCAATTGACTATTTATACAAAGGATTGTCTGAATTGGAAGCATCTAGAAACGAAGACGGAACATTTAATGAAGGGGTTTACAAAAAATCCATTCAAGAAATGACTAAAGCCGTTCAAGATAATCCAAAATTGGGAGTAGCATTACACGAATTGGGTGTGGATTTGTTTAAAGATGAGCACTATGAGCAAGCCTATTTTGTGTTTGATTTAGCATCAAAAGATGAAAAATCACCTTATTATGTGTACGATATGTATTACAAAGGAAATGCATTATACATGGCAAGCGATAAACCAATGTTTAACGATCAATTGCAAAAAGCAAAAACCAACTTAGACAGTTCGTTAAAGAAAACGCCAACTTTTGAAGCATATTTAATCAGTGCGCGTGTAAACCGAAACTTAAACACGCCAACGTCTATGGCACAAATGGAAAAAGATTATGAAGGATTCATCAATCTTTTAACTCAAAAAGGTAGAGCCAACGACGCTGCTTTTAAAGACGCCTTAATCGAAGCTTACACGATGATTGGTAACTACAATCAAAACGTAAACAAAGCAAAAGCAGTGCAATCGTTTCAAAAAGTATTGCAATTAGACTCTAGCAACGAATATGCACGAAAGCAAGTTCAAAATTCTAAATAATCAACAAAAAGCAACTGAAAGGTTGCTTTTTTTGTATAAGATAAATTTTAACCATAACAACCTTATGTTGGGTAGATAAAGTCACGGATTGCAAATACGCGACATTGGGGAAAACCAAGGAGTAGGTACAACAAAAAATGAAAGTGGTTTTTTATAATATAAAGTAGTTTATGAAGAATGTAAATAAAATAATTACAATATTTATATTATTATTTCTAATTATTTCATTAATTTCAAATATTAGCATAAGTATTATTGAACAAAATGTCATAGGAATAATTGCGTTAAGAAATATATTCATAGTTTTATTAATAATTTTTTTATATTACAATTTAAAAATAACTACCATTTTATTAACATTTTTCTGTTTATTCTTTTGGTACAATTATTTTTTTAATAATCAAGGAGAGGCTTATTATTTTAATGTTGTGATATATTATACTAATAACATTTATGAAATAATACGTTGTTTTTATTCAAATAATATTATTCACAAAACTATTTTAAATATACCTTTTATTTCTTTTGTTTTTATTAGTTTTTTTATTGCTCCCATTAGGATAAAAAAGCATAGTTTTAGATAATATATCAAAAAGGGAAATATAACTTGATCGCTCGGATTTAAGGTGCAAACCCGCGACATCGGGCTTTACTTATTCTCAAGAATCTCAGAATAAATACAAATAGAAACGATGATAAAAATGGACTTATTAAAGCATCAAAAAAAACGAAGTAAGTTTCTGATGATAATGCCAATTTTAACACTTGTAATTTTTTTATTTCCTAATTTTCTAAGTACGGGTATTCAGCTTGATAAAGAAAAGTTGATGATGGTTTTAGTTAGCGACTTTTCTAAAAGTTATAAATCACAATTTAAAAGAAATAAAATTTTCTTTATCAGTCCTTTATATTCAAGAGAAAATAAATTTTCTATATTCAATATTGGTTCTATGGATAATAAAGTAATACTTTCTCCTGATGGAACTGGATACTACCCAAAAGATTATATATCTTACAAAGATAAAATTTTCTTTATTGATGGAGAAATAACTTCTGCTCCCACTACAAGCGTATTTGATGTTTTGAAAAAAAATGATTTAATAGATTCATCGCTTTATAAAGTAGAAAAAGGATTAATTAAATTTGAAGATTTAAAAGAAGGAGATGGAAAAGAGTTACTCGATGAAAAGAAAAAAATAGCAACTTATGTTGTTTGTAAAAAGACAAATAAAGTCGTTTCTACCTGGATAACAAACAAATATAAAGTTGATGAGCGGAAAATGAAAAAAGCATTAAAAAAAGCTTGTAAGTAAGTAAACACTATCATCACGTGCGTTTAAAAATGTTTATTGACATAAAAATGTGTAAAACTCCGGAGGCTTTGAGTAGCGGGGGTAAAATACATAATAAAGTCATTTTATGATATAGCTAGGATTCAACTAATAAAACACAACTGAAAGATATCTTTGATGAAACTAAATTTCAAAATGACAAAGAACGAAATAGGCTTAATGAGCGAAGTTTATTTGATTTTTTAATATTTACCAATTTTAATGGAACAATAGTAGAGTTAAATTATTAAAAAAATATTCGGGAAGAAGTGATATTTAGAAATTCTAAAGAAAGTTAATCAATTTTAAAAATCACTTTGCACAATCAGTTTTTGTTGTTTTTGAGTAATTTTTAGTTTTATTAAATGTTAAAAAATGGAGTTAACATGTTTATGCTAAGTTAACTAAAAATTAACCTTAAAAAAACAATGAAAATAATTTGCGTGTTTCATAAAATCTAAAGTACTTTGCAATCGCAATAACGAAATGAAAGTTATCGCCCACAAAAAAACTTTTTCAAAAAAAAGCAAAAATAAATTTGCTGATTAAAAAATAAGTTTTACTTTTGCAACCGCTTTGAGAGAGAAGCGAATGTAAGAAGAACAAGTTCATAGACATATTGGATTAACAGAGAATTAAAGAGTAAAAGCTCTTGGGCAACCAAGAGGTTTTAAACGACACATCAACAATAAAAAAAATTATACGATGAAGAGTTTGATCCTGGCTCAGGATGAACGCTAGCGGCAGGCCTAACACATGCAAGTCGAGGGGTATCCCGCCTTCGGGCGGGAGAGACCGGCGCACGGGTGCGTAACGCGTATGCAATCTACCTTATACTAAGGGATAGCCCAGAGAAATTTGGATTAATACCTTATAGTTAATAGAAATGGCATCATTTATATTATAAAGATTTATTGGTATAAGATGAGCATGCGTCCCATTAGTTAGTTGGTGTGGTAACGGCATACCAAGACGATGATGGGTAGGGGTCCTGAGAGGGAGATCCCCCACACTGGTACTGAGACACGGACCAGACTCCTACGGGAGGCAGCAGTGAGGAATATTGGTCAATGGGCGCAAGCCTGAACCAGCCATGCCGCGTGCAGGATGACGGTCCTATGGATTGTAAACTGCTTTTGTACAGGAAGAAACACTCCCATGCGTGGGAATTTGACGGTACTGTAAGAATAAGGATCGGCTAACTCCGTGCCAGCAGCCGCGGTAATACGGAGGATCCAAGCGTTATCCGGAATCATTGGGTTTAAAGGGTCCGTAGGCGGCTTTATAAGTCAGTGGTGAAAGTTTTTGGCTTAACCAAAAAAATGCCATTGATACTGTAGGGCTTGAATATTTGTGAAGTAACTAGAATATGTAGTGTAGCGGTGAAATGCTTAGATATTACATGGAATACCAATTGCGAAGGCAGGTTACTAACAAATGATTGACGCTGATGGACGAAAGCGTGGGTAGCGAACAGGATTAGATACCCTGGTAGTCCACGCCGTAAACGATGGATACTAGCTGTTCGAGCTTCGGTTTGAGTGGCTAAGCGAAAGTGATAAGTATCCCACCTGGGGAGTACGGGCGCAAGCCTGAAACTCAAAGGAATTGACGGGGGCCCGCACAAGCGGTGGAGCATGTGGTTTAATTCGATGATACGCGAGGAACCTTACCAGGGCTTAAATGTAGTTTGACGTATTTGGAAACAGATATTTCTTCGGACAAATTACAAGGTGCTGCATGGTTGTCGTCAGCTCGTGCCGTGAGGTGTCAGGTTAAGTCCTATAACGAGCGCAACCCCTGTTGTTAGTTGCCAGCGAGTCAAGTCGGGAACTCTAGCAAGACTGCCAGTGTAAACTGAGAGGAAGGTGGGGATGACGTCAAATCATCACGGCCCTTACGTCCTGGGCCACACACGTGCTACAATGGCCGGTACAGAGAGCAGCCACTTGGCGACAAGGAGCGAATCTATAAAACCGGTCACAGTTCGGATCGGAGTCTGCAACTCGACTCCGTGAAGCTGGAATCGCTAGTAATCGGATATCAGCCATGATCCGGTGAATACGTTCCCGGGCCTTGTACACACCGCCCGTCAAGCCATGGAAGCTGGGGGTACCTGAAGTCGGTGACCGCAAGGAGCTGCCTAGGGTAAAACCGGTAACTAGGGCTAAGTCGTAACAAGGTAGCCGTACCGGAAGGTGCGGCTGGAACACCTCCTTTCTAGAGATGGTTTAAACATCTTTTACTCTTTAACTGTTGGTTCAAAAAAAAAGCAGAATAAAAAATACAGAGTCTCGTAGCTCAGCTGGTTAGAGTACTACACTGATAATGTAGGGGTCGGCAGTTCGAGTCTGCCCGGGACTACTTTTTGCAGTCGAAAGTCAAAAGTTCGAAAGTCAAAAGATCTGTACACTATTTATTCACAAGGAAATTCTAGAAGTTAAGAATCCACAATTCGTAATTCGTAATTAACAGATTCGTAATTAGAAAAATTGGGGGATTAGCTCAGCTGGCTAGAACGTCCCGCTACAGGCGGGAAGGTGAAGGGTTCGACTCCCTTATTCTCCACGATTCAACGATTAATCGTTGATTTGTTTAAGCGGTTAACCGATAACACGGTTTAACAATTAAACAAAAAAAGTTCATTGACATATTGAGATACATTTAAAAAGTAGAAAAGATATTAGAAATAATATAAAGCACATTTTTTGGGTCATAAATTTTTTTAAAGTATCAAGTTTAACTTGAAACCTTAAAAAAAGAAACATGAAACAAAAAAAATAGAGCACAATAAGCAAAATAAGGGCGTATGGGGAATGCCTAGGCTCTCAGAGGCGAAGAAGGACGTGATAAGCTGCGAAAAGCTACGGGGATCGGCACACACGAATTGATCCGTAGATATCCGAATGGGGCAACCCGGCATGTTGAAGACATGTCACATCGATAGATGAGCAAACCCGCTGAACTGAAACATCTAAGTAGGCGGAGGAGAAGAAAACAAAAGTGATTCCGTAAGTAGTGGCGAGCGAACGCGGAAAAGTCCAAACCAAAGTTGTTACGGCAATTTTGGGGTTGTAGGACCACGATATTGTATGCAAAGCGAATAAGAATCATCTGGAAAGATGAACCGCAGAGGGTGATAGTCCCGTATTGGTAAGCGATGTAATACATAGTGGTATCCTGAGTAGGTCGGGGCACGTGAAACCTTGATTGAACCCGGCGGGACCATCCGCCAAGACTAAATACTCCTGAGAGACCGATAGTGAACCAGTACCGTGAGGGAAAGGTGAAAAGAACCGTGAATAACGGAGTGAAACAGAACCTGAAACCATACGCCTACAAGCGGTCGGAGCCCATTCGTTGGGTGACGGCGTGCCTTTTGCATAATGAGCCTACGAGTTACCGTTGCTGGCAAGGTTAAGTAATTAAGTTACGCAGCCGAAGCGAAAGCGAGTCTGAATAGGGCGCATGAGTCAGTAATGGTAGACGCGAAACCGTGTGATCTACCCATGGGCAGGTTGAAGTTTGGGTAACACCAAATGGAGGACCGAACCGGTTGACGTTGAAAAGTCTTCGGATGACCTGTGGGTAGGGGTGAAAGGCCAATCAAACTCGGAAATAGCTCGTACTCCCCGAAATGCATTTAGGTGCAGCGCTGAAAAAGTTTAATAGAGGTAGAGCTACTGATTGGATGCGGGGGCTTCACCGCCTACCAATTCCTGACAAACTCCGAATGCTATTAAATGATTTTCATCAGTGAGGGCATGGGTGCTAAGGTCCATGTCCGAGAGGGAAAGAACCCAGACCATCAGCTAAGGTCCCCAAATGTATGCTAAGTTGAAAAAACGCGGTTTGATTGCCCCGACAGCTAGGATGTTGGCTTGGAAGCAGCCATTCATTTAAAGAGTGCGTAACAGCTCACTAGTCGAGCGATCGAGCATGGATAATAATCGGGCATAAGCATACTACCGAAGCTATGGATTGTACAATGTACAGTGGTAGGGGAGCATTCTAAACTGGGTAGAAGGTGATTTGTGAGAATTGCTGGACTGTTTAGAAAAGAAAATGTAGGCATAAGTAACGATAATGCGGGCGAGAAACCCGCACACCGTAAGACCAAGGTTTCCACAGCTATGCTAATCAGCTGTGGGTTAGTCGGGACCTAAGGCACACCCGAAGGGGGACGTCGATGGCCAACGGGTTAATATTCCCGTACTTGTAATAGTTGTGATGGAGTGACGCAGTGGTGAAAGTACCGCGAACTGACGGAATAGTTCGTTAAAGCACGTACCTATATCCTTTATAGTAAAATGCGTAGAGGATGGAGAAATGCGATAGTACTCGGAGCCTTCGGGCAAAGAGATAGTGTACCTAAAGGCTGTCAAGAAAAGCTTCTAAACTTAGATTATTAGAACCCGTACCGCAAACCGACACAGGTGGTCGAGGAGAGTATCCTCAGGTGCTCGAGAGATTCATGGCTAAGGAATTAGGCAAAATAGACCTGTAACTTCGGGAGAAAGGTCGCCATCCGCCGCAAGGCGTGATGGCCGCAGTGAAAAGGTCCAGGCGACTGTTTATCAAAAACACAGGGCTCTGCTAAATCGTAAGATGACGTATAGGGCCTGACACCTGCCCGGTGCTGGAAGGTTAAGAGGAGATGTTATCTTCGGAGAAGCATTGAATTGAAGCCCCAGTAAACGGCGGCCGTAACTATAACGGTCCTAAGGTAGCGAAATTCCTTGTCGGGTAAGTTCCGACCTGCACGAATGGTGTAACGATCTGGACACTGTCTCAGCCATGAGCTCGGTGAAATTGTAGTATCGGTGAAGATGCCGATTACCCGCAGTGGGACGAAAAGACCCTGTGCACCTTTACTATAGCTTAGTATTGTTCTTGGATAAGTGATGTGTAGGATAGGTGGGAGACTATGAAGCGGCGTCGCTAGGCGTTGTGGAGTCATTGTTGAAATACCACCCTTTGCTTATCTGAGATCTAACCCCGCTATGCGGGGGACATTGCTTGGTGGGTAGTTTGACTGGGGTGGTCGCCTCCAAAAGAGTAACGGAGGCTTCTAAAGGTTCCCTCAGCACGCTTGGTAACCGTGCGTAGAGTGCAATGGCAAAAGGGAGCTTGACTGAGAGACCTACAAGTCGATCAGGTACGAAAGTAGAGCATAGTGATCCGGTGGTTCCGCATGGAAGGGCCATCGCTCAAAGGATAAAAGGTACGCCGGGGATAACAGGCTGATCTCCCCCAAGAGCTCATATCGACGGGGGGGTTTGGCACCTCGATGTCGGCTCGTCACATCCTGGGGCTGGAGAAGGTCCCAAGGGTTGGGCTGTTCGCCCATTAAAGTGGCACGCGAGCTGGGTTCAGAACGTCGTGAGACAGTTCGGTCTCTATCTACTGTGGGCGTTAGAAATTTGAGTGGATCTGATTCTAGTACGAGAGGACCGAATTGGACCAACCTCTGGTGTATCAGTTGTGCCGCCAGGTGCATCGCTGAGTAGCTACGTTGGGAAGGGATAAGCGCTGAAAGCATATAAGCGCGAAACCCACCACAAGATGAGATTTCTTTAAAGGGTCGTTGGAGATGACAACGTTGATAGGCTATAGATGTAAAGGCAGTAATGTCATAGTCGAGTAGTACTAATAGCCCGTATGCTTATGTGCTCTGGAAGTTGCTTTGTAAAGAATAGTATTAAGATTTTAGTATTAAGTATTAAGACTGGAATATCTACAAAAAAAAGTATCGAAAATATGTTAACAATATTAGCCCGCCATTGGCGTGGCGTTTAAAGTTCAAAGTTTAATGTTCAAGGTTAAGACCTAAAACAAAAAAAACTTTTAACCTTAAACAAAAATTTAAGGTGGTTATAGCATCGGGGCTCACCTCTTCCCATTCCGAACAGAGAAGTTAAGCCCGATAGCGCAGATGGTACTGCATTTTCATGTGGGAGAGTATGTCGCCGCCTTTTTTTAAGAGAAGCTGTCCGAAAAGTCGGACAGCTTTTTTTTGTTGTATTTTTTCTCCAAAATAATTATCTTAGAGTTGCACAAAAAACCAACAATGGCTAAGGTAGTTTTTAAAAATCAAACAGGCAATAGTCCTGAACTTTTTCCGATTAATATTTTTGATAAAATCCCTAATAATCACCCTGTTCGATTAATCGAAGAGGTCGTTAACTCGTTGGATATTAGCAATATAATTAAGTTGTACAAAGGAGGTGGTACCTCTGCATATCATCCAAGAATGATGATTAAAGTGTTGTTTTACAGCTATTTGTCAAACGTTTATTCTTGCCGGAAAATAGCTAAAGCACTCACCGAAAACATCTATTTCATGTACATTTCGGGCAACTCTACGCCTGATTTCCGAACCATTAACGACTTTCGAGGGAAAATATTAAAAAATCATATTCAACAACTATTTGCCGAAGTAGTGAAAATGCTGGTTGAAATGGGCTATGTAAGTCTTGATATTCAGTACATTGATGGAACAAAAATCGAAGCCAAATCGAATCGTTATACTTTTGTTTGGAGAGGTTCGATTGAAAAATACAAGGAAAAATTAGAAGTTAAAATCAACACGATTCTTTCAGATATCGAAAGTGCTATTCAGTCTGATAATCAAGAAATTAACAAAGAAGAATTACCTAAAAGCATCAATTCGGAAGAACTTCGGGAGAAGCTATCGATCTTGAATAAAAAGCTGAAAGAACCCACTAAAAAACAGGCAAAAGAGCTACAAAAACTTCAGGATGAGCATCTTCCAAAATTAGAAAAATACGAAAAAGACCTAGAAACTTTAGGCGATAGGAATTCTTACAGCAAAACCGACCCTGACGCTACTTTTATGCGGATGAAGGAAGATCACATGAAAAACGGACAGCTTAAACCGGCTTATAATACGCAGATTTCAACTGAAAATCAGTTTATTACCCACGTTTCCATCCATCAAAAACCGGGGGATACCACGACTTTGGAATCGCATCTTGATGGTTTTGAAAATCTCTATGGAAAACAAAGCAAAGATGTGGTTGCCGATGCAGGTTATGGAAGCGAAGAAAATTACGAAATGCTTGAAAATAAAAGCATTAAAGCCTACGTGAAGTACAATTATTTTCACAAAGAAGCGAAACGGACGATGAAAAATAATCCGTTTTTGGTTCAGAATTTATTCTACAACAAAGAACAAGATTTTTACGTTTGTCCGATGGGTCAACGAATGGAAAATGTTGGCAAAGGAAAACGAATTTCGAGCAACGGACACGAATCGCAAGTGTCTTATTATCAGGCAAAAAACTGTAATAATTGTCCGCTTCGAGAGCAATGCTTCAATGCAAAAGGTAATCGCAGAATAGAAGTCAATCACCGGTTGAATGAGCTTAAAGAAAAGGCTCGAAATTTATTAACGAGCGAGAAAGGGCTGGAACATCGCAGTAAACGCCCTATAGAAGTAGAGGCTGTTTTTGGGCAACTCAAGCACAATAATGATTTTAATAGATTTACATTCAAAGGCTTAGAGAAAGTAGAATTAGAATTTCTACTGATGGCTCTTGGACATAATTTTAGAAAAATGGTGGCTGTAGCAGTTGCGGGAAGAAAAACGGTATTCAAACGCCGTATTTTTGGTTCTAAACTTGTCATTTTTGTCGAATTTAGATGCTATCAGCGGTCTTTATTTCAAAAAAAGCAAGAAATTAACTTTAGTGATGATGTTGAAAAGTTAGTAGTATAACAAAGAGGCTATCCTTTTTGGACAGCCTCTTTTTTGTTATAGGTGCGGCGCAATTCTCCGCCTCGGCGGATCGGGTCGCCGCCTTTTTTTAGTAAAGCCTGTCTTTTTCAAGATAGGCTTTCTTTTTTTGATATTTACTACGTACCGTTCGCTTCGCTCGGGTGGTGCGGCGCAATTCTCCGCCTCGGAGGATCGGGTCGCTGCCTGTTTTTATTAACACCAGCTTAAAAGGCTTTTTATTGTTTTGTAGAATTTAGTTTGACCACATATTTATAGATTTACACTAATTTCTTTTCTAAAATGTACAGCAATACAATTTACATTATACACTATACATAAAATGTGGCTAAAGCCAATTGTAAATTTACATCATAATCATTGAAATAAAGTTCGAGGCAATTGATTTAAGAGAACTTGAAACTTTAAACCTTAAACTAACCACAGATCACGAAAATTAACTCAGATTTTTTACAATATATGGGTTAAATTTTTCAATTTATACGCATAATAAGCGAGTGTCTTTTTTAACTTATATACTTTTTAGATCATGTCTTACTTTGTTTTAGTAGGTCTCACTTCAACTTTGCTTGGTAAAACATTTGGATTCATTTTTAATAAATCTACAACCAATTGTCCTAAATCCGAAGGTTGAATTTTCCATTGATCTCCTTCGCTTGGGATATGATTGTTAAAGTTCGAGGTAACCGAACCTGGCATAATGGTAGTACATTTTACATCATAATCGCGCAAATCTAGCATAGCTGCTTGTGTAAAACCTACAACTCCAAATTTGGATGCATTATAACCCGCACCATTTGCAAAGAAGTTTGTACCAGCCAGGGAAGCCATAGAGATATAATATCCCTTGTTTTGTTTTAATTGTTCTACAGTTGCTTTTAGCGTATGAAAAACACCTGTTAGATTAGTTTCTATCATGCAATTCCACTCTTCTAAAGACATTTGGTCGATGGGTACGAACTTACCCAATCCTGCGTTGGCAATAACAACATCTAATTTACCATAGGTTGCTAAAATTTCTTCAACTGCTTTTTTTTCGTCTTCAAAATTTCTAACATCAGATTGCACTGCCAAAACATTTTCAGTACCCAATTGTTCTTTTGCTTTATTTGCATCATCGATATTTCTTCCGGAAATTGCCACTTTGACTCCGTTTTGCAATAAAGCTTTTGCTATACCAAAGCCTATTCCTTTTGTACCTCCTGTTATATAAGCTACTTTGTGTTCTATGTTTTGCATGTTTAAATTAAATTGATTTTTATACGGATTGTAAAGATAGCTAATTACTCCCTTTCAAGCTACTGTGCTAATAGGAAAAGTAAATTATATGCAGTCGCAATATTTGCACGCTTTAATAACAGGTTATAAATAGAATTATTGTAAATTCGCAGCTATAATTCAGCTCACAAGTATCCAAAATCATAAGCGATTCAAGATTGAATCGCTTTTTTTTATACCTTTGTATTTTTAATAGTATGTTATGGGAATAATGATTGAAGAAGATTTAAAAATAAAACCCTCTATTTGTGACGAGCTTAAAGAAGAAATTTTATTTTTAAGTAATGAAGAAAAACAGGTAATTGTTCATTGTTCTATTTATGCAATGGATTATGGTGATGCAGCTAGAATTTGGAAAAGTACTTATTTGGTTGATAAAGAATCAGGGGTAACATATAAATTAATTTTTGCAGAAGGTATAAGTTTTGCTCCGCAGTGGACATTAATTCCTTTTCAGAAACCATTAGAGTTCACCTTAATTTTTAAAGGGTTACCAAAAAGTTGTAAATCGTTTGATTTGGTAGAAATGATACCCGAAGATGGTGGCTTTGAAGTGCTAAACATCAGTCGGAATACTGCAGACGTTTATTATGTAACAATTTAGTGTATTATAAACATAAAATTAACATTTTAGCAGAACAATAAAAAAAGCATCTCATTGAGATGCTTTTTAATTTTTTCAGTCTAAGAAGATTAAGCTTCAAATGGTACAACAGAAACGAAAGACTTGTTATCTCTCTTTTTCACGAATTGTACAACTCCATCAACTTTAGCATGTAAAGTATGATCTTTACCCATGTAAACATTTTCACCTGGGTTATGTTTTGAACCTCTTTGTCTTACAATGATGTTACCAGCAATAGCTGCTTGACCACCATAAATCTTAACGCCTAAACGTTTCGATTCTGATTCTCTACCGTTCTTAGAACTACCGACACCTTTCTTGTGAGCCATGATGTTTGGTTTTTAAAATTGTTAATACTTTCTAGTTACAGATTAAATGTTGATTCCCTCAATTACGATTTGCGTCAACGCTTGTCTGTGACCGTTTTTCTTTTTGTATCCTTTTCTTCTTTTCTTTTTGAAAACGATAACTTTGTCACCTTGAAGGTGCTTTAAAACTTTCGCTCCTACAGAAGCTCCTGTTATAGCTGGGGCGCCTAAAGTAACTGTTCCTGCATTGTCAACTAAAAGAACTTTGTCAAAAGTAACATTTGCTCCTTCTTCTGTTGCCAAACGGTTTACATACACTTTTTGGTCTTTGCTAACTTTGAATTGTTGCCCTGCTATCTCTACGATTGCGTACATAACAATTAAATTAAAATTGATTTTTAAGACTGCAAATATACAAAAAATATCTATAAAACAAATCTAAGTGACTCGTTTTTAAAAAATTAATTCCTCTCGAAAAAAATATTAAAAAAAGTACATTTTAAATGTAACATAATCACGAAATTGCACACTAATTTAAAAATCAAATTAATTTAATCGGAGTTATGAGAAAATCTTTAACAGCTTTAGCTACAACACTTCTTATTAGCAGTGTTGCCTTAGCACAGAAAGTTGAATTTGAAGAGTACACATTAGACAATGGTTTGCATGTAGTGTTACATCAAGACAAATCGGCGCCAGTTGTAGTTACTTCAGTGATGTACCATGTGGGTGCAAAAGACGAAAACCCAGAGCGCACAGGGTTTGCACACTTTTTTGAACACCTTTTGTTTGAAGGTACCGAAAACATTGAAAGAGGTGAGTGGTTTAAGTTGGTAACTGCAAATGGTGGTCACAATAATGCCAACACTTCAGACGACCGTACCTATTATTATGAAGTATTCCCATCAAATAATTTAGAATTGGCTATTTGGATGGAATCGGATCGTTTATTGCAACCGGTTATCAACCAAATCGGCGTTGATACGCAAAACGAGGTGGTAAAAGAAGAAAAACGCTTACGTGTAGATAACAGCCCTTATGGAAACTGGATTACAGAAGTTAAGAAAAATCTTTTCAAAAAACACCCTTACCGTTGGGCGCCAATTGGTTCAATGGAGCATTTAGATGCGGCTACTTTAGAAGAGTTTCAGGCATTCAACAAAAAATTCTATGTGCCAAATAATGCTGTGTTAGTAATTGCTGGTGATATTGAATTTGCAAAAACGAAAGAATTGGTTCAAAAATATTTTGGAGTGATTAAAAAAGGAGCAAACGTTCCGCGTGTAAACATTCAAGAAGATCCAATCACATCAACCATTCATGCAACGGCAGAGGATCCAAACATCCAAATACCAATGTACATCACCGCTTATAGAACACCATCTATGAAAACCCGTGATGCACGTGTGTTGGATATGATTTCTTCATACCTTTCTGGCGGAAAATCATCACCAATGCAAAAGAAAATTGTAGATGAAAAGAAAATGGCTTTACAGTTGTTTGCTTTCAACTACGCACAAGAAGATTACGGGATGTATCTAATCGCAGGTTTACCTATGGGCGATACAACACGTGAGGCTTTACAAAAAGAAATCGATGCTGAAATCACAAAATTACAAACCGAATTGATTTCTGAAAGAGATTATCAAAAGTTACAAAACGATTTTGAAAACCGTTATGTGAGTCAAAACTCAGATTTAGAAGGTTTGGCAGAAAACTTAGCTACCAACTATTTGTTGTATGGTGACATCAACCTTATTAATGAAGAAATTAATATCTACCGTTCAATTACAAGAGAAGAAATTCGCGATGTTGCTAAAAAATATTTACAAAGCAATGCGCGTTTATTGTTAGACTATGTACCGGCAAAAGAAGATTCAGCTAAATAAGAAAGTAAACAAAATGAAAAAAATATTAGTATTCGCATCAGCTTTGTTACTAACTATTAGTGCCGAAGCTCAAATAAAACGTCCACAACCAAAACCAGGACCAATGCCAACAGTGAACGTGCAAAAGCCGCAAGAGTTCACTATGAAAAACGGTTTAAAAGTAATGGTTGTAGAAGATCATAAACTGCCACGTGTAAGTTATATGTTAACGATTGATACACCACCTTATGTAGAAGGTGAAAAAGCAGGTGTATCTAGCCTAACAAGCGCAGTTGTTGGTAACGGAACCACAAAAACATCTAAAGAAAAATTCAACGATGAAATTGATTTCTTAGGGGCAAATGTTAACTTTTGGAACACCGGTGCATCAGCAAGCGGTTTGTCTAAATACAGTTCACGTTTGTTAGAATTAATGGCAGAAGGTTCCCTAAATCCATTATTCGATCAAGAAGAGTTCGATAAATCAAAACAACAAGCTATTGAAGGATTAAAAGCTGATGAAAAATCGGTTACTTCGGTAGCAGGTCGTGTAACAAATGCTTTGTTGTTTGGTACAAACCACCCAAAAGGTGAATTTGTAACAGAACAAACATTGAACAATGTAACATTAGCAGATGTTAAGCAAAATTACGCATCGTACTTTGTGCCAGAAAACGCTTATTTAGTAGTTGTGGGTGATGTAAAGTTTAAAGATGTAAAAAAACAAGTAGAGAAATTATTCAAAAACTGGAAAAAAGCATCAGCACCTGTTGCTAAATATCCAGAACCAAATGATGTAGTAAAAACACAAATCGATTTTGTGGACATGCCAAACGCAGTTCAATCTGAAATTGCTTTAGTAAACACCGTAAACTTAAAGTTAACCGACAAAGATTATTTTGCAGCTTTAATTGCTAATCAAATCTTAGGAGGTGGTGGTGAAGGCCGTTTATTCTTGAACTTACGTGAAGCACACGGATGGACTTACGGCGCTTATTCATCATTAGGATCAGGTAAATACACCTCAAAATTTACATCTTCTGCTTCTGTTCGTAACGTAGTGACCGATTCTGCAGTGGTAGAATTTGTAAACGAATTACAAAAAATCAGAACACAACCTGTAACCCAAGCAGAATTAGATCTTGCAAAAGCAAAATACATTGGAAACTTTGTAATGGAAACCCAAAAACCTGGTACCATTGCGAGCTTTGCATTAAGAACAAAAACACAAAGTTTACCAGCAGATTTCTATGAAAACTACATAAAAAACATTCAGGCAGTAACTGTAGCCGATGTACAACGCGTAGCAAACAAATACTTCAAGAAAGACAATCAACGTATTGTGATTGTTGGTAAAGGAGCCGATGTTGCAGGTACTTTAGACCGTTTAGGATACCCAGTAAACTATTACGACAAATATGCAAACCCGGTAGAAAAACCAGTTTTCAAAAAAGCAGCACCGGCAGGCGTTACTTCTAAAACAGTAATCGAAAATCACATCAAAGCAATTGGTGGTGAAGCAAAATTACAAGAAGCAAAATCGGTTGCAATGGTAGCAAAAGGAACCATGCAAGGAATGGAAATTACATTAACCCAAAAACAAACTGCTAAAGG
Source organism: Flavobacterium sp. CBA20B-1 (assembly GCF_028473145.1). Classification (NCBI taxonomy): domain Bacteria; kingdom Pseudomonadati; phylum Bacteroidota; class Flavobacteriia; order Flavobacteriales; family Flavobacteriaceae; genus Flavobacterium; species Flavobacterium sp. CBA20B-1. The sequence goes on from NZ_CP092370.1 coordinate 2,595,686, forward strand.
TCAAAAAATGGTATCTTTAAACGGTATGGGCATGGAATTAATGAAACAAGTAATTACACCAACCATGGGCTACATGTCTGGCCAAGGTCAAAAACAAGAATTAAAAGGCGATGATTTAAAAGATGCACAAGCTTCGGCAAAAATGTTCGATGAATTAGAAGATTTGAAAAATGCAGCTGGTTTTGAATTAGCAGGAATCGAAACATTCAACGGCGAAGAAGTATATGTTTTAAAGAAAGACAAACAAACCACTTTTTACAGCGTAGCCTCAGGCTTAAAAGTTGGATCATCCGAAACAATGGAAGCTCAAGGACAAACCGTAGAAATGACTACCGCATACAGCGATTACAAAGCAGTAAAAGGAATCAAGTTTCCACACAGTTTCACAGTGCCAATGTTAGGAAATGCAGAATTCAAAGTTTCTGATATAAAAGTAAACGAAGGCGTAACAGACGCAGACTTTAAATAAAAATCACAAACATCCCATAAATGCCTTAGAGAAATTTCTTTAAGGCATTTTTTTATCCCGCAAATAAAAAATAAACATTTCTTTCATCAACCCAATAAAACAAACAATAAATTAGTATATTTAACCATAAAACATACTATCAACACATGCGAAATATAATAATAGTATTCATTTCCATCCTTTTCTTGTCGTGCACACAAAACGATGACAACAACGCTCGTGCCGACAACGGAACAACCCAAGTAACCCAAGCAACTATTAGCTACATCTCGCAAGAACCCACTCCACAAGGCAAATACCTAAACTACATACAAGCAACCGTACAAAACACTAAAAACACAATAGTCACAGGCTTCGTACAATTCAAAATAAAAGAATACGGCGACATCAACTCATCAACCCTCATCATAGATAAAAACAGCGAAGTAACATTTTACGCCCTATTCGAAACAGATAAAATAATCAACGAAACCTATTTACTTTCCTCAAAATTCTTGGAAGACACCCTAACCATAGAATAACCAAAACATACAAGCTAACAATAATCATAAATATAGATATTAATCATACTTATTAGGGCAATCCCTTCCACTAACGTTTCAGGTCGGGCTTTCCGCCGTCGCTTTTGTTTTTTTTGCAAAAAACAAAGAGCTCCAACAAGGCTGCAATCCCTATTGCGGTTAGCGGGTGATTGGTCTGTTATGTAGATTGTATGGTTGTATAGTGTAAATTGTATTGCTTTATATTGTACAAAATCTGAGTTAAACTGTGAATCTAGGGTTAATTTGTTTAAGTTTTAAAGTTTGAAGTTCTCTTAAATCAATTGCCTCGAACTTTAGTTCGATGGTTATGATGTATATTTACAATTGGCTTTCGCTACATTTTATGTATAGTGTAGATTATAATATAGTAAAATACAAAAGATGTAGTGCATTTAAAACTTGTAATCCACGATTAATAATTTAACCGTAAAAACTATATCTTTCTCCGTCTTTACTGATTGAAGCATATCAATTTCTGAAACTTTTAATATTCTGCAAGATTCTGTGTGACCATGCAGAATATTATCCGATTATAATTCTATCGCCCCAAAGCCCATTTCATCATGTATAAATTGATTGTTTTGGCAGTATTTCGCTAATTCATTTGCAATAAATTTCTGAACTTCTTCTTTATAATCATTCGGGTACAACACATGTACGTTTGCACCGGCATCTAACGTAAAACAAACCGGAACATAGGTTGTTTCTCTGAATTTCCAGAGTTGATTGATGATTTCCAAGGTGTTTGGTTTCATCAAAATAAAATAAGGCATCGAGGTCATCATCATGGCATGCAACGTTAAGGCTTCGCTTTCTACTAATGCAATAAATTCGGTTAAATTGCCCGATTTTAAAATGTCTTTCAGCTTTGCAATATGTTCATGAGCTTGTTGAAAACGGCGTGCTGCAAACGGGTGATTGTGCATTAATTCATGACCAACGGTGCTTGAAACCTGCTTTTCGCCTTTATCAACCAATAAAATCGTATCTTGATAATGCTGGAAAACCGCATTTATTTCATACGGAAAATCAACTCCGAACAAATCTGAACTGTTTTCAATACTTTCTGTTTTGCCCCAAACTACAATGTTTCCTTTAATGCTTCTACAGGCACTTCCCGATCCTAAACGAGCCAATAAGGATGCTTTTTGCAAATAATATGCTTCGGTTTGGTTGGGATGTATCAACTTTTCCAACGCGATGATATTTGCCGACAATGCCGCCATTCCCGATGCCGATGATGCAATACCAGAACTGTGCGGAAACGTATTTTTGGTATCAATCGTAAAATGATAATCTAAAATATACGGACACAAATCCTGAATGCGTTCGAAATATTTTTGAATTTTTGGTCGGAATGATTCTTTAGGTTGACCTTCAAATAGCAAATCAAAAGAAATGTTTTTCTCTGTTTTGGGTTCGTATTGCAATGTGGTGACTGTTTTGCAGTTGTTCAAGGTGAAACTCAACGACGGATTTGCAGGAATTTGATGTTCTTTTTTGCCCCAATATTTTACCAAAGCAATATTGCTGGGTGCTGAAAAAGTAAACGAACCTTTGGTGGTTGGTTTTGTGTAGTTTGTAGTTTTGAAGGTATCTAAAGTTGTCATTATATCTATTTAATTTTTTTTAGCTTTTGGTAAAATTGAGCTGGCATCACAGTAACTCTATTTCAAATAATTTTTTTAATATTTTGCTGCAATAGCATTCGCTGCCAAAAAACCTGTTGTCCAGGCATTTTGAAAATTAAAACCGCCAGTGATGGCATCAATATTTAAAATTTCGCCTGTAAAATACAAATTATCTTGCAATTTACTTTCCATTGTTTTAAAGTTTACTTCTTTGAGGTCAATTCCGCCGGCCGTAACAAATTCGTCTTTAAACGTGCTTTTTCCGTTTACATTAAATGTGGCTTGGGTGAGTTGTTCTGCTAATTTTACCAACTGTTTTTTAGGTACATCTGCCCAAATCATTGCTTCTGTAATGCCTGATGCCAGAACCAATTGATGCCACAAACGCATGGTTAAACCATAATGCGCATGCTTGTAAATTGTTTTTTTAGGATTACTTTTTTTCAATTGCATTAATTCATCTAAAACCTCATCGAAAACTAAATCATTGGTGAAATTAACGATTAGTTGAAACTGATAGTTTTTCTGGAACAATTCGCGTGCACCCCAAGCCGAAAGCCTTAAAATTGCAGGACCACTCATTCCCCAATGGGTAATAAGCAAAGGACCGCTTGCTTTTAATGGAGCATCTTTTACTTTTATGGAAACCATTTCGGTTGAAACACCCATTAAATCTTTAATGCGATCGTCTTTAATATTGAAAGTAAATAACGAAGGAACCGGATTTACAATTGTATGATTTACCGTTTTAAGCAAATCCCAAATTTTAACGTTGCTGCCCGTTGCCATAACCACTTGTTTTGCCCGATAAGTATCTTTAGATGTTTCAATCTTCCAAAGATTTTCCTCCTTAGAAAGTTGCTGTACAATGGTTTGTTTGATAACTTTTATATGGAGGTTTTCGGCTTCGTTCAAAAAGCAATCGATAATGGTTTGAGAATTATCCGATTCTGGAAAAACCCTTCCATCTTCCTCTATTTTTAGCAACACACCGCGTTCACTGAACCATTCCATTACATCGCCTGTGCAAAATGTATGAAAAGGACCTTTTAACTCTTTCTCGCCACGCGGGTAATACTTTGTTAGCATATTTGGAATAAAACACGCATGGGTTACATTGCAACGTCCGCCACCCGAAATTTTGACTTTAGAAAGCACTTCGTTGCTTCTTTCTAAAATTGCTATGCGTATATCTGGGTTTTGCATTGCCAAGTTAATTGCCGTGAAAAAGCCCGAAGCACCACCGCCAATAATAATAACATCGAAATTGTGCATAATATTCTACAATATGTTCCACAAATTGTGGATTTAAAAAGATGAAACCTTCCTAAAGAGCCTAAAAAATAATTTGTATAGGTTTTTGGAATGGTTTATGCTTTGAAATTTGTATCTTGCAAAGATAGTGAATCAAGCTACCTTGCGATAAAATTTTATTATGAAATACAGCAAATTAATATTTATTACATGCGTTTTGGGTATGGTATCGTGCAAAACCGCTAAGAAAAAAAACATCGATACCGCTACAACCAACGAAAAACCCGAATTGATTAAAAAGGAAAAAGAAGCCATTTTTTATACTGAACAAATAAGAAATGATTTTAGAGCAGTGAGTGCAAGCACCCAACAAAAGTTCTTGGAAATGTATGACGCTACTGCAAAAGAATATTCTATTTTGTTCTTTACACAAGGATTTACAGGCGAAGAAATGGTGGTAAAAAACAACAATAGTACGTTGTATAAAGGAATGGTTTTCACCGACAAAAGCACTGGTTTAGCAAAAAACATGCGCATTGTGAATACCGAAATTACCAGTATTTACGACAAAGCAACTCAGAAAACCATTTATATAAATACCGATAAAGCAACAAAACACAAGTTTATTTATGTAATGAAAGGCGATATAAACACCGAAAAACCATATAAAATTACATTTAGCAATAAATTGCGTCCGGAAAAATAAATAATTTATATAGCTTTTTTAATGAGAAGCAACTAAAAAAGGCATCGAGAAATTCGATGCCTTTTTTACTATTTTAAAAGTTCTTTAAAACTTGTTTGCCCACTATTTAATTCAGTAGATGATAAAGTCATTATTTTATATTTTTCTGTATCACTAACTAATGAATCTTTGAAATTAACTTTCTGTAAAAGAACTCTCATTTCATACGCACTATTTTTAAAATTGAAGTTAGGATTTTGAATAAAAATACTATCTAAATTAAGATTTACCTTACTTTCGTTTCTGAATTCTATAGAAACTTCCTTTTTTTCAATTTCTTTTTTTGATGTATTTAACACATCAAAAGCTAAAATAACGTAATCCTTATCTGTAAGCTCAATACTATTTGTTGTTTGATTGTACTTTAAAACACTATCATCTTTCTTACAACTTAATAGTAAACTTAGAAAAATAAACCAGAAATATTTCTTCATATTAATTATTTTTAATCACACGCATCAACACAATCTTTCAATCCTTGTGCACAAACCTTATCTGCAAGAACTCTTTCAAAATAAGCATTAGCAGCCATGCCAACTGCAGCAGGTGCAAACATACTAGTACTTCCTACTAATATTGCATAAGCTAATTTCTCTTCGTATACTTGTTGCGCTTCTTTACTACATTGATTTGCAGCATCTATACAATCACCCCAACAACCTGTAGTTTGGATAGGATTTTCAATTGTACCTATAAACAAATCCGTTTCCACTTTAACAATCTTCTTTACATCTGAAAGCTCTAAATCTTTAAGTTTCACAAAAAATGATGAATTAATAGTATAAAAATGAGTCATTTTATCTTTTACGATATTATATTGATTAATAGCTTCGGTAGGAGAAGCGAATTCGATAGCGTTAGGGTTATTATGTATCCATAGAATTAGATCATCTTCATTTTCTATAGTATTATACCCTTCCATTTTAATCTTTTGAAAGAATAATTTCATCGAAGTTTATGCATCAATATACTCATCTGTTAACAACAGATTAGCATATTCATTCTTTAAGTTTTCAATTTCACTAGAACTTCTAGATTGATTACTAACCATCACATTTTCTTCATTTCTAATTTTATCGTCAGCATCATCACTACAAGAAACGACACTAATTCCAAAAATCAACAATAACATTACTTTTTTCATCTTTTAAAAATTTTTAATAATTATACTTTTCCAAAAAAAAAAAAAAAAAAATGAATTACACAAATATTTCTACAAAAAACGTATTTTAACAGCCTATTTTTATACAACACATTTATGAAATATTTTTTTACACTTCTGTCTTTTTTGTTCAGCACGTTTTTGTTTGCACAAGATTTTTCTAAATATTGGCAAAAAGTTCATGAATTAGAGAAAAAAGGAAGTTACAAAACTGCCTATGAAACGGTTCAGAATATCTACAAAAAAACGCATCGCAAAAAAAACGAAGCCGAAAAAACGAAAGCTTTTATTTATACTTTAAAGTTTAAAACCCAACTTGCAGAGGTTTCCACTCAAGATATTTTAAACGACATTACCTTAGAAATGAACACCAGCAAGGGTATTTATAAAGAAATAAATCGCTGGTATTATATTAAAACAATTGCTAACGAACTTAATAGTTCGTACAGATATTATCAAAATTCACACATAAAAAACACCACCGAAATACTTCCTGATGACATTGAAAAATGGTCTGCAGAACATTATAAACAAGTGTTGAACGAACAGATTGACTTATTGTTTCAAAATGAAAAATTGTTGAAAGAAACCAAGGTGCATCAAATAAAACCTTTGATTGATTATGATTTTATCGAAGCGAATTTAAACCAAACTGTTTTTGAGTTTTTTGCGCTAAATTTTATAACGGAATATGAAACTGCTTATTATAATTTACGTTTTGATGATGTAATGAAAATCAGTGATTTCTCGGATCAATTTAAATCAGCAAAAATCATTATAGAACCATCGAGTGATATTCGCGAATTATTTTCTAAAAAAAGCATCGAACTTTTTCAACAATTGGAAGATTTCTACACCAAAACAAACGACGATTTTAATTTAGATAAAGTTAAATTTCTACGGTTTACAAAGAATGCACAATACATTGAAAGCTTCGATCAAATGAATGATTTGGGTAAAAACCTGAAAACCGAATTCTATAAAAACCGATTCAAATTAGAACAAGCAACATTGTTTGTTCGCAGAGCGAATAAAAACGACCATAAAGATTATTATGAAAAAGCATTACAGTTAACAAACGAAATTAGAAATCAAACAACCAATAACGATGTTTTAGAGAATGCGGTTGCTTTAGAAAACACTGTAAAACAAGCTGCTTTTACTATTTCGTTGCTTAATGAGGTGTATGAAAACGAACCTGTAAAGTATCTCATAAATTATAAAAATCTGCCAAAGCTACACCTTGCTTATTACGATATTAAAAAATTTCCCAAACAAATAAACGATAGTATTTATAAGGTTATTACTACCACGCATCAACCTGTGGCAACAATGACTATTGATTTGCCGGTAAGCGAAAAATATTTTAGTACATCAACCGAAATTTTAGGTAAACAACTCCCGTTAGGCAATTACTTATTAGTGGCTTATCAAAATGAAAACGATTTAACCATTCCTCAAAACGTGCAATACAACACGTTCAAAGTTACCAACGTAATGGTTTTTAATAAAAGTATTTCTAATAGCCACACATATGTGTCCAAAAAAGAAAATGATGAAGTTCTTTTTTACTTTGTGCATCCTAATACCGGTAAACCGTATCCAAACGCTGCGGTGACCATAAATGCACAACGTTTCACAACCAATGAAAACGGAACGGTTTTATTTACAAAAACTGAAAATACCACAAGAGATTTCCATGTTCAGGTTTTTCTTGCTAACGAAACCTATCAAACAACGGTTTATGAAGATTGGAATAAGCAATATGTTTCTCATTACGCCAATCGAAGTCGTGAATATGTTGAAGCATTGTTTTATACCGATCGATCTATTTATCGCCCAGGGCAAGAGGTGCAATTCAAAGGGATTTTGTATCAAACCAAAGAAAGTGGTAATGAAGTGGTTAAAAACAAATCGGTTCAATTGATAATAAGTGATGACAATGGCGATGAGCTGGAAACCAGAACCGTTACCACAAACGATATGGGCTCGTTTAGTGGAACTTTTACATTGCCTAAAAATATTTTGACCGGCGATTTTGAGATTGATATAGAAGAATTAGACGACTATACAGGTACTGAAGAAGAACGTTTTTGGGACGATAATAGTTTAAACAGTAAATATTTAACTTTCAAAGTAGAAGAATACAAACGCCCCACATTTGATGTGCAGGTTGATGAAATCAAGAAAAACATTTATTTTAATGAAGAAATAGAATTGGTTGGTCGGGCAAAAAGTTTGGCGGGTGGCTCGGTTGCCAATGCGCAGGTCATTGTATCAATTAATGCAGGGGGCTATGAGTACCGCGATTATTTTGTAAAGAAAGATACCATACAAACCGATGCTTCGGGTGCTTTTAATTACAAATTTGTTATTCCATCGCAATCGAAAACCGATACCATTAAAAAAGAACACATAAAATTTTCTGTAGATTATCATTTTGAAGTCACCGACAACGCAGGCGAAGTTCGCGGAAATCGTGGGAACTTTTTTGTGGCTAACTATGCAACACGCATTGCCGTTTACGGAAAAAATAATGTAGCAACCACCGAAAAAATTAATTTGAATATAACTTCATTCACTCAAAACGGTGATGATGTATCGGTAAACGGAACCGTTAAAATCTTTAAAACCTTACCTCCAAATCGTTTTTACATGCAACGTTCGTGGCAAGTACCTGAAATGAATTCAATAAATGAAGAAACCTTTCGTGCACTATTTCCTTATGAAGCCTATAATGAAGCAGATCAGAAATTTACCAACGAAGAATTGGTTTATCAAGGAAATTACACCACACAAAAAGATAAAAAATTCATTCACGATATCACCAATTGGCAAACAGGCTCCTATAAAGTTGTTTTTGAAATCATTGATGAAAAATCGAAGTTGCCTTTAACCACTACCACTACTATCGAAATAAAAAATGCCAACGAAAAATTAGCATCCAACGAAGCTTTTAAGGTAACAACACATCAAACATCATCGGCTAAAGAATTGGTTTTGCAAGTACACACGGCTTATGAACATACCACACTTTATGTAGAAATTCTTGATACCGATGCAAAGCTAAAAACCAAAGTATTCCCAATTGCAAAAGGCACACAAATACTGAAAATTCCGTTGGCAAACAGTAACGAAAACGCCAAAATAGCTTATCAATGGTACTTTGCAAAAGAGCATTTAATGTTTAATGGCGAAGAAAGTTATATCATTCCACAACAACAAAAAACAACCGAAAATTTTGTTGCTCAATGGGAAGTTTGGAACAACAAATTAATTCCGGGTAATGAATATCAGTGGAAATTAAAATTACTATCTGAACAAAGCAAAAAACCACTACAAGGCGAGTTTTTAGCCAGTATGTATGATGCTTCTTTGGATATGTTGCACAGTAGAAATTGGGACACGTATGTAAAGCTTTTTGAAAAATCAATTTCTGTAAATTTTGGTAAAATCAATACAAACCGATTGGTTACGAACAATTTTTATGGCTTGCAAACCGATTTTTATTACACGCAATCTTTCTATAATAACCAGTTCAATTATTTTGGCTACAGCTTTAGCGATTGGATGGATACGAACTATTTAGAAGAGTTGCCTACTGATTATTTTAATGAAAAATGCAGTTATTATCAAATCGAAGTGCGCCATGCAATTACCCAGCAAACCATAAGCAATGCCCTTATTTACAATATAATAAATGCCAATGAATTCCATACAAACGCGGAAGGTTTTGGAAGAGTGTGGGGCGAAAAATCTCAACCAATAGCCATTACGGCCTTAGGTTTTAAACAAGCACGACTACAACTAAAAGAGCATTTTACAGTTGTTTATTTGGAACCAACCAACGAACCAATTACACAAGCGGTGATTGATGACTTTTCAAACCAAATCTATCAATTATACCGTTTAAACCTAATTTACAGCCATTTGAAAGTTGATGATTCCTATTCAAAAGAAAAAGAAATTAAATTTGTGGAAGAAGTATTAAAAAATCTTCCAGGAGTTTATTCTAATAATGAACTTTCAATAAATGTTTCTTTAGAAGAAAGTATTGATGGTGACTTTAAAGATTCGGGTAGTTTAATTGGTGGTGCTTTAAAAAGTAATAAGGGTTCAGGAAGTGGTGAAAGATTTACTGTCACATCAAAAACAGTTGAAGGTCGTCCAAATGCTAGTTTCATACAAACATTGCAAGGACAAGTCCCCGGTTTAAATATTTCTACTGGTACAGGACAACCAGGAGCAACAGATAAAATAACACTCCGCGGCATTGGCTCTGTTAACGATAATTCCAACAAACCTTTGGTTATTTTAGACGGCGTTCCTGTAAGTAGTGAACAATTAAGTTTAATGCAAAGCGATATTTATGACGTAACTGTTCTAAAAGATGCGGGAGCAACGGCTATTTACGGCAATCGGGGTGCAAATGGTGTAATTGTCATAACCACCAAAAAAGCACAAGAAGCTGCAGCTCACTTAGAAGTTCCTTTGCGCAAAAATTTAAGCGAAACGGCCTTTTTCTATCCTCATTTAAAAACCGATAAAAACGGCAGTTTAGAAATTACCTTCAAAGCTCCAGAAGCTTTAACCGAATGGAAATTTAGAGGTGTGGCACACAACAAAAAAGCAGAAACAATTTATACAGAACTGCTTACTCGCACTCAAAAAGATGTAATGGTACAACCTAATATGCTGCGTTTTGTACGTGAAACCGATGTGGTTGTTCTAAAAGCTCGTGTAAGCAACACCACCAGTTTACCCTTACAAGCAACTGCTTATTTGCGTTTGTTCAACACCATTACGGGTGAAGATTTAACGAATAAAATCATTAAAACCGATCAATTGGTTCCCGCAACCATCAACGGACTAAGTGCCAATACGGTAAGTTGGTCGGTTGAAATTCCTAAAGAAATAGAAGGTTTGCAATACCGTATATCTGTAAAAGCGGGAAATTTTACCGATGGAGAAGAAAGCGTTATCCCGGTATTAAGCAACCGCACATTGATTACCGAAACTGCACCTATTTGGCAATTGGGCATGCAAAATAAAGACTATAAACTGTATAATTTGCTAGGAAATGATTCAAAGACCTTAAAAAATCATCAATTTGTAGTGGAAGTTTCGCATAATGCTACTTGGTTAGCCATGCAGTCATTGCCTTATTTGTTTGATTATCAACACAATTGCAACGAGCAAATTTTTGCGAAATACTTTGCAGATGTTTTAGCCACAAAAGTTTTAAACGAAAACGAATCGATGGTTCAATTGATTGCGGAATGGAGGAAAAATCCTACATCGAAATTGGAAGAAAATGAAGATTTGAAAAACGTATTGCTTCAAGAAACTCCGTGGATGAAAGATTTGATTTCAAACGATGAGAAAAAAGCGCAATGGGCAGCCTATTTTGATACCAATCGATTGGAAAAAGAAGCCACCGAAATTGTAAAAACCTTAGGCGAGCGTCAAAATCCTTCGGGTGGTTTTGGATGGTTTTCGGGTGGATCTGAAAATGATTACATTACCCAACATATCTTGATTACAACAGCACAATTAGATAAATTGGGTGTAAAACATTTTCTTGCCACTGATGTGAAAAATATCGTGAACAAAGCCCAGCGATTTATCGATGTGAAAATGCAAGATCAACTTAAAAATTACAAAGAATTATCAAACCAAACTGCAATTGATTATGCTTTTGTGAAAAGTTATTATGCAAAAGATTTTCCAATACCTGCCGATGTATCCAAACAATTAGATCAAAACCTTAACAATCTAAAGAAAAATTGGGTGCATGAATCGCTTCAAAACAAAGCAAAAATAGCCTTAATTGCTCACAGAACAGGCGATACAACTTGGGCTAAAGAAATTTTAAATCAACTAAACGAAAGTGCGGTGATCGATGAAACCTATGGCATGTATTGGAAAGAAAACAGCAGTAAAAATTATTACTATTACAACGTAGCCGAAGTTCAGGCACTTATCATAGAGGCTTTTAAAGAGATTGAACAAAACGAAACAGCTATTCAAAAGTTAAATGCGTGGTTGCTCAGTCAAAAATTAAACAAAGATTGGGGCACCACCAAAGCAACCACAGCTGCCATTTATGCCTTGTTGTTATCAAATTCAAATGAAGCAGCAAAAACAGACAAAGCAATTGTCACTTTAGGAAATCAAACCATAAAAACCAACGAAACCGCTACAAATCAGTCGGATGATTTGTTGAGCTACCAAAATTATCAATGGAAAGCCGAGGAAATAACGAATGATTTTGGAGCTGTATCCATCAAAAACAAAAGCGAAAAACCAGTTTTTGGAGGCATCTATTGGCAATATTTTGAAGATTTGAGCGCCGTGAAAGAAGCAAACAACGGAATTTTAAAAATTTCTAGAAAATTTTATATAGAAAATTTGGACAACAAATTACTGGAAATTTCAAGCGAAACCAAACTACATTTAGGCCAAAAAGTAATTATTCGATTAGAAATTACTGCCGAAAAAGACATGGAATTTGTACATATTAAAGATGTACGGGCAGCAACTTTTGAACCGATCGATGTACTTTCGGGCTACAAATATGAAAACAATTTGCGCTTTTACCAATCCACACGCGATGCTGCCTCGCATTTCTTCATTGATTATTTAAGAAAAGGCAAATATGTGATTGATTATGACGTGCGATTGAACAACCAAGGAAATTTCACCAGCGGTATTTCAACCATTCAAAGCATGTATGCACCCGAACACACAGCTCACACAGCAGGGCAAACTATAAAAGTTGATGAAATGTAGCGCATGTAAAGCCAAGATTAACTATCTTTGAAACATTATTCTAAAAATACATTTGAACATTATTTAATGACAATAACAGGTACTATTAACCAGGTTTCACCTAGGTTTTACTATAAAGAAGGTAAAAAAATCAACTATTATGAATTATTGGTTTCCTATAATTTTTATAATGGTGTGAACGAAATTTTATTGCTTGCAAAAGATTTTGACAAACGCGATTTAATTGATAAAGAACAGTTGTTTGTTTTTGAATTTGACATAGCAAGCAAATACGTGAACGAAAAGTTAATGACCGATTTTTACTTGCAATCGTATAAAAAAGTAAATAACCAAACCGAAAACCCTTTAATTGTGATTCGTACCTATTTTGAAAAATCGGGATTCGAAGTTTTAAAGAAGCAAGAAGTTAAAAAACGCGTCAAAGTGTTTGGTAAGTTCACATCCATCCACAGAAATCAGCCGCCTTTGTTTTGCTATTTTTGGGAAGACAATCATTTTTTGGTAGATATAAACAAAGTATCTAAAATACAATTAAATTGCCGCAGCTTACCCTACAAAGACAAATTCATAAGCAATGTAGAAGTTTGGCGCACCATGGAAAACGATAATTTCATAGGAAGTATTTTATAACGAAAGCCAGCTAATAAGCTGGTTTTTTGTTGATAACTCCAATTGCATCTGTATCAATCAATAAAAACCTATATGTAATATGAATGATTTGTTTCAAAAAGCACTTGCCGCAAGCACCCCTTTTGTGCTGTACCGAAAACCAAATACTTCACAGATAGTTGGCTGGTTTCAAAAAAATAAAGTCCTAAACACCACAACCGAACTCACAAAAAGCTGTTTTGTATTTGCACCTTTTCATGAAAATGAAAAAATAGTTTTTTATCCGGAAGATTGCGATATCACTCATGAATTTATCGATTTTTCTGTGGAATTTTCACAAGATATCCCTGCGCAAACCAATAGCGTTGAAAAAGAAAAACATCTACTTTTGGTAAACAAAGGCATTCAAGCTATTCACGATGGCTTAATGGAAAAAGTGGTTCTTTCGCGAAAAGAAACCGTTACAATTGAACAAGATAAATATCCGATTTATTTTCAAAGACTTATAAAAAAATATCCCACAGCTTTTGTATATTGGTTTTACCACCCCAATGTGGGCATGTGGATGGGAGCAACACCCGAGCAATTGGTAAAAATCAACAACAATGTAGTACAAACAGTTTCGCTGGCAGGTACTATTAACCAGCCAAATGCCGATTTAAAAAACATTATTTGGGGAAAAAAAGAACAAAACGAACAGCAAGTTGTCACCGATTTTATAATGAATGCTTTAAAACCGTTAAGTGATAATTTGCAGGCCACCACACCGTACTCTTACCAAGCTGGTTCATTGGTACATATTAAAACCGATATCACAGCGGTCTTGAAAAATACTCAAGATGCGTATAAAGCAGTAGAAGCATTGCATCCAACTCCGGCACTGTGTGGGTTTCCCAAAAAAGAAGCAAAAAAATTTATCATCGAAAACGAAGGTTATAACCGAGAATTCTATGGTGGATATTTAGGTGAATGGAAATTTAATAATCTAGATTATTCCACAAAGAGCGATCTCTTTGTAAATTTGCGATGCATGAAAATAGATAATAACCAAGCATATTTATTTTTGGGTGGCGGTATCAATAAAGACAGCATACCCAAGAACGAGTATGAAGAAACGGTAAATAAAAGCAAAACCATAAAAAGTGTTTTGTAGATAGGTTTTATAATTTTACAGTAAGAAAAAAAATGAAATTAGATATATTGGCTTTTGGTGCACATCCTGATGATGTGGAATTGGGTTGCGGTGGAACCATTGCAAAAGAAGTATCCTTAGGGAAAAAAGTAGGTATTATTGATCTAACCCAAGGGGAATTAGGCACGCGTGGCTCGGCGGAAATCAGAGCAAAAGAAGCGGCAAAAGCATCAACTATTTTAGGAGTAACATTTCGCGAAAATCTAAAGTTTAAAGATGGCTTTTTTATAAACGATGAGGCACATCAATTAGAAATCATAAAAAAAATACGTCAATACCAACCCGAAATTGTGATTTGCAATGCAATTGATGACCGCCATATTGACCACGGAAAAGGAAGTAAATTGGTTTCAGATGCCTGTTTTTTATCGGGATTAAGACGCATTGAAACTTCATTGAACGGAGTTATTCAAACCGAATGGCGACCAAAATTGGTGTACCACTACATACAATGGAAAAATATTGAACCCGATTTTGTAGTAGATATTTCCCAATTTATGCAACACAAAATAGATGCAGTAATGGCATATAGTACGCAATTTTATGATCCCGATTCTAAAGAACCGCTTTCGCCTATTGCTACAAAAAACTTTACAGAAAGTATCGAATACCGCGCAAAAGACTTGGGAAGATTGGTTTTTGTTGATTACGCAGAAGGCTTTACAGTAGAGAGATATGTGGCTGTCAACGCCTTAACAGATTTGAAATAAAAAAACAAAAAAATGTTTGCGAAGCATTGAAATATCTGTATATTTGCAGTCGTAAAATAAATACGGTGATTGTAGCTCAGTTGGTTAGAGCGTTGGATTGTGGTTCCAAAGGTCGCGGGTTCGAGACCCGTCTTTCACCCAAAAAGTTCAGAGTTGACTTTTAAAATAAAACTCCTACACGGTGATTGTAGCTCAGTTGGTTAGAGCGTTGGATTGTGGTTCCAAAGGTCGCGGGTTCGAGACCCGTCTTTCACCCTTAACGAGTCATTTTTTAAATGGCTCGTTTTTTTATTTGGCGGATTCAAGTTTTAAATGCAACCGTATAAAAAAAGAGGGAACTTTCCACAGGTTTTCACGATTCACAAGTGCAATATTGGAAATCTGCAAAATGGATTGCCCAACTGCGAACGCTGCGAACCAACAAAAAATTATTGTTTTTAGATACCAATATGGATGCCCGTCACGGCGGTGCATCGGGTGGTTTTGAAGCTTTAAAAGAAGTGGCTAAAGAATTTGCCTTTTTGTTAGATTTGGAGGGAATTAAAAAGTAACATTCATTTCAATTTATAGAAAAACCCTTTCGAATTTTAAAATCTGAAAGGGTTTATTTATTATTTTAGAATTAATATTCTTCAATCAGTAAAGAAGGAGAAAGATTTAGTTTTACAGTTAAATTACGAATCATTTTAACAGTAAGTTTTCTTTTTCTGTTCAATATTTCAGACACTTTACTTTTTCCGCCTATCACATCAATCAAATCTGTTTGTTTCAACTGCATTTCCTCCATTCTTATTTTTATAGCTTCAATTGGGTCGGGAGCTGTTATCGGGAAGTTTTTCTTTTCATATTCATCTATCAATACAGCAAGAATATCTGCCTCGTCACTTTCTAGTGTGCCGGCTTTTGCATCAAAAAGAACTTCTAATCTTGACAATGCTTCTATATAATCTGCTTTTGTTTTTATAGGTTTTATATTCATAGTTTAAATCTTTTAAATGGTGTTTGCATCAATTTTATCATATTCTGTATGTGTTCCAATAAAACGAATGAAAACCCATTGTTTTTCAAAATTAAATTTAGCAATCAATCGGTAACTATTTCCTTTAATGTTAAATACAATTCTGTTGTTTTTTAGAATACTTGCATTCACATACGTTTGTTTCACTTCATTTGGATTGTTCCAGACAGAATTTTTTACAGTGTCATACCATGTTTTTAAATACTGTTCTGAATCTGAATGTTTTTCCCAAAAATCTGGCAGTGTACTTTTCGCAAAAATTCTTTCCATTGATCTTAAATCTTATACGAATATACAATAAGTTCCCAAATATAGAACTTTTGTTATTTTTTTATGTGGCAGAAAACCACAAGTAAAGCATTGAATTAACGAAAGTTTTTACATTATGCCTTTTGATTTTCAACATTAAATAAAAAAATAGTACTTTTGCACGGTGAAATGGCGATGATAAAAATCGCTAAAAACAAAAAAAATGAAAGAAGAGATCCAGGCGCATGAGCATATTTTAGATTTTATAGGCAATACACCGCTTATTAAGTTAAAAAAAATATCTCAAGGTTTAAAAGGAAACTTTTTTGCTAAAGTTGAAGCTTTTAATCCGGGGCACTCATCAAAAGACCGTATTGCTTTACATATTGTTGAAGAAGCAGAACGCAAAGGTATTTTAAAACCGGGCAGTATTATTGTTGAAACAACATCAGGCAACACCGGTTTCAGCATTGCAATGGTCAGTATTATTAAAGGATACGAATGTATTTTGGCGGTATCGTCTAAATCGTCAAAAGATAAAATTGATATGTTGCAAGCAATGGGTGCCAAAGTATATGTGTGCCCGGCAAATGTTTCTGCAGACGACCCAAGATCGTATTACAGCGTAGCAAAACGCATTCATGAAGAAACGGCAGGTTCGGTTTATATCAATCAATATTTCAACGAGTTGAATATCGATGCTCATTATAAAACTACAGGTCCTGAAATCTGGAAACAAACCGCAGGAAAAATCACTCATTTGGTGGCTTGTTCGGGTACAGGCGGAACGATCTCGGGAACAGCGAAATTTTTAAAGGAACAAAACCCCAATATTCGCGTTTTGGGCGTGGATGCTTACGGTTCGGTTTTAAAGAAATTCCACGAAACGCATGAATTCGATCCTAAAGAAATTTATCCGTATCGAGTGGAAGGAATGGGAAAAAATTTAATTCCTACCGCAACCGATTTTTCTGTAATTGATCAATTTATGAAAGTTACCGATGAAGATGCCGCACACACAGCTCGCGAAATATCTAAAACCGAAGGTATTTTTGTAGGATACACTTCGGGAGCGGCTTTTCAAGCTGTTCGTCAGTTCGATGCTGAAGGCGAATTTAACGCAAACAGCAATGTGGTGGTTATTTTTCCTGATCACGGATCGCGCTACATGAGTAAAATTTACAGTGACGACTGGATGCGCGAACAAGGTTTTTTTGACAATCAAAAAGTGGAAGAAAGCCAAATTGAATACGTTAAGTAAGAAATCAGAAAATAGATAAAAGAGGAAAGCGAAAGTTTTCCTTTTTTTTATTGCTTTACTTTAAAAACTTCTAACCAAAAACTTGGTGTTTTTTGTAACATTTAAGTAAATAGTTGTACTTACATTAAAATTCATTCTTAAAAAACTTCACATAGAAAAAATATAAAAAAATAGGTTATGAGTCTAAAAATTTCGGGGTTAACCAAAACCTACAAAAACGGCGTTAAAGCGTTAGATAATGTTAATTTAGAAATTGGCAAAGGTATGTTTGGTCTGCTTGGCCCAAACGGTGCTGGTAAATCATCGTTAATGCGTACCATTGCTAGTTTACAAAGCCCCACATCGGGTTCTATTATGTTTAACGAAATCAATGTTTTGGAAGATAAAAACAGCTTGCGCAAAGTTTTAGGTTATTTACCGCAGGAATTTGGTGTGTATCCAAACATGTCTGCAGAAACATTGTTAGATTATTTTGCCCAATTAAAAGGTATTACAAATAAAGCCGAACGTAAAAAAATCATTAACGAGGTGCTTACTTTAACCAATTTATACGATGTGCGCCACAAAAGCGTAAGCGGCTATTCGGGTGGTATGAAACAGCGTTTTGGTATTGCGCAACTGCTTTTAAACAATCCGCAATTAATTATTGTTGATGAACCTACTGCTGGATTGGATCCTGCTGAACGTCACCGTTTCTTAAATGTTTTGCGCGAAATTGGTGCCAACCACACCGTAATCTTTTCAACACACATTGTGGATGATGTGCGTGAATTATGTAACGAAATTGCCATTTTAAACGGTGGGAAAATTTTGTTTGAAGGAACACCAACAAGCGGAGAGGAAATGCTGAAAGGTAAAATTTGGGTGCGTATTATCAATCGTGCAGAATATGATGAATACAACCAAAAATACAACATTCTTTCA
Organism: Flavobacterium sp. CBA20B-1; assembly: GCF_028473145.1. NCBI lineage: Bacteria > Pseudomonadati > Bacteroidota > Flavobacteriia > Flavobacteriales > Flavobacteriaceae > Flavobacterium > Flavobacterium sp. CBA20B-1. The sequence goes on from NZ_CP092370.1 coordinate 2,614,244, forward strand.
TCAAACTTTAATCCGGATAACACCCTGAACATTCGTGTGTACAACGAGGCGCAACCCAACGAAACGTTTATAGAAGCACAACCTATTTTAGAAGACGTTTATTTTGTTTCATTAAAAAATGATATCTAATGTTAGGAACTATTTTTAAATTCGAAACAAAACGCTGGTTTAAAAACTGGCAGTTTTATTTGTATTTCATACTCTTTTTTGCCCTATCGTTTGGGTTAATGGCTGGTGCTTCGGGATATTTTGATGCGTTTACAGTAACCACATCTTCCAACACCTACGTTAATTCACCTATTGCCATAAATAGTATTATGGGCGGAGTTGCTACTTTTATAAACTTTATCATCCCGGTGATAATTGGCTCCACCGTATATCGCGATTATAAATTCAACACCCACACGCTATTGTTTGCTTATCCTTTTAATAAGTTTCAATATTTAATGGGTAAATTTTTAAGTGGCTTTTTAATCACTTTTATCATCACCTTTTCTATTGGTTTTGGTTTTTTACTAGCCACTTCATTGCCTTTTGCAAACCCTGATTTGTTAGGACCGGTTAATCTATTGGCATATTTTCAAAGCTATTTAGTGTTTATAGTGCCCAATATTTTCTTTATGGGAGCTCTAATTTTTATGTTAACCACATTAACTAGAAATCAATATATTGGGATTATTTTTGTTATTATTTTGTTGATTGTTCCAAGCATCATAAGCAGCTTAACAGCTAAAGTTGATGATAAATTTGTAGCTTCACTTTTTGAACCATTTGGAAACCAAGCGCTGAGCTATGTTACAAAATATTGGACAATTGACGAGCAAAATACTTTACTAATTCCGTTAGATGATGTAATTATTTACAACCGTTTAATTTGGATTGGGGTTGGTATTTTGGCATTGGCGGTTACTTATTTCTCATTTAGCTTCTCGCATGCACCTATCACTTTGGGCAAAAAAAGAAAAGCAGAACGAGTTATAAAAAACAACTTTGGCAGTATTATTAAAATCAATCTTCCAAAAGTAGCGTACAATTATTCGTTTGCATCCAACCTAAAAACGGCTTTCCGCTTATCGAAATTTGAATTTTCAAGCATCGTTAAAAACTGGATTTTCATAATTTTAATGATCATCACTGTTCTTTTCATTGCCATATCTAGCCTGAATTTAGGTGAAATGTATGGCACCAACACCTATCCTGTTACTTGGAAAATAATTGAAATGATACGTGGGAATATTGGTTTTTTCTTATCCATTTTGATTTATCTTTTTGCAGGAATTTTACTAAACAACGCATTGTCTTCACGAATGAATTTATTGATTGATTCCACAGCAGTTCCAAATTGGAGTTTGCTTTTATCTAAATTCATAGCCTTAATAGGAATGGTTTGTGTAGTGTTCTTAGTTGGAATTTTAACAGGCATTTTAATCCAAGCTTATTTAGGATACTACAACTTCGAGTTGGGGCAATACATTGCCAATTTCTTTGGTTTTCAATTGATTGATTATGTAATATTAATTCTTTTAGCCCTTTTTATACAATCCTTTTTTAGAAATTATTTTGTAGGATTTTTCGTAATCTTTATAATTGTACAGTTTCTACCAATGGGATTAAGGAAGTTAGGAATTGAACAATCGGTATTCCATTTTAATTCAGATCCTGGTTACAGTTATTCAGACATGAATGGTTTTGGAATTGTACGTGATTATTTTTACTACAAGCTGTATTGGTTGCTTTTTGGTTTTATTTTATACGGATTAACCTTGCTTTTTTGGCGTCGTGGAATATTATCAACCGCAAAAGAACGCTTGCAATTATTTGTAAAACGCTTTAAAATGCCAATTGCAGTTCCGTTAATAATTACAACTTTAGCATTTGTTGTTTTGAGCTATGCGTTGTATTATCAGGCAGTAAAATTGGAACCTTATTATACTTCGCAAGAAATTGAAAAACAACGGGTTGATTTTGAAAAAAAATATAAAAAATACGAAAAACATGCCCAACCCCGCATTGTTGATGTAAAGGTTGATATGGATATTTTTCCAAATGAACGCAACTACAAAGCAGTAGTTCGCTATGTAATGGTGAATAAATCAAACAAGGTGATTGATTCGCTATTCATTAATTACGGTAAAAACTTTCAATCGATACAATTCAACAAAGATTATCAATTGGTGAAAAATGATACCGTGATGGACTTTGATATTTACCGATTGAATCAACCATTAAATCCGGGCGATTCCTTAAAAGTGGAAATGGTTGTACAAAATCAACCAAACACTTGGCTGAAAGACCGCTCGCCGATTATTGAAAATGGTACATTTATCAACAACAGTATTTTTCCTTCGTTTGGATACAATGAAGGTGTTGAAATTCAGGATAATGATGTGCGAAAAAAATACAATTTACCTCCGCGCGAACGTATGGCTGCTACCGATGATATGGAAGCACGCCAAAACACGTATATTTCAAACGAAGCCGATTGGATTACGTTTGAAACTACTGTGAGCACTGCAGGCGATCAAACGGCGATTGCTCCGGGATATCTTCAAAAACAATGGCAGAAAGACGGCAGAAACTATTTTCATTACAAAATGGATCAAAAAATGCTGAATTTCTATGCGTTTAATTCTGCAAGATATGAAGTTAAAAAAGAAAAATGGAACAACCTGAATCTGGAAATTTACTATCACAAAGGGCATGAATACAATTTAGACCGTATGATGGATGCCTTAAAAAAATCGTTGGCTTATTACAGCGAAAATTTTGGCGAATACCAGCACAAACAAGCGCGTATTATTGAATTTCCAAAAACCATGGGAACTTTTGCACAAGCTTTTGCGAACACCATGCCTTTTTCTGAAGCAATTGGATTTATTGCCAATGTGGATGAAGACGATCCCGAAGGTGTTGATTATCCGTTCTCGGTTGTGTCACACGAAATGGCACATCAATGGTGGGCGCATCAGGTGATTGGTGCCAATGTGAAAGGAGCCACTTTGCTTTCGGAATCTTTATCAGAATACAGTTCGTTAAAAGTTTTAGAGAAAGAATACGGAAAATTCCAAATGCGCAAATTTTTAAAAGAAGCATTAGATAGTTATTTACAAGGAAGAACTTGGGAATGGAAAGAAGAAAATCCGTTAATGTACAACGAAAACCAGCAATATATTCATTACAACAAAGGATCGTTGGTATTGTATGCCATGAGTGATTATTTGGGAGAAAAACGCTTCAATGATATATTAAAGGAATATGTGTCAAAAGTGAAATTCCAAGAAGCGCCCTATACCAATTCTATTGAATTTGTGAACCATTTGAAGGCGAACACACCTGCAAATTTACAGTATTTAATTACCGATATGTTTGAAACCATTACGCTGTATGACAATAAGGTGAATAAAGTTGAAGTAACGCCTTTAAAAAACGGCAAATATCAAGTTGATATTTCGTTTATTGTATCAAAATATCGAACAACACCAAAAGGTACACAAATTTATACCGATGCTAAAGGAAATACTTTAGTAGGAAAAGAGGGCGATAAAGAAATTAAATCGTATCCTTTAAATGATTATATCGAAGTGGGTGTTTTTGGCGAAAAAACCTTGAAGGGCAACCACGAATACGAAAATGAGCTTTACAACAAAAAGTACTTAATCAATAAAATAAATAACAAAGTACGCATCATTGTTGATAAAAAGCCAGTTGAAGTAGGCGTTGACCCTTACAACAAGTTAATCGATCGCGATTCAAATGACAACCGTAAAAACGCAAATTAACACAAAGAAAAAACAGAGCTTAACGGCTCTGTTTTTTTTATCTTCTTAATCTTACTGCAAAGGATTTACATCATCTGCAATAGGAAAATCTTGTTGGGTGTTTCCAATAGCCTTGTTCAACTCAAACTTGGCAGTATTGCTCATGTTTTCTCCGCCTGCAAGTTTCACTTTATCTAATAAATCCAACGCCAATTTCTCTTCTTCGCGTTGTTCAGCTACCAACCATTGCATGAAATTCCACGAAGCCCAATCCTCTTCATCCATGCTCATTTTAACCAATTTATAAATCGCTGTGGTGTTTTCAATTTCTTGTTTCAATACACTTTCAAAGCATTCTAAAACATTTTGCGGTTTAGGTTCAGGTTTTGCGATGGCATCAATAGTTACGGTTCCACCACGCTCTTGAATATATTCAATAATCTTAGCCATGTGAATACGCTCTTCCTGAGAATGCTTCATCATAAAATCTTTTACTCCATCAAGCTGATTTTCATCGGCCCAACACGCCAACATTAAATACATTTGCGCGGAATAGGCTTCCAATGTCACTTGATCGTTTAATGCTTTTTCTAAAGCCGGGGATATTCTTACTGTGTTCATATACATTTATTTTTTCAATTAGCAACCTAAAGTTACACATCTTAAAATGGCTTTTTGTAAAAAAAATGTAAAAATTGAGTTTTAAAACCAATATAAAATCATTTTAAATTAAGTAATTTATTACATTTGATAAAAATCATAAAATAAACAAATGGCAAAAATAACCGTATCAGTTATCATAAACAGCTCTATTGATAAAGTTTGGAATCAACTAAACAATCCAAAAGATATAGAGCAATGGAACCAAGCATCAGCCGATTGGCATTGCATGAATGCATCAAATGATTTAAAAGTAGGTGGAACGTTAAAAAGTACCATGGCTGCCAAAGATGGAAGCAGTTCTTTTGATTATGAAGCAATTTATGACACCATAATTCCCAATGAGTTGATTAAATATCACTTGTTAGATGGTAGAATGGTTGAAATTTCCTTTCAAGAAACAACCAACCAAGTGCTTGTTACAGAAACCTTTGACGCCGAAAATCAAAATTCGGAAGAATTGCAAAAGGCAGGTTGGCAAGCCATATTGAATAGTTTTAAAAAACATGTAGAAAACAATTAATTATGAGAGATTCTAAATACAAAATAGGTCAGTTTTTTTGGAGTGATTTAACTGTGCCAAATGCCAACATCTTAAAAGATTTTTATAAAGAGGTTACAGGTTGGCAAGTACAAGAAATTACAATGGATGATCAAGGCGACAGCTATGTTGATTACGCCATGATGATTGACAATGAAACACCTGGAGGTGGCATTTGCCATCAAAGAGGCGTTAATAAAAAAATTCCACCTCAATGGGTAATGTATATTAATGTAGAAAATGTAGAAGAAAGTTTAAAAAAAGCATTAAGCTTAGGCGGAAAGCTCATCCAAGAAAGCAAAAAGAAAGACGGAACTTATAATTATGTAATTGTTGAAGATCCTGAAGGTGCTGTTTTTGGTTTAGGGAATGCGCAATAATGTCTGAACTAATCACAATAAAAACTTTAATTGTCCATTGCTATGTGTGTGTTTCAACTTTTAAATGAATTTTCTATTACAAAATCTTTCAGAGAAGTCAATCTTCATTGTTTAACACATTTTTTTTATTATATTTATTGTACAAATAAAATTTAGAAATTATGGGAGAATACACGCTTGCTTCGTTTGTAGAAAAAACCAGACAAAACGAAAAAGAACACGATTATTTTGAGTTGGAAAAACCTCAAATGCTAGAAATTAATTTAAACAACCAGGCTGTTTGGACCAAAAACGGAAGTATGGTGGGGTATGTTGGTAATATCAAGTTTGAACGTGAAGGTATGCTATCTGGCGGACTGGGTAATTTATTAAAGAAAACCTTAACTGGGGAAGGTGCTAAACTGATGAAAGCAAGCGGAACCGGACGTTTATATGTTGCCGATTCTGGAAAAAAAGTACAAATATTACAATTACATAATGAATCGATTTGTGTAAATGGAAATGATATTTTAGCACATGATCAATCCATTAAAAATGAAATAACAATGTTAAAGAGTATTGCTGGAATGATGTCTGGCGGTTTGTTCCAAGTGCGATTAACCGGTACAGGGCATGTGGCAATCACCACCCATGGAGATCCTCTTACATTATTAGTGAAACCCGGCGAACCTGTTTTTACAGATCCAAATGCAACCGTGGCATGGGCTGGTAATTTAAAACCTGAACTAAAAACAAATGTATCCTTTAAAAGTTTGCTTGGTCGAGGTAGCGGAGAAGAATTTCAGATGATGTTTCAGGGCGAAGGTTGGGTCCTAATTCAGCCGTATGAAGAAGTATATTTTCAACAAAAATAAAATCTTAAAAATGTTTTAATAAAAAACCCTACTAATTGCAGTAGGGTTTCAGTTTTTTAACAGTATTCTTTGCGTATTTTATATTGATACTTTCTTCGTTTTATTCAAAATCACTGAAAGTATAATATAAAAAACAATAATTAACGGAATAGCTTCAAAACGGAAGAACAATAGCAGTAATGCACAAATTCCTAAGAATAAAAAAGTGAGTTTATTATCGCTTAAATTTTTGTTTTTTGTTTTGAGTGAAAACAAAGGCAACTCTGCATTCATTATAAAAGCACTCAAAAAACTGATTACTACCAAAACATACGGATTGCTGAAAAAATTAAATACAAAATCACTGATTGTGGTGTTCAAAATAAGCGGAATACTTAGTATAAACAAAGCATTTGCGGGGGTTGGCAAGCCAATAAAACTATTTGTTTGGCGAACATCAATATTAAATTTTGCTAAACGCATACATGCTCCTAATGTAATTACAAAGCCAATAAAAGGTACCAATTTCATATAAAATGTGTCATTGGTCACCATATAAGCAGCATTGTTTTGCTGTATGTGTGCCAACATTTGATACATCACCACTCCCGGCACCACTCCCGATGTAACCATATCTGCCAACGAATCTAATTGCACGCCCAACGGACTTGCAACTTTTAAAACTCTAGCAGCAAATCCATCCCAAAAATCAAAGAAAATTCCTAAACAAACCCAGAAAAAAGCCATTTGCAAATTGTCATCAAAAGCATAAATTAAGGCAATTAATCCTGAAAGTAAATTTAAAAGTGTAATTGCATTGGGAATGTGTTTTTTTATTGCCATGAATTTTATATTTTTATTTATTAAACAAAAATACACAATAACTTCTAAGTTTTTAGAGTTTATATATTGTAAAATTTTGTAATATTTGTAAAAATTATCTAAGTGAAAAAAGCTTTATATATATTGCCTTTACTTTTTGGTTCGGCTTTTATGCAGGCACAAACTGCACGAAAATACTCTAATGAATTTTTAAATATTGGGGTTGATGCCGCATCATTTGGTATGGCAAACAGTGTGATTGCACAAACCGGCGATGTGAATTCGGGTTATTGGAATCCGGCAGGATTGGTACATTTGCAAGACAAACAAATCAGTTTAATGCATGCCAGTTATTTTGCCAATATTGCCCAGTATGATTATGCAGCTTTCGCAATGCCTATCGATGAAAAAAGCGCTTTGGCTTTTTCTGCCATTCGCTTCGGGGTAGATGACATTATGAATACTACTGAATTAATCGATCAAAACGGAAACATTGATTACAATAGAATTTCGCTTTTCTCTGCTGCTGATTATGCTTTTAATGTTTCATATGCCCGTAAATTATCGGTAGAAGGTTTATCTTTAGGTACCAATGCAAAAATTGTGCGCCGAGTGATTGGCGATTTTGCAAAATCATGGGGTTTTGGCTTAGACGTGGGACTGCAATACCATACCGAAAAATGGAAATTTGGATTAATGGCTCGCGATATCACTACCACTTACAACGTTTGGAATATCAATGAAGCCGAATTTGAAAAAATTAGAGGAGCTGTGGAAGGTCAAAATCAAACACTCCCTGAAACTACCGAACTAACGTTGCCAAAACTACAACTTGGTGTGGCAAGAGATTTTGCATTATCAGAAAAATTTAACCTTACAACAGCTGCAGTTTTGCATACGGAATTTTACGAAACAAATGCTTTAATTTCCACTTCAGCTTTCAGTATTCAACCTTCTGCCGGGTTTGAATTTGGGTATGATCGAATGGTGTTTGTGCGTGCCGGTGTGGGTAATTTCCAAAACGAATTACAAATTGATAATTCTGAAAAAGTAACCTTTCAACCCAACATTGGTTTAGGGTTCAAATATAAAGGAATTCAGGTAGATTACGCATTGACCGACATCGGTGACCAAAGTGCATCGCTGTATTCAAACATCTTTTCACTAAAACTAGATTTAGGTATTTTTTCAAAATCAAATGACTAATTTCATTCACACGTTTAAACAACAAATGTTATGTATTATTTGTTGTTTTTCATTTTTATACACCCAATCACAACCTTCTTATTTAACAGAGCAAGCAGAAATTAGCGTTTTAACATGCGGAACAGGCGATGAAATGTACACCCTTTTTGGGCACACGGCGTTGCGAGTAAAAGATTTTAATCAAAATTTGGATGTGGTTTACAATTGGGGAATGTTCGATTTTAGAACACCCAATTTCTACAGCAAATTTGTAAAAGGCAATTTGCTTTATTACCTTGATGTGTCTTCTTTCAGTGACTTTTTTAACAGCTACACTTTAGACAACCGACAGGTTATAGAGCAAGAACTTCATTTGTCATACAACCAAAAAATGGCAATTTGGAACGATATCAACAGTCAGTTAAAAGGTCCAAAGCGTTATTACACCTACGGTTTTATTAAAAACAATTGTACCACAAAGGTGGTTGATGTGATCAATAATGCCACCCAAAAACCTTTGAATGCAAACTTTCCGGCTAATAATCATTCCTATCGATTTATTTTGAATGAAGGTTTAAATGCGCATTATTTTGAAAAATTAGGCATTAACCTGCTATTTGGATACCCAACTAACCAGCAAAATAAGTTGATCTTTTTGCCAGTAAAGCTGCAAGATGCCCTTCAATATAATCAAGAAATTGTACAAAAAGAAAAGGTACTGTATGCAAAAAAAATAGAGCAAAAAGGAATTTCACTGAATTCGGTTTACACATTGTGGGGCATTGTACTTTTAGTTGCGTTGTTTGCTTTTAAACACAGTGCTCAAAAAATCTATTTTCTAGTCACAGCCGTTTTTAGCCTGTTTTTTTTAGCAATAAGCCTTTACAGCCAACACGAAGAATTATTTTTAAATGTGTGGATTTTTTTCTACAATCCATTATTTTTTCTTGCACTTCTATTTCGTAGCATAAAAATGCTATTTGTCGCAATAGCTTTAACCGTTATAGGGCTGATTTTTATGGGACTAGAATTAATACAGGTTGCTGCACCCTTGATAACACTGCATTTGGTCTATATTGTGGCACTATTTTTGAGAATGAGAAAGATATTACCAAAGTTAAAAGTAACCAATGTTTAGTTTTTTAAAAAAGAAGAAAGCACTTAAAGAAATAATGCCCGATGCATTTATGGATATACATTCACATTTATTATATGGTTTAGACGACGGAAGCAAATCGTTAAACGATACAAAAAAATTAATTGAAAACTTAAAGTCGTTTGGTTTTGAGCAATTTATAACCACACCTCACACCACACCTTTGGTTTGGGAGAACACTAAAGAAGGCATTACACAGCAATATGAAAAAGTGAAAAGCGAATTGGGTTTTTCAACTGCACAATTCAGAGTAGCATCTGAATATTTAATGGATGATTCTTTTTTAAAACGATTAGAAAATGAGCGTTTATTATGTTTAAAAGACAATTATGTGTTGGTTGAAATGTCTTATATAAATCCGCCTATTCAGTTATACGAAATAATAATGGAACTTCAATCACAGAATTACCAACCCATTTTGGCACATCCAGAACGCTATAATTTCTATAAAAGAGATTATGCAAGTTTTAAAAAGTTAAAAAGTGCGGGATGTTTGTTTCAAATGAATTTACTGAGTAGCACAGGATATTATGGCAGCGGAATTACTGAAGTAGCCGATTATTTATTAAAAGAAAATATGTACGATTTTGTGGGAAGCGATGTGCATCACAGCAAACATATTGATGCATTTAGCAATGATTTAAAAATTAAAAACATTGATAGATTAGAAAAACTAATACCTAATAATGCATTTTTTAAGATGCATGAATCCACGTTATAAAAAAAAACTCCGATTGAAATTTCAATCGGAGTTTTTTATACCATTCAATTTAAAAAACTATTTTTTAGCAGTTTCTGGTTTTAAAACAGCTATTACACGGTTTTTAGTTAAGTATTTTTTAGCTACTTCTTGAACATCTTTCACCGTTAAAGCTTTTAAGTTCTTTTCAAAATCTAAAGCTTTTTCTGGGTTTTCTTGCTCAGAGAATGCATTTGTTAAAACGCCTAACCAATATTTGTTTTCTTTCAAAGATTTCGTGTAATCGGTCATTTCACCTTCTTTGAATTTATCTAAATCCTTTGCATCTGGTCCGTTTTGCTGAATTTTTTCAACTTCTTTCAAAGTCAATTCAATTAATTTATCAGCATCTTTTGGATTGGTTGGGTACGAAATAGAGAAATCGTAAGAACCATAAGGCAATTTGCTTAAGCTACCACGTGCACCAGCACCATACACACCGCCTTCTTTTTCGCGTAATTCTTCGATCAATTTAATCGTTAAAATTTCGCCTAAAGCTTGCATTGCTAGGTTTTCTTTTTGTGAATAAGTAGTTTCGCCACCGTAAGAAATGCGAACCGAAGCTTTGTCGTCTGTTCCTTTAAATACTTCTTTTTTGTGGATTCCTGTTTTTGCGCGGAAACCTGTATCTTTAGGTGTTTCTTTGCGATTTAAAGCAGGTAATGAAGCAATATATTTTTCCGACATCGATTTCATTTGCTCATCGGTAACATTTCCAACAAAGAAAAATTCAAAGTCGCTTGCATCTGCAAAACGCTCTTTATACAATTCGTAAGCTTTTTTATAATCGGTGTTGTCCCAATCTTTTTCTGTAGGAATTGGTGACGAGTAACGCGCATTGTGGCCATACATAAAATCTGAAAGCTCTATTTGGAAGAATACTTCCGGCATCGCCATAATGTTTGCTAAATAAGATTTTGTTTTGTTTTTTTCAGATTCAAACGCTTTTTCATCGTAATTCAAATCAGTGAAATATGCGTGTACCGATTGGAATAAAAACTCTAAATCTTTTGGTGTTGCATTTCCAGAGAAACCTTCAGTGATGCCACCCACATAAGGTGATACACGATACAATTTACCTGTATTGAATTTAGCCAAAGCATTTTGATCCATACCTGCAATACCTGCTTGTGGAACAGAACCTGATGCGTGTTGTATTTTTTTATAGGTTTCGTTGTCTATCAAGTTAAAACCACCAAAACTTCTTGCACCAAACACAATTTCATCATTTTTAAAATCGGTTTTTTTGTAGGTAACTTTTGCACCGTTTGATAGCGTTAAAGTAGTAGTACCCAACTTATCATTTTTAGTTGTATTAGTAACCTTACCTGGTTTGATTTCTTTGCGAATTAATGATTCTGCAACTACTGCATCTTCATAAGGCGTAATTTCAACTTTTGATACATCTAAAGCAGCCAATACATCTTTTTCGGTAGGTGTTTTTAATCCTTCTTTTTCAGGTCCGGTTAAGATAATCACACGGTTTTCTTCTTTGATGTATGATTGAATAACGTTGTTTACATCT